>DATHSN010000142.1:0-2727 GCA_035464115.1 Acidimicrobiales bacterium | reverse complement strand
CCTCGCCCACGCCGCCCCCACCGGCGCGGACCGGCTGCGCTCGGCGGAGCTGCTCGCCGGAGCGTCGGGGATCGACGCTTCGGAGAGCACCCCGCCGCCGGCCACGATCGACGCCTGACCAAAGGCCGGCGCCGCGCACGTTCCGCACCGCTGGCGGGGAGGCCCCGGGCCCGGCGTTAGGGTCGGTCGATGGACTGGGCCGAGCGATGGGTGCGAGCGACCGACACGCCTCGGCTGTTGGTGGTGGGCGGGGCGTCGCTCGACCGCATCCACGTGCGGGGCGAGCCGGTGGCCACGCCCGGCGGCGCCGGGCTCTACACGGCTCTCGCCGCGGCGCGCGCCGGCGTCGAGGTGACGATGCTGGCGCCGCTCCCGGATCCGATGCCGCCCGAGCTGGCACCCGCGCTCGACCGGATCCGGTGGGTCGGTCCCACGGTCGACCTCGACGGCCTGCCCCGGTTCGAGATCGCCTACGACGACGACGGCGCGGTCACCTTGTTCCGCGAGCACCTCGGTGCCGAGCCGGCGATGGCGCCCGAGCTGCTCGACCTGGTGCCCGACCTGCCCGCGTGCGCCTACTGCGTGCCGTTCATGGACGCCGGCCTCCAGCGGCGGTTCGTCGACGCACTGCGGGACCGGGGCTGCCTCACCGTCGCCGCCACCTACGGCAAGGCGGCCCGGCTCGAGACCGCGCTCGCCCGGGCCACGCTCGATCTCGCCGACCTGTCGTTCTGCAACGCCGACGAGGCCGGTCTGCTCTACGGCGACGATGCCGCACCCGCCGTCGGCCACCTGCGCTTCGTCACCCGGGGCAAGGCCGGCGTCACCGTGTTCCAGGGCGACCACCGCACCGAGGTGACCGGCCAGCGAGCCGACGCCCTCGATCCCACCGGTGCCGGCGACACCTTCTGCGGCACCACCCTCGCCCGGCTGCTGGCCGGCGACCACCCGGTGGAGGCGGCCCGGCGGGGCAACGCGGCGGCGGCCGAGATGGTCACCGCCGTCGGCCCGGAGGTGCTGTGGCGGCCGGACCCGCCCCCGCACCCGATCGCCGATCCACGCGTGCGCGTCGACCACGACATCGTCGACCGCCTCGCGGCGATCGTCGGCGGCCTGAGCGACCTGCAGCCCTTCCCGTTCACCGGCGACCTGTTCCCGGCGGTCGGCGACCCGGGCACCATCGACTGGTTCGCCGCCGCCACCCTCCAGCAGTTCGGCTTCTGGCACGAGCGCGACGGGGGCTGGGCCGGCTCGATGATCGCCACGATCGACGGTGCCGAGCGCAAGGGCAGCGACTACCTGTGGGCTGCCTACCAGCGCTGGGCGCGGACCCAGCCCGACGCCATGTCGCCCGAGCGCCAGGCGGCGCTCACCCTCGACGGCTGGCACGCGCTGGCCGCGGCCGACGACGGCATCGACCCGTTCCCCGACCCCGCGCTGTGGGTCGAGCTGGCCAACGCCCACGGGCGGTCGCTGCTCGCCCTGGGCACCACCGCCACCGAGCTGGTCGCGGCCGCATCCGCAGCCGGGCGACCGATGCGGGCGCTGCTCACCCTGCTCGACCACGTCGGCGGCTACCGCGAGGACCCGCTCCGCAAGAAGGCAGCGCTGCTCGGCGTGATCCTGCGCCAGCGCCCCGACGGCCTGCTGCCCCCGGCGGCGGAGGTGCCCGACGACGCGCCCCCGATCGTCGACTACCACGTGCAGCGCACGGCGCTGCGCACCGGGATGGTCGCCATCGACGACGCCGACCTGCGCGCTCGCGTCGCCGCCCGGCGGCTGCTCGACGAGCCCGACGAGCGGGCCGTGCGCCGGGCCACCTTCGACGCGGTCGCCGCGTTGTCGGCGCGCAGCGGCCGCGACATGGGCACCGTCGACTGGTTCCTGTTCACCATGCGCCACCGGTGCCCCGAGGCGTCCGCGCCCCAGTGCGCCACCTGCCCGGCCGATCCCGCGTGCGCCCACCGCATCGAGCTGTTCCAGCCGGTGCGGCGCACCACCGACTACTGATCCGGGCCGTCGACGGCCGCCCGACGCTCAGCTCGCGTCGGGTGGGGGGAGCGTGCTCGGGCCGACGTGGCGGTCGAGCCAGTCGCACACCGGCCCGGCTGCCTCCCACGTGCGGCGGATCTCGGTCACCACCCGCCGGGTGTGGAGCCACGCCGGGGCGCCGACGTCGCGCGAGAGCATGAGCCCGGCCCGGCGCAGCAGCTCGATGCGGGGGTGGTCGCGGGGGTAGCCCCGCGGCGCGGTCTTCAGCTCGCGGATGGCGCCGGGCGTCAGCCACCGGGGCGCGGCGGCGAGGACCTCGACCAGCTCGGCGCCGGTCGTCTCGTCGTCGACCGCGGCCCGGAACCGGGTGAGCTGGTCGGATGCCATGGCGTAGTAGCCGGCCGCGGCCATGAGCCCGGACGCGGAGATCTGCAGGTAGTAGCCCGCGCCGCCCTCGCGCTCGCCGTAGGCCCCCTGATGGGTCTTGTAGGGCGGTCGACCCTTGGCGAACCGCAGGTCGTTGTGGGGTCGGAACAGGTGGAACGGCCCGTACTCGGCCAGCTCGTCGCACAGCGCGGCGACCGGGCCCCGGACCGCCTCGTCGAACGTGGCCCGGTTCGCCTGCCAGAAGCTGCGGGTGTTGTCGGCCTCGAGCCGGGCGTAGAGGTCCAGCGCGGCGGGCGGGATGCCGGCGAAGGTCACGCGGCGCAGCGTAGGTGTCTCACCGCTCCCGTG
>DATHSN010000141.1:0-15376 GCA_035464115.1 Acidimicrobiales bacterium | reverse complement strand
GGATGACGGGGCGCACCTCGACGGCGCCATCCCGGGCCGCCGGGATCTGGGCAGCGAGCCCGATCGCCTCGTCGAGGTCGGCGCACTCGAGGACGTAGAACCCGGTGAGCACCTCCTTGGCCTCGGCGTAGGGGCCGTCGCTGGTGACGACCTCACCGCCGCGACCGCCCTTCACCCGGACCGTGGTGGCGGTGGCGGTGGGGAAGAGGGCGGCGCCGCCCCGGATGTGCTTCTCGCCGTTGGCGGCGCCGAACGCGCCGTACTCGGCCATGGTCTCGGCCTCCTCGGGCGAGGTCCAGTCGGCGTCGCGGGTGTAGATGATGGCGGCGTACTGCGGCATGGGGGTCTCCTCGGGTCGGGTCGGGCGCTCGCCGCCCGACAACCTAGAGACGAACGGGATCGGCCGGGATGGACAGCTCCTCGAGACGCGCGGGTAGTGCCGGATCACCTGGCGCCGTGCACACCAGCTATCTGCGCCGGCCCGGCGACCAACCCGCACGCGACGCGGGTGGCCGTCTCCAACTCCCACACTCGCGCCTGGTCGGTCTCCCATCGCCCCGACACCGCCACCGCCCGCTGCCGCGGCAGAGCCGACCCCGTCGCTGCCGCGGCCACACTGATGCGGTGACCGACGCCGATGTGGTCCGCCGGAAGGTGCTCGTGTCCGGCCGGGTGCAGGGGGTGTTCTTCCGCGACTCGTGCCGGCGGGTGGCCGTCGGGGCGGGCGTGCGTGGGTGGGCCCGCAACCTGCCCGACGGACGGGTCGAAGTGGTCGCCGAAGGCAGCCCCGACGCGGTCGACGCCGTCGTCCGCTGGTGCGGCGACGGGCCGCCCCGAGCGCGGGTCGACCACGTCGAGGTCGCCGACGAACCGCCGGCCGGCGCTCACGGGTTCAACATCTGCTGAGCCCGCCGCGACCGCAGACCGTCTCACCCGAGGGCGATCACCCCGACGGCGGAGGCCAGCACCACCAGCGCTCCCAGCCCCATCTGGCGCAGACCGAGCACCTTGGGGACCGGGACCGGGCCGCGACGCTCGATGCGCTGCACCCCGATCGCGACCGCCACCGCCGCCGCGCCCGGCGCCAGGGCGCTCTCGGCCACCACCCCCAGCGCCGCCACGGCGACGGCGGCGAGGTCGGTCGCGAGGAGGGACCGCTCCCCGTCGGATCGACCGTGCACCCGGGCGATCTGGGCGCGGACGTAGGGGATGGCGGTGATCGACCGCGCCGCCAGCACCGCCCAGACGCCGATGGCGAGACGGGTGTCGTGGGCAGCGGCGAGGACGATCATGGCCGCCACCGCCCCGATGCCGACCGCCCCCGCGAGCTCGGGCACGAGCCGCCGGCTCCGCGAGCGCATGTCGAACCACAGCTCGACGGCCACGAGTGGCGCGGCGACGAGCACCGGCCACCAGAACGGTGCGTCGGCGGCCAGCACCGCGCCGACCACCAGCGCGGCGAGCACGGACAGCTCGACCGCCAGGATGCGGCGCGCCAGCGCAGTACGGGGGTGACGTCGGTGCCGGCGCTGGTCGACCAGGACCACCCGCAGCGGGGTTCGGGTCACGAACGCCAGCAGGGCGCCCACGCCGAGGAGGAGCCCCGCGAGCGACGGAGCGACGATCAGCCCGAGGATCACCGGCTCGGCGGTCAGGCCCCAACCGCCGTGCTCGGCGGGGACCGCGACACCGCGCCAGGCGGCTCGGGGGCGGGCATCCGACCCGGTCACGGCCAGGGCCCCGCGTCGGCCGACGACCACGACGCGGTGGAGCACGGTCTCACACCTCGACCCTACGAGGCGATGGAGGGGCCGGCGTCGGCCGGCCCGCTCGTGTCGGAACCCGCCCGCCGGGTAGAGCCCGGTGATGGCTCACGATCGCGCTGCCCTGCTCGACGTCGACGGCACCCTCGTCGACACGACCTACCTCCACACCCTCGCCTGGTGGCGCGCCTTCCACCGCAACGGCCACTCCCCCACGATGACGCAGGTCCACCGCCTCATCGGCCTCGGGTCCTCCCGGCTGGTCGAGGCGATCGCCGGCGAGGCGCGCCCCGAGCTGGTCGAGGCCCAGGTGGGGTGCTTCGAGGAGCTGCGCCCGGAAGCGACGGTCATCCCGGGCGCCCGCGAGCTGGTGCGCTGGCTCGCCGACCAGGGCCTGGCCGTCGTGCTGGCCACCTCCGGGCGAGCCGAGGACACCGATCACCTTCGCGGGTTGCTCGACGTCGAGGACGCCCTCGCCGCCGTGGTGTCGGCCAGCGAGACCGACGAGGCCAAGCCGGACCCCGACATCTTCCGACTCGGGCTCGAGAAGGTGGGCGTGCCCCCCGAGCAGGCGGTGGCCGTCGGCGACACGGTGTGGGACGTGCGGGCCGCCACCGCGACCGGCGTGCCGTGCATCGCGGTGCTCACGGGCGGCATCGGCGCCAGCGAGCTCGCCGACGCCGGCGCCGCCCTCGTCTGCGACGACCCGGACGACGTGCGCGCCCGGGCCGGCGACGGTCCGCTGGCGACGCTCACCGGCGCGCGACACGCGTCGACACCACGCGCCGCCACGTAGCCTCGACCGTCCATGGGGACGGTCCTGGGTCAGGCCGGAGGGATCACCTCCACCACCGACATCGACTGGACCCTCCTCGTCATGGGCCTGGCCGGCGGGCTCACCCTGTTCCTGTTGGGGATGGGCCGCACCACCGACGCCCTCAAGGCCCTCGCCGGCGATCGGCTGCGGGCCACCCTGGCCCGGTTCTCCACCAACCGGTTCACGGGGATGGGCACCGGCGCGCTCACCACCGCCATCATCCAGTCGTCGTCGGTCACCACCGTCGTGGTGGTGGGCTTCGTGTCGGCGAGCCTGCTGTCGCTCACCCAGGCCGCGCCCGTCATCATCGGGGCCAACCTCGGCACCACCGTCACCGCCCAGGTGATCGCCCTCGACATCACCGCCTACGCGCTCGGCCTGCTCGCGGCCGGCGCCGCGCTCGCGGCGCTGGCCCGACGTGACCGGCTCCGCCTGCTCGGCAGCGCCACGGTCGGACTGGGCCTGGTCTTCCTCGGCATGGACGTCATGAGCGAGTCGATGTCACCCCTCGGCACCTACGAGCCGCTGCTCGACCGCCTCGGGAGCAGCGGCGCGCCGGTCCTCGCCCTCGCCGCCGGAGCCCTCTTCACCGGGCTGGTCCAGTCGTCGAGCGCGACCACCGGCATCGTCGTGGTGATGGCCGGTGAGGGCCTCCTCGACCTCGAGACCGGCATCGCCATCATCCTCGGGGCCAACATCGGCACGTGCGTCACCGCGGTGCTGGCCGGCATCGGGCGGGGCCGGGAGGCCCAGCGGGCTGCGGCGGTCCACGTGCTCGTCAACCTCCTCGGCGCCGTCGCGTGGATCATCCTGCTGGCGCCGCTCGCCGCGATCGTGCGGGAGCTGTCACCGAGCGCCACCGACCTGGCCACGCCCCGCCAGCTCGCCAGCGCCCACACGGTGTTCAACGCGGTCAACACCGTCGTGTTCCTCGCCCTGCTCACCCCGCTGGTCTCGCTCGCCCGACGCCTGGTCCCCGACCGGCTCCGCGACGAGCCGTCCCCCTCGGCCCTCGACCCCGCGGCCATCGCCACGCCGGTCCTCGCCCTGGAGGGGACCCGCCGCGAGCTGCTCGGCCTCGGCCTGCACATCCGCGAGATGGTGGAGCGCTCGCTGGTCGACACCATCGACGGCTCGACCACCGATCTCGACCGCCTCGCCGAGCTCGACGACGAGGTCGACCGTCGCCACGCCGCGGTCCTCGCCTACCTCGCCGACGTCAGCCGCGGCCCGCTCGACGACGAGCAGCGCGACGAGCTGGTCGGGCTCCTCGAGGTGGCCAACGAGCTCGAGCGCCTCGCCGACGTCGTCGAGACCGACCTGGTGGCCATCGGTCGACGCCGCCTGGCGGCCGGGTTGACCGTGGGCCCCGAGACCCGACAGCAGCTCGAGGACCTGCACACCGCCGCGTTGGAGGCCCTCGACGGCACCCTGGGCGCGTTGGGCGAGCGCGACGCCGACGCCGCCGAGATGGTCATCCGGTCCAAGGCCGAGTTCCGCGAGCAGGACCGCGCCGCGGACCTGCACCTGGCGTCGCGCCTGTCCGAGGCCGGCCCCCAGCGGGTGGCGGCCTACACCCTCGAGGTCGAGCTGGTGGAGAGCCTGCGGCTCGTCCATCGGATCTGCCGCCGCATCGCCCGCGCCGTCCAGCGCTCCATCAGCCCGCCCCGCGCGAGCTGAGCCCGTGGTCGACCGGGCGCCCCGATCGGGGACCGGGTCTCAGGGCAGCAGGCCCGGACCGGCCACCGAGCCCGGCGGGCACTCGTTGAACGACACCAGCACCGGACCCTGGGCGCCGACGCCGATCCGGCTGATCGACGGCTGACCGACCCGGGTGCGCCACGCCGCCGCCTCGGGGACGTCGAGCACCCAGCCGAGCACCGCCTTGATCGGCGAGACGTGGGTGACCACCACGACGTCGCTCCGGGCGGCGTCGTCGAGCAGCTCGGTGGCCGCCGCGACCACCCGGCGACGCAGCTGCGCGTGCGACTCGCCGCCCGGCGGGGCGAAGTCGGCGTCGGCCCGCCAGGCCGCCCACGTCTCGGCCGGGACGTCGGCCACCGGGGTGCCGTCGAGCGAGCCGTAGTCGAGCTCGACCCACCGCTCGTCGAGCTCGACGTCGACGCCGAACGCCTCGGCGGTGCGCCGGGCGCGCACCAGCGGCGACGAGACCACCCGCGCCACCGGGCCGAGCCAGGCGGCTGCCGCGGCGGCCTGGGCCTCGCCCTCGGGGTCGAGGTCGGGGTCGAGGTGCCCGAGCAGCAGCCCCCGGGCGTTGGCCTCGGTGCGGCCGTGGCGCACGATGATCAGCACGGACGCCTCCGGGTGGTCGGCCGGGCCGTCACGAGCCGCCGCCCTCGCCGACCAGGGCCCGGTCGAGGCGACCGTGGCGGACGAACAGCTCGCGCCGCGCCGGGTCGTCGAGCCCGAAGCGCCGCCACGACCACACGATGGCCGCCGCGCCGATGAGCTCCATCACCACGATGGCACCCAGGCCCCGCTCGAGCTCGGGGAGCTGGGTGGTGGGGAACGACCACCCGAACGCCGGCCACCAGAACAGGTCGCGGTCGGCCCAGCTGGCATCGAGCACCAGGTGCACGAACAGCCCGATCGGCAGCCCGAGCCACCGCCGCCGCACCAGGCGGCGGTTGCGGGTGGCGAGCATCACCACGGTGAGCACCACGACCGGTCCGAGCAGGGTGTGCAGGACCTTGGGGCCGCCGGTGAGCGCCTCGACGAGGGGCAGCACCGAGCCGAGCACCACCATGCGGTAGTCGAGCGCGGGGCTGCGGAACACCAGCACCACCGACACGAAGCCGAGCCCGGCGAACCAGAGCAGCATCAGCGCACGAGGAGACGGCCGCACTCCTCACAGGCGACGGTCTCGCCGGCCGGGAGCTTGCGCAACCGGTCGATCTCCACCGCCGACAACGTGAGGTGGCAGCCCCCGCAGGAGGTGCCGACGAGGCGGGCGACGGCCACCCCGCCGAGGCGGCGGCGCCGGTCGTCGTAGTCGGCGAGGTGCTCGGCGCTCAGGTCGGCGGCCGCCTCGTCGCGGGCGCGGGTCACCTCGGCGAGCTCGGCGTCGACCGCCGCCTCGGACTCGGCCAGCTCGGCGGTGGCGCGCTCACGTTCGACGTCGACCGCGCCCTGCTGGGTGTCGAGCTCGGCGAGCTCGGACTCCACCGGCTCGAGCTCGGTGAGCACCTCGAGCACCTCGTTCTCGAGCTGGTCGATCCGCCGGGCGAGGGCGGCCAGCTCGTCCTGGAGGGCCTGCAGCTCGCGGGGGGCGCGCACCGAGCCGCTGTAGAGGGTGGTGTCGGTCTCCTTCCGCTTGGCCTCGACGCGGGCCAGCTCGTCCTCGACGCGGCGCTGATCGCGGAGCAGCTCGGCGCGACGAGCCTCGGCCTCGGCTCGGCGCGACCCGAGCGCCGCCGACCGGGCGTCGAGGTCGCGGAGCGCCTGGCGGGCGGGCAGGGTGGCCCGACGGTGCCGGAGCTGGTCGGCGGTGGTGTCGTGCTGCTGGACGACGAGCAGCTGCTCGAGGACGGTCATGGGCCTCCGGTCGGTGTGGGCGACGGCGCCCCAGCATGCCCGCTGGCGGCGCACCCGACCACAGCGCCGGAGACCGCGTCGATCAGCGGCGCAGGTGGGTCCGCAGCGGCGTGGCCGACGTGCCGTCGATGCGCTCGAGCGCAGCCCGCCGGTCGGCCTCGCGGGCCGCGGCCCGGGCGTCGGTCTCGGCGTCGCCCGACGCGCGCGCCGGTGCCGGACGGCGTGGCCTCGGCACCTCGTCGTCGTCGGCAACGGTGTCGGCGCCGGTGGGGTCGTCGACGGACGGGTCGGCCCGGCCGTCGTCGTCGGGGCCAGCGTCGGTCGCGTCGGGATCGAAGAAGGCGTCCATCGCGGCCTGGCGGGCGGCGGGCGCGGCGCGCTTGACGGTGCCGGTGCGCGCCGGCGCGTCGTCGGCGCGACGTCGGGCCCGGCGGCGCAGCGACCGGTCGACGGCGGGCAGGGCGTGCCGGCCGAGCAGCACCGCCGTCGCCCCGACCACCACCGCGAACCCCGCCGCCGCCAGCCACGCGGCCCGGTCGGCCGCCACGAGGGTGAGGGCGATGCCGCCTGCGCCGTCGGCGCCGACCTCGCCCAGCAACGACGTCCCCAGCCCGACCACGGCGAGGCCGGCACCGAGGACGAGGACCACCCGACCGATCCGGTCGAGGGCCCGGGCCCGGTCGCCGGGAACGGCGACGGCACCCAGCATCCCCAGCAGGGCGACGACGAGGCCCAGCCGGGCGAGGTCGTGGGCCCGTCGGACGTCGGACGCGGTCGGGACGTCGATGGTCGCCGCCGCCGGCCGCGCCACACGCGAGTCGGGCACCGCACGCGCCAGGTCGGCGTCGATGTCGCGGATGCCCCCGATCAGGGGCGTCGTGGTCGGGCCCGGGGCGAGGCGCACCACCAGCGGGTCCCCGTCGACCCAGGCGGCGTGGGCATCGACCAGCGCCACCCCGACCACGTCCACCAGGTCGGGGTCGTCGAGGGCCCGCTCGGCGGCGCGGTGCGCGGGCGACGGGTCGATGGTCGCGGGCGCGACCAGTCCGGCGGCGGCGTCGGCCAGGACATCGGTGAGCGGCTCGGCCACGCCCTCGGTGCGCACGAGCTCGGCGACGGCGCCCTCGGTGACCGCACCGTCGAGGGCGGCACTCGTCACCCCGAGCACCACCAGCGCCACGGCCGCGAGCAGTCCGGCAACGATGGTGAGCGCACGCGCGCCGAGGACCTGCACACCGCCCCATCGGCGGTTCGGGCCGCCGCCTTGAGCCGTCGCGGGACGCGCCACCGCCACGAGCGCGCCGCGCGGGCGGCCGCGCCGGGGCGGGGCGATCTCGCCGGGTGGGCCGAGAGGGACTCGAACCCCCGACCATCGCCTTGTAAGGGCGGTGCTCTGACCAGCTGAGCTATCGGCCCCGGACCGGCGACAGGCTACGCGCTGACGTCGACGGGCGGCGCGGTGCTCCGCCCCCGGAGGTTCGCTACCCGACCAGGGTGGCGACGTCGATGACCGCCTGCACGGTGAGCAGCACGAGGATGGCGCCACCGATGCCGGTGTACCACCAGCGCCACTTGTGGTCGGCGGCGAAGAAGCGGCGCACCCCGAGCACGATGAACACCGCCGACACCGCGCCGACGATCAGGCCGAGCACCGGCCCGACACCGCCGCTGAGGTCGATGATCGGCCGCAGCAGCGGCAGGGCGATGTAGGTGATGAGACAGCGAATGCCCGAGATGGCGACCGACTTGCCGAACAGGCTCTGGGCCGCGAACAGGCTGCACCGCGGGGCGTCGTCGGGGAGCCGGAGCAAGCGTCGCATGGCGCGGTCGGCCGGCGAGCGCGGGGGCGCGATGACCGAGGAGGTGTCGAGGGGGGTCTCCATCGGTCTGCAACGGTAGGCCACCGGGGCCGCGATGGTGGAGCCCGGGGGCGCCGTCGCGGTCGACGGCGAGGGGCCTACGGTGCTCGGGTGGCCGATGTCACCGACTGCCCGGGCTGTGGCCGGCGGCTCCCGTGGGGGGCGCGCCGCTGCCGGGCGTGCGGCACCAGCGCCGACGCGCTGACCGGCGCTGGGCACTCCGGGGAAGCGCCGGGGCCGGCGTCCGGCACCGGGACCGTGTCGGTGGGCGGCGACCGGCGGGGCGGCGTCCTCGCCGTCGTGGCCCTCGTCGGTGCGCTCGTGGTGTGGCTCGTCGCCACCGGCGGCGCCGACGGCGGTGGCGACGACGCCGCCCCCGCTCCCGTCCCGGACGTCGCCGACCCGGACAGCGCCGATCCGGACGTCGAGCCGGTGCCGTCGACCGCGCCCCCGACGGCGTCGCGCCCCGACCCCGACGCGCCCGCGACGACCGCCCCGGCGCGCACCGTGGAGCGCTCGGTCGACGCCGAGCAGGCCCTCGACGTCGCGACGGGGCTGGCGGCGCTCGCGATCCAGCGCGATGCGCTGGTGGTAGTCGACCTCGACACCGGCGCGCGGGTCGACGTGCCGCTGCCCGACGGTGCCCCGGCGGAGTGGGCGTTCCTCGTCGACGGCACCATCGTCGTCCCCCACCGCGGGGGGCTCTGGTTGCTGGGCCCCGAGTCGACCGACGCCGAGCCGTGGACGACCGTGGACGCGCCCGGGGGCCCCGCGGTCGACTGGTGGCCGCTCGCGCCCGACGTGCTCGTGATGTCCGACAGCGACGGGCAGTGGGCCGTCCCCGTCCACGCGTCCGGGTACGGGGATCCGGTGGCGCTGTCGGGCTGGAGCGAGGTCGTGGGCCGCCTGGGCGACGAGGTGGTCGTGAACACCCCCGACGGCGCCTACGCGCTCGCCCCCGACGGGTCGGTCCGCCGAGTCACCCGGGGACGGGTGGCGGGCGTCGCCGATGACCTCCTGCTCGTGCGCTCGTGCGACGACGTCGGGCGCTGCGAGGTGGCGGTCACCGACGTCGGCAGCGGCCGGGTGCTCCCGCTCATGGCCACCGACTTCGACGGGTCATTCGTGTTCCGCGGCGCGATCGGCCCGTCCGGCGACCGTGCGCTCGTGGTCACCCAGGAGGCGCGGGGCGACAGCACGCTGTGGTGGATGCAGACCGGTCGTGACCCGGCGCCCCTCGGCCCGTTCGCCGGGTGGGGTGGCCCGGCGCCCGGCATGGCGTTCGGCGCCGACGGCACCGTCGCGGTCTGGCACGACGCCACCGCGGGGCGCCTCCGCGTCGCCGCGCCCGACGGCGAGATGGGCTCGGCGCCGTGGCGGAGCCCCCTGGTGGAGCTCGCCACCACCATCGACCTGCCCTCGCTCCTGCGTCAGAGTCCCGACACCCAACGCTGATGGCCGACGCCGACGTGCCGATAGCAGTCCCATGAGCGTCTCCGCACGGGAGACCTCGGGCGTCACCACCCGCCTGATCGTCTCCGTGGTCCGCGACCTCGCCGGCGCCTCCGCCGTCGACGAGCTGGTCCGCCGCGCCGGCGACCACCTGACGCTGGCCCAGCTGGAGGACGAGCGCGAGTGGGTGTCGTTCGACGACAAGATCCGCCTGTTCGAAGTCGCCGCCGAGGTGTGCGGCGAGCCCCGCCTGGCCCACCGGGTGGGCGCCAGCGCGCTCGACGCTCGCATCGGCGTCGGTCTGCGCGCCGTCATCCGCGCCCTCGGCTCGCCGCAGCGGGTCTACCGCGAGGTGGTGCGCATCGGACCCAAGTTCTCGACCGTCTCCGACCTGCGCTGCACCGGGACCGGGCGGACCAGCGCGGAGGTGACCTACCGCCTCCGTCCGGGCCACCAGCCGAACCGCCACGACTGCGACTACAACGTCGGCCTCCTGTCGACCGTGCCGTGCCTGTTCGGGCTGCCCGCGGCTCGCGTCGAGCACCTGTCGTGCCAGGTCGACGGCGACGTCGAGTGCCGCTACCTGATCACCTGGCGCGAGCGGCAGCGGCCGTGGCCGCGCCGTGGTCACCGGCGGTCGGGGGCCGGGCCGGTGGGGACGGTCGACGAGGTGCGCGACCTCCGACGCCAGATCGACGATCTGCAGGCCGCCACCGCCGAGCTCACCGCGCCCGGCTCGCTCGACGTCGCCCTGGAGCGCGTGGTCCGCCGCGCCTCGTCGGCGGTCCAGGCCCGGGGCTTCGTCGTCGTCGTGCGGCCCCGCTGGGACGAGCGTCCCACCGTCCACGCGGTGGGCGTCGACCCGCTGGAGGCCGAGCAGGTCGCCACCGAGGCGCTGGCCGGTGCTCGCCGCCACGAGTGGATGGTCTCCCCGGTGGCCACCAGCACCCGGTCCTACGGCGTGGTGGTCGCCGTGCAGGCGCCCGGCCACGGGTTCCTCGCCGGCGAGCAGGCCAAGCTCGACGCCTACGCGTCGCTCGCCAGCGCCGCCGTCGAGGTCGCGGTGGAGCGGGAGACGGCGGGCACGCTGCTCGCCGTCGCCCGCGACCTGGCCGCGAGCCAGACCGTCCAGAGCGTGGCCGACCGGGGCCTCGCCGCCGTCGTCGAGCTCACCGGCGCCACCGCCGCCGCGGTGGTGATCACCGGTGCCGCCCCCGACGATCCGTGGGTGGTCGCCACCACCGGGGTGACCGACGCGGTCGATGCCCTGCTGCGGTCGCCACGACCCCCGCCCACCGACGCAGGATCCGACATCGGCTTCTACCACCGCCACGACACCGACCGGCCCCAGCTGGTCGCGGCCGTCTTCGAGTCGAGCGACGTCACCGCGGTGGCGAGGGTCCGCATCCGCGACGGCGAGGGCACCACCATCGGGTGGGTCGCCACCGCCTGGACCGCCGGCGCGCCCACCGAGATCGACCACGACCTGGCCACGCGCCTCACCGGCGTGGCCGCGCTGCTCACGCCGGCGATCGCCACCGCCCGCGCCCTCGAGTCGAGCTCCCACCTGGCGTTGCACGATCCGCTCACCGGCCTCGCCAACCGGGTGCTGCTCGCCGACCGCTACGAGGGGGCCGTGGCCCGGGCCCGACGCCACGGCGGGCTCATCGGCCTGGTGCTGGTCGACCTCGACGGCTTCAAGGCCACCAACGACCGCCACGGCCACGCCGCCGGCGACACCGCCCTCGTCACGGTCGCCGACCGGCTCCGCCAGGTCATCCGCGAGGCGGACACGGCGGCGCGCCTCGGGGGCGACGAGTTCGTCGTGATCACCGACGCGGTGAGCGACACCGAGGTGAGCTCGCTGGCGCGCCGCATCGAGATCGAGATCGCCCGGCCCGTCACCATCTCGTCGGGCGCGGCCCTCGCGGTCGCGGCCAGCGCGGGCGCGGTCACCGTCGCACCCGACGTCACCCTCGCCGACGCCCTGGCGCGCGCCGACGCCAGCATGTTCGACCGCAAGCGCGAGCGGCGCGCCGGGCGCGAGACCAACGACGCCGAGCCGTCGGGCGCCGGCGGGGTACCCCCCTCGGACCCGCCGATGCGCTAGCAACACCGGGGTGCACGCGCACCTCCACGGCACCGCGCCGCCCCCGCCCACCACCGCAGCGAAGGTGCTCGTCGCCGTCACGGTCGTGGTCGGAGTGCTCACCGCCGTCGGGCTGGTGGCGTTGTGGCCCCGCGGCGAGGCCCCCGACACCGGCGCCGACCTGTCGGGCCTCTCGTGGGTCGACGCCACCGTCACCGCGGTCGACCGAGGTCAGTGCCCCACCTTCGAGATGATGGTGCCGTCGCCGTGCGACATCGTGTCGGTCGACGTCACCTCGGGGCCGACCGCGGGCGAGCGGGCCGTGTTGTTCGTGGCCGACATCGACTTCGCCGTGCCCGACCTCGCGGTCGGCGACGGGGTGATCCTGCAGTACAACCCGCTCGCGCCCCCCGAGTTCCGCTACACGTTCTTCGAGTTCCAGCGCACCACGCCGCTGGTGGCGCTCGCCCTCCTGTTCGCGGTGGTGGTCATCGCCCTCGGCCGCTGGCGCGGGGTCCGCGCCCTGCTGGGCCTCGGCGTCACCGGGATGGTCCTGCTGGTGTTCCTGTTGCCGTCGCTGCTGCGGGCCAACCCGCCCATCCTCGTGGCGCTCACCGCCGCGGCGCTCATCGCCATGGCCGCGCTCTACCTGGCCCACGGCGTCACCCTCGACACCACCGTCGCCCTGGTCGGCGCCCTCGCCGCGCTCACGATCACCACCGGGCTCGCCGCGCTGTTCGTCGCCCTCACCCAGCTGAGCGGCCTGGCCGGCGCCGACGCCCAGCTGCTGCGGGTGAGCGCCGAGGCCCTCGACCCCGCCGGGGTGCTCATCGCCGGCATCGTCATCGGCGCGCTCGGCGTGCTCGACGACGTCACGGTGACCCAGGTGGCCACGGTCGCCGAGCTGCGCGCGGTCGGCCCGCGCCTGTCGAACGCCGAGCTCTACCGGCGGGCGCTGCGCGTCGGGCGCGACCACATCGCGTCGACGGTCAACACGCTGGTCCTCGCCTACGCGGGCGCGTCGCTCGCCCTGCTCGTGTTCTTCGTGCAGTCCGAGCAGCCCCTGGGGCGCACCATCGGGCGCGAGATCGTCGCCACCGAGATCGTGCGGGCCCTCGTCGGCGGCATCGGCCTGGTGGCCGCGGTGCCCATCTCCACCGGGCTGGCGGTGCTGGTCCGCCCACCGGTGCCCGACGCCGCGACGGCGGCCGGCCCGAGCGACCCCGACCGACCCGGGACCGACCGCCCTGACCCCGACCGCCCCGACCCCGACCGCGGACACGACCACGACGAGACCGGTGCTCACCGTCCGCCGTCGTGGGACGACTTCGCCCCCGACGACCCGTAGGCGCCCGCGGATCAGGCGTGGGTGGGTCCGCCGCGGCGGGCCCGCTTGACCTCGTACATCTCCACGTCGGCGCGCGCGAGGGCCTCGTCGACCGCGACCGTGCCGCCGACCACCACGACGCCGAGGCTCAGGCCCACCCGCAGGTCGGCGCCCGAGCGCAGCCGGATCGGCCGCCGCATCGCCTCGGTGATGCGGCTCCGCAGGAGGTCGGCGACCCGGTCGTCGGCGTCCTCGACGACCAGGCAGAACTCGTCGCCGCCCAGCCGGGCGACCGTGTCGGAGCCGCGCGACAGCGCCACCAGGCGACGCGCGATCTCGA
This sequence comes from Acidimicrobiales bacterium, assembly GCA_035464115.1. GTDB lineage: Bacteria > Actinomycetota > Acidimicrobiia > Acidimicrobiales > SKKL01 > DATHSN01. Next base: position 2,174 of record DATHSN010000141.1, on the reverse strand, counting down.
CCAGCACCTCGTCACCGGCGGCGTGGCCGTGGTGGTCGTTGATCACCTTGAACGAGTCGACGTCGCCGAAGGCCACCGCCACCCGCCCCGACCGGCGCCGGGCGAGGGCGAGGGCGTGACCGAGCCGGTCGAGCAGCAGCGCCCGCCCGGGGAGCGCGGTGAGGGCGTCGTGGGTGGCGCGGTGCTCGAGCTCGGTGCGGGCCTCGTCGAGCTCGGTGATGTCGGTGGCGCTGACCACGATGCCGCCGACCGCGGGGTCGCGCACCAGGTCGACCAGCGTGAGGCTCACGGCCAGGGTGGTGCCGTCGGCGCGTGACAGCCGCGCCTCGAGGGTGCGGCGCTCACCGTCGGCCACCACTCCGTCGATGGCGGCGGCGAGGATGAGCGCCGAATCGGTGTCGGCCATGTCGGTGAGCGGGCGGCCGAGCGAGCTGTCGAGCGGGCGCCCGAGCAGGCGGGTGAACGCCCGGGAGGCACCGAGCAGCAGGCCACCCGGGTCGAGCACCATCACCGCGGTGGGCGAGGCGTCGATGATCGCCCGGAACCGGTCGGCATCACCCCGGTCGACCTGCCAGAGGTGGCGGTCGCCGAGGTCGCGCATCGACATCACGATGCCGCCGACGCCGGCCCGGTCGGTGGCGCCGCTCCCCCGGACCTCGACGCGGCGGTAGGTGCCGTCACGCGAGCGGATCCGCAGCTCGATGAGCGACCCCACCTCCTTGGCCTGCACGCTCGCCAGCGACGACAGGGCGGTGACCATGTCCTCGGGGTGGATCAGGTGGTCGGCGGTGCGGCCCATCAGCTCGGCGTCGGTCCAGCCGAACAGCGCCCGCGCCGACGCGCTGGCCCAGCGCACGGTCGCGTCGGGCCCCACGACCACGACCGGGTCGGGCAGGGCGTCGAGCAGGGCGCGCGGATCGACCGGGGGGACGGGGACGGGGTCGTGGCCCACGCCGAGCCATCGGCAGGAGGTCGCCCGACCTGAGCGGTCGCTCCGCGAGGATGGGGGTGTGCAGGAGCTCGCCCCCGGGCGCTACCGGCTCCGCGACGCCCTCGCCGCGGTCGCCGCCGATCCCCCGTCGCCGGTCGACGGGGCGGTCCTCGACGAGCTGCGCGCCGAGCTGGAGTCGGTCGCCGCCGAGGTCACCGCCCACCTCCCCCCCGACGCCCTCCCACTCCGCGCCCCGAAGGACCGCCTCGCCCGGGTGCTCGCGTGCGAGCGCCACGTGCTCGCCACGCTCGGCCACCGTGAGATCGGTGAGGCGATGGTGCGGGGCGCGGCGCTCGACCACGTGGTCGGTCGCCACGTGCTGGGCGGTGCCGGGCTCGACCCCGCCGTCGAGGTCGCCCGCGAGGGGCTGCGGGTGGGCGGGGCCGACGACCTGCTGCGCTGGTGGGACGACCAGCCCGCCGACGTCGACACCGCGCTCCGCGAGCACCTCGAGCGGGCGGCCGAGCTGCTGGTCGACGGCTGGGGGCCGATCGACCCGGCGTGGTGGCCGCGTCCCCAGGTCGAGGCCTCGGTGGTGCTCGCCGAGGGGGCGGTCGTGTGCTCGGGTCGCTTCGACCTGCTGCTCGGCGGCCCCGTCGCCGGCCTGCCCGGGGTGCTGGTGGAGGTGAAGTCGGGCCGGGCCCGCCCGGCGCACCGCGACGACCTGCTCTGGTACGCCCTGCTCACCGGCCTGCGCTTCGGGTGGGCCCCGGCGCTGGTGGCCACCTGGTCGGCCGCCGACGACGGCCTGGTGCCGCTCCCGGTGTCGGAGGGGGCGCTGCGGGCGGCGGCCCGACGGGGCACCGACGGGCTCGTCCGGCTGGCCGAGCTGGCTGCGGGGCGGGCGCCCGAGGAGCGGGCGGGGCCGCTGTGCGGCTGGTGCCCGGATCTCGACCGGTGCGCCACCGGACTGGCCGAGCTGGCCCGGCGGGCCGACGACGACGACGCCGAGCGGTGGGACGACGAGGCCGACGACGACGCCGACGACGGGAGCGGCGGCGATGGCGCCTGACCCCGCCGCCGCCGACCGCGCCGAGCGCGGGCGGGCCTGGCGCCGCCGGGCCGCCGAGGCGCTCGGCCCCATCGGCGCCGACCGGGTGGCGACGCGCGCCAGCAGCGTGCCGTGGGACGACCGGCTGGTGGTCGACGCGTGGGCCGTGCGCGCCGCCGAGCGCTGCCTGGC
>DATHSN010000140.1:0-3055 GCA_035464115.1 Acidimicrobiales bacterium | reverse complement strand
GGGGGGGGGCCGGCGGGGCGCGGGCCCGCCCCGGGTCGATCAGAGGGCCGTCACCTCGACGGTGATCGGGAACTCGACCTCGGCGTGGAGCTTGGCCGACACCAGGTGGGTGCCGACGGTCTTGATGGGCTCCTCGAGGTGGAGCTGGCGACGGTCGATGGTGACGCCGGTCTGGGCCGCCACGGCCTCGGCGACGTCGCTCGTGGTGACCGAGCCGAACAGGCGACCCTCGCCACCGGCCTTGGAGGCGATGGTGATGACGGTGGGCACCAAGGTGGTGGCGATGTCGGTGGCCGCGGCGCGGTCACGGGCATCGCGGGCGTCGCGGGAGCGGCGCATCGACGCCGCCTGGGTCTCGGCCTTGGGCGACGCCTTCATGGCGAAGCCCTTGGGGACGAGGAAGTTGCGGGCGTAGCCGTCGGCGACGTCGCAGATGTCGCCGCGCTTGCCCACCCCCTGCACGTCGGCGCGGAGGATGACCTTCATCACTCCTCACCTCCCATGACCATGTCCTCGCCACCCTCGGCCTCGGCCGCGCCACCGGTGGGCGGCGGTGCGGTCGGACGCGGCGGCGGGCCCTCGGCGCGCGAGGCCCGCTCGGAGCGGTCGCGATCGCGGCCACCCCGCTGGGTGGTGACCCGGTTGGTGTAGGGCAGCAACGCCATCTCGCGGGCGATCTTGATCGCCTGGGCGATCTCACGCTGCTGCTGGGCGTCGTTGCCGCTCACCCGGCGGGCCCGGATCTTGGCCCGGTCGGACATGAACCGGCGGAGCAGGTTCACGTCCTTGTAGTCGACGTACTCGACCTTGTCCTGGGTGAGCGGACTGATCTTCTTCTTCGAGCGGCGGGCGTTGTCCTTGTTCTTCCCGCGCTTCACCGTGGCCTTGGCCATCAGAACGGCTCCTCATCGCTGTCGTAGGCGGGCGCCGCGTTGGGCACGGGTCGTCCGCCGCCGGAGCGCGGGGCACCGCCCGCATCGCTCCGCTCGTTCTTTCGGATGTCGGCGGTGGCCCACTTCAGGCTGGGGGCCACCTCGTCGGCCAGGATCTCCACCTTCGAGCGCTTCTCGCCGTCCTGGGTCTCCCACGAGCGCTGCTGGAGCGCTCCGAAGACCACGACGCGCGTGCCCTTGGCGACGGACTCGCTGACGTTCTCGGCGAGCTGGCGGAAGCAGGTGACGTCGAAGAACGAGACCTCGTCGTCGCCCTCCTGCTTCTTGCGGTTCCATGCCAGCCCGAAGCTGGCGACGGCCATGCCGCCGGGGGTGAAGCGGAGCTCGGGATCGCGGGTGACGTTGCCCACGACCGTGACCTGGTTGTCGAATGCCATCGGGATCTCCCTCGGGCGCTATCCGGCCGCAGCCGGGGTCGCCTCACCGAGCAGGCCGCGGCGAGCGGCCTCCTTGTCGGGGAGGCGGAGGATCTTGTGGCGGATCGTCTCGTCCGCGAGGCGCAGCATGCGATCGACCTCGTCGAGGTTGGTGTCCTCGGTGACGATCTCGAGGACCACGTAGAAGCCCTCGGTCTGGTGGTTGATCTCGTAGGCGAAGCGCCGCACGCCCCACTTGTCCTGGGTGGCGATGCGGCCGTCGCGAGCGGTGACCAGCTCTCCGACGTGGTTGATGACGCCTTGCACGGTGGATTCCTCGAGCTTGGCGTCGAGGATGATCATGACTTCGTACGCCCGTGTCACGAGCGGGGCTCCTCCCTGTGGACCCGGCGCTGCCGGGGCCCCGCACGGTGCGGGGCAGGGTGTTCGGTTGACCGAGCGATGCTATCGGACGGCTGGGGTGTGGTCCTCATCGCCACGATCATGCCCGGGGGGTGTGACAGTCGAGCGAGAGACGCCGACGGCGGGGAGCCGGACCCGGATCGCTCGGATCCGGCCGGAGCGCCCGAACACCTCGGCGCTGTGGTCGCAACCGAGGCGGGCCCCGGATCCAGCGACGCGCTCTCCCGACGCGAGCTCCACCTCCACGCTCGGGTCGTCCTCGTCGGCGAGCCCGACCACCACGGGCACCTGGCAGATCGTGAGCCCGAGGGTCCCCGGCGCCAGCTCCACCACCGCCGAGGCGCCGTCGACGCCGTCGACGCTCCAGCGCACCGGCTCGTCCAGCAGCTCGGATCTCCGCAGCAGGAGCGGGTCGAAGGCGATGTCGCCGTCGACGACGCGCACCCCGAGCTCGAGCGGTCGGGTCAGGATCTCCTCTTTCACCGCGCCGGTCATCCCGGGCTGCTGAGCCCCGGCGTGCGCAGGCGTGTGCGAGTACGGATCGGTGGGGATGGCGCCGAACTCGGCCGCCGATCGGTTGACGCCGAGCCCGGACCGGACCCGCCAGTAGGCCGCGCGCAGGCGATCGACGACCTCGGCGTCGGCGCCCCCGTCGTGGGCCTCGCGCAGCGCCCGCTGCACGGCGACGAGGAGCTTGGCCACCATGTGCCAGTACACCGAGCCGATCCCCTCGTAGGCGTACATCGTGCCCGAGCGTCCGAGGTGGGCGTGGTGGTCGAAGACGCGCTCGAAGGTGGCGACCACGTGGTGACGGTGGGCGTCGACCAGGCTGCGCCACGCCTCGTCGGCTGCGAGGCGGTCGAGGGCGGCCTCGAGCGCGACGACATCGGTGAGGTCGGCCCGGAACCGGTGGCGACCATCGGCATCGCGGTGGATCAGCGACCGCTCGCCCCGCTCGATCAGCGCGGACAGCAGGGGGTCACCCTCGACGTCGGCGGCGGGGACGACGTTCTTGTCGAGGAACGACGGGAGCGACCGCACCGGAGCGAGGAGGAAGGTGTCGAGATCGGGCCGGTGGAGCCCGCTCGCGAGCAACGCGTCGAAGAGATCGGCCTGCTCACCAGGGTCGAGCGCGCCGGAGCCCAACGCCGCGACCTGTCCTTCGAGCATCTCGGGAAGGTCCCGGACCGCCGCGGTCGAGCCCTCGGGATCCAGCTCGAGCAGGCGATACGAGTGCACCAGGCCGTCGGGTCGCCAGCTGCGCCGGATCGACGCGTCGAGGTGGCCCGTCGCGACGTCGCACAGCTCGATGACGGTTCGCCG
>DATHSN010000139.1:0-4593 GCA_035464115.1 Acidimicrobiales bacterium | reverse complement strand
GCTCATGCCCGCCCTCGCCACGCTCGTCGCGATGGTCGCCACGCTCGTGCCGAGCGGCGTCGCCTCGGCCCAGGAGCGCCCCGACGGCCCGTACTGGCGGGGCTGGGACATCGCCCGGGGGTTCGACCTCGCCGAGGCGGGTGGCGGCACGCTCGTCGACGCCTGGGGCGGCGTCCACCGCCTCGGGTCTCACCCTGAACCTCAGGTCGAGGGCTACTGGCCGGCGTGGGACATCGTGGTGGGTCTGGCCTTCGCCGACGGCGCCGGCACCAGCGGTTACCGCCTCGACCGCTGGGGTGGTCTCCACCGCTTCGGCGACGCCCCGTCGGCGCGCGGCGTGCCCTACACCCGAGGTCGAGACACGTACCGATCGATCGACCTGCTGCCGGAGTCGGCCGGCGGTGTCGTGCTCGCCGCCACCGGCGAGCTGTTCGCGGTGAACGGTGCCGACATCGACACATCGGGCGCCCCCACCTCACCCACCCGGGCCATGCGGGGCGTGGCCCTCTTGCCCGACGGCTCGGGGGGCTACACCCTCGAGGCCGACGGTCGGATCCACGCCTGGGGCGCCGCCGAGCCGGCCGCCGGGACCCGCTGGCCCTGGCCGATCGCCCGCGATCTGCGCCTCGACCCGGGACCCGACCCACGGGGTGGCTGGGTGCTCGACGGGTGGGGTGCGCTGCACCGCTTCGAGGTGGGCGCGGAGCCCGAGCCCACCGCTCCCGCCATCCGGGTCGACACCCTGGTGTCGGGCCTCACGGTGCCGTGGGACCTCGACGTGGCGGCCGACGGCACCGTCGTGTTCACCGAGCGGGCCGGGCGGCTGGCCGCCCGCCTCCCCGACGGCACCGTGCGCACCCTCGCCCGCCCGAGCGTGTACGCCGTGGGCGAGTCGGGCCTCACCTCGGTGGAGCTCGACCCCGGTTTCGCGACCAACCGGCGCCTCTACACCTGCCAGGCGCACCCGTCGCCCCGGGAGGTGCGGGTGGTGGCCTGGACCGTCGACGCCGGGTGGACCACCGCCACCCCCGTGCCCGGGGGCCCGCTGGTGGGCGGCATCACGCTCGGGTCGGGGCGCCACGGCGGCTGCCAGCTGCGGTTCGGGCCCGAGGGGAACCTCTGGATCGGGACGGGCGACGCCGCCATGAGCGGGACCAGCCAGAGCACGTCGAGCCTGGCCGGCAAGGTGCTGCGGGTCGATCCCGTGACCGGCGCCGGCGTGGCCCGCAACCCGTTCGTGGGCCGCACGGGCGACGACCGCATCGTCACCCTCGGCCATCGCAACGTGCAGGGCCTGGCCCTGCGTCCCGGCACCGGCCAGATGTGGGCCATCGAGCACGGCCCCACCCGCGACGACGAGATCAACCTTCTCCGCGGGGGCGCGAACTACGGCTGGGCCCCGGGGCCGGGGTACGACGAGTCGGTGCCGATGACGTTCGCCGGTGCCACCCCGGCGGTGTGGTCGTCGGGGTTCCCCACCGTGGCGACCTCGGCCGGGGTGTTCCTCGACGGCCGGGCGTGGGGCACGTGGGAGGGCGCCCTGGCGGTGACCACCCTGAAGGGCCGCCACCTGCGGCTGGTGTTCCTCGACGGCGACCGCTACTGGTTCACGTTGCGTCCGCCCGAGCTCGATGGCCGGTTCGGCCGTCTCCGGGGGGCCGAGCTCGGGCCCGACGGTGCGCTCTACCTCACCACCTCCAACGGTGGGGGCGCCGACCGCATCCTGCGGGTGTCGCCGGGCTGACAGCGGTGCGACTGGCCTGCGACCGCACGGCGCGCATGGCTGGGGGCACCGCGGGGAACGCCTGTGCCGTGATCACTCGACGCATCCTCATCGCTCTGCTCGGAGCCCTCGTGGCCCTCGGCCTGTCGGTCGCGCCGGCCGCCGCCCAGGTCGGCGACCAGCACGCCGGGGGCGAGGACGTCCTCGACGAGGACATCGACCGCACCCCGCCCGGTGACGCCGCCCCGCCCCAGGTGGGCGGGGCCGGCGCTCTCCCGGTGACCGGCTCGGACGTGGCCGGACTCGTCGGGCTGGCGACCGTCGCCCTGGTGGGCGGCATGGCTCTCGTCACCCTGACCCGGCGCCACTCCCCCACCCGCTGACCCCGTCGGGACCCGCCGCCGTGTGGGTGCGACGCGGCCTGGTGGCGGTCCTCGTCCTCGTCGGCGGATGGCTCGTCGGCGGGGTCGTCCAGCTCGGCTGGGCCGCCGCCGAGGCGCGCGACGCCCGATCCGAGGCCACCGCGCTGCGCGAGGCCGTCGACCTGACCTCGGTGGACGATCCGGGTCTGGTCGACCGCCTCGACGAGGCGGCGGCCAGCACCCGCTCGGCGGAGCGCCGGGCGGAGTCGTGGTGGACGATCCCGTGGCGGCTCACCCCGGTGGTGGGCCGACAGGTGAGCTCGTTCCGGCACCTCACCGACGCCGGCGCCACGTCGCTCGAGGTGGTGTCCGACGTGGTCGCCGAGGTGCGGTCGATCACCGACGACGACCTCGGCGACGAAGCCGGGCGACTCACCGCGATGGCCCGGGTCCGTGACGTGACCACCGATGCCCGCGTCCGCATCGACGCCATCGAGCTCGGGCCCGACCAGGCCCTGCTCGCCCCGCTCGCCGAGGCCCGCGCGGCCATCGACGACGACGTGGCCGAGCTGGCCACCACCGTCGACACCGCGGCCCGGGTGACCGGCGCGTTGCACGAGGTGCTCGCCGGTCCGTCGACCTACCTGGTGCTCGCCGCCAACAACGCCCAGATGCACAACGGTCAAGGCATGTTCCTGAGCGCCGGGCTGCTCCAGGCCGACGAGGGACGGCTCCGCCTCGGCGAGGTCCGCTCGGTGCTCGACGTGCCCCTCCCCGACGAGCCGGTGGCGCTCCCCGCCGACCTGCAGGCACGGTGGGGGCACGCGTTCGATCCCAACACCGACTGGCGCCACCTGGGCATGAGCCACCGCTTCGCACCGACCGCCGAGGTGGCCGCGGAGATGTGGCGCCGCGCCACCGGCACCGCGGTGGACGGGGTGATCGCACTCGACCCGGTCGCGCTCGCCGCGGTGCTCGCGGCCACCGGTCCGGTGGTGGTCGACGGCGATGAGGTGAGCGCCGAGACCGCGGTGCGGGAGCTGTTGATCGACCAGTACGAGGACCTGACCACCGACGGCGATCCGCAGCAGTTGCAGGAGCAACGCCGTGACCGGCTCGGCGCCATCGCCGCCGCGACGTTCGATCGGCTGCGCTCCGGCGTCGACCCGGTGCCGCTGGCCCGCCACCTGGCGGATCCGATCGCGGCTCGTCACCTGCTCGTGTGGTCGGCTCACGCCGACCACCAGCGGGCGTGGTCGGCGGCCGGCGTGGACGGGGAGCTCGACGAGCACTCGTTGCTGTTGTCGCTCGTGAACCGCGGTGGCAACAAGCTCGACCCCTACCTCGAGGTGCGGGCCCACCTCGACGTGTCGGCCACCGCCGACGGAGCCGAGGCGACGGTGCGGGTGGTGCTCACCAACACCGCACCGGTCGGATTGCCGCGCCACGTGCAGGGCCCGTACGACACCGACATCGTCGACGAGGGCGAGTACCTCGGCGTGCTCACCCTGACGGTGCCCGAGGTGGCGGGGACGCCGAGCGTCGACGGTGCCGAGCGGCTGGCTGTCAGCGGTGTCGACGGGCCGACGCGGGTGACGGGCGTCTGGGTCCGGGTCGATCGGGGAACGACCGTGGAGCGCACCTTCCGGTTCCGCCTCGCCGATGGGGTCGACGAACTGCGGATCGCCCCGTCGGCCCGGGTGCCGGCGACGACCTGGATCGTCGACCGTCAGCGGATCGTCGACGACGCCGCCACCACGGTGGCCGTCGGCGCGCAGGGCGGCTGAGCCGACCGCGGTCGGGACCCGGAGGGTGCGCGCCCGCCGCCCCCGGAGCTCCCCATGCCGAAGGTCACACCTGAAGTGGTCATCCGACCGCTCAGCGAGCCCAGCCACCCGCCGACCGACGAGGTGCTCGTTCCCGCTCGGGACGGAGGCACCTGATGGACCGTCATCGATCGCCTGCACCGCCGCTGGGTGGGCGCAGCACGCGCCGCATGGCGGCCGCGATCCTGATGGCGCTGGTGGCGGCCACGCTGACGTTCGTCCCGACGACGCCCACCGCGGCCGACACCCGTGCCGACGCCACGACCGCGGCGCCCCAGACCGGCCCCGACACCCGCTCGGTGGAGCGGTTGTACCTCGCCTACTTCCTCCGCGATCCCGACCCCGCCGGGCTCACCTACTGGGAGCGCCGCCACGCCGCCGGGACGCCGCTGTCGGCCATCTCGTCGGCGTTCGCCCGGTCGGCGGAGTTCCGCGCCACCTACGGCGCGGTGGCCGACACCGAGTTCGTCCGGCTCGTCTACCGCAACGTGCTCGGGCGGGAGCCCGATGGGAGCGGCCTCACCCACTGGGCGACGCAGCTGACCTCGGGGCGGTCGCGCGGCACCGTGATGCTCGGCTTCTCGGACTCCGCCGAGTACAAAGCGACCACCGGGGTGGTCGGCGCGCCGCTCGTGGAGGCGTCGCCCGGCGCCGGGCGCACGCCGGCATCCCCGACGGCAGC
>DATHSN010000138.1:0-9423 GCA_035464115.1 Acidimicrobiales bacterium | reverse complement strand
GCCCCAACCTCATCGTGTTCGGGGGCAGCTTCCACGGCCGCACCGCCCAGGCCATGGCCATGACCACCTCCAAGACGGTGTACCGGGCCGGCCACGCCCCGCTCCCCTCCGGCGTGTTCGTGGCGCCGTTCCCCTACCACTTCCGCACCGGCGAGACCCCGGCCGAAGCCAGCGCCCGCTGCCTGGCCGCGGTCGAGCGGCTCCTCGCCACCCAGACCGCGCCGGCGGAGACCGCCGCCATCTTCATCGAGCCCGTCCTCGGCGAGGGCGGCTACGTGCCCGCCCCCATCGAGTTCCTCCAGGGCCTCGCCGACCTCGCCCGCCGCTACGGCATCCTCTTCGTGGCCGACGAGGTGCAGAGCGGGTTCGGGCGCACCGGCCCGATGTTCGCCATCGAGGCGGCCGGCATCGACCCCGACATCATCGTGATGGCCAAGGGCATCGCGTCGGGCTTCCCGATCTCGGCCATCGGCACCACCGTCGACATCGCCGGGCGCTGGCCGGTCGGCTCCCACGGCGGCACCTACGGCGGCAACCCCATCGGGTGCGCGGCGGCCCTCGCCACCATCGACGTGCTCACCGCCGACGGGTTCCTCGACCACTCCCGGGCCCGGGGCGAGCAGCTGTGGTCGGCGCTCGGCCGCCTGGCCGACGAGGACCCCGGGCTCGGCGACGTGCGCGGCCCCGGCCTCATGGTCGCCACCGAGCTCGTCGACGCCGACGGTCGGCCCGACGCCCCCCGCACCGCCAAGGTCCTCGCCCACTGCCGCACCGAGGGCCACCTGCTGCTCATGAGCGCCGGCACCGACGGCAACGTCATCCGCTGGATGCCGCCGCTCGTCGTCACCGACGCCGAGATCGACACCGCGGTCGACACCTTCGCCAAGGCCCTCGCCGCCACCCGGTGACCCCACCCGCCGGGCGCCGGCCCCGCCTGTTGCTGATCCTCTCGGAGAACTGGACGCTGGTCGACCCGCGCGACCCGATGGCGCTGGTGCGCATGGCGGTCGAGGCCGAGGCGGCCGGGTTCGACGCGGTGATGCTCTCCGAGCACCTGGCCCTGGGCCCGACGGCCGACGCCCTCGGCCGGCCCGAGAACCCCCGCGCCTACGCCGCGCCCGGCAACCAGGATCCGGCCACGCCGTGGCCCAGCTCCACCGTGCTGCTGTCGGCCATCGCCGCGGCCACCACCCGGGTCCGGCTGGTGGCCGGGGCGATCATCGCCCCGCTGCGCCACCCGGTGCTGCTCGCCAAGGACCTGGCCACCCTCGACCTGCTCTCGCAGGGGCGGCTCGTCGTGCAGCCCACCGTGTCGTGGCACCGCGACGAGTACGACGCCCTCGGCGTGGCCTTCGAGCACCGGGGCCGGATCCTCGACGAGCAGCTCGAGGCCATGGCCCGGCTCTGGGGTCCGTCGCCGGCGTCGTTCCACGGCGAGCTCTTCTCGTTCGACGACGTGTGGAGCGAGCCGACGCCGTTCCGCCCGGAGGGCCCCCGCATGTGGTTCGGCGGCCAGACCGCGCACCCGGCGCTGCTGCGACGCCTGGCCCGCTTCGGCCACGGCTTCCACCCGTTCGGCACGCCCACCGCCGACGACCTCGCCCAGGTGCGGGCCGCGCTGGTCGACGCGGGGCGCGACCCCGACGCCCTCGAGCTGGTCGGCGGCTCCCGGGCCCGCTTCGCCGGCGCCGACGACGTGGCCGACCTCGACGACGCCCTCGCCGACATCGGCGCGCAGTGGGCGGCGGGCTACACCACGTTCTGCCTCAAGCCGTCCCAGCACACCGACGACCCCGCCGAGGTCCCCGCGCTGTGCCGGCGAGCCGTCGCCCGGGTCGCCGAGCTCACCGGCACCGGCCCGTAGGATCGGGCGCCCGCCCCCACCGGAGACGCCAGTGATCGAGCACCACGCCACCCTCGCGGGCCACGCCGCCGAGGTCGCCTACCGGACGTGGCTCCCCGACCCCGCGGCGGGAGCGCCCTGCGGCCTGGTGCAGCTGGTCCACGGCTGGGGTGAGCACGGCGGGCGCTACGCCCACGTGGCCGCCGCGCTCGTGGCGCGGGGCTGGGCCGTGGTCGCCGACGACCACCTCGGCCACGGCCGCTCGGGGGGCGAGCGGGTGCTCATCACCGACTTCGACGGCGTCGTCGCCGACCTGCGCGCCGTCACCGACGCCGCCCGGGCGGAGGTCCCCGGCGGTCCGCTCGTGCTGGCCGGTCACTCGATGGGCGGCCTGCTCACCGCCCGCTACGCCCAGGTCCACCCCGACGTGGCCGGGGTGGCGTTCCTCGGCGCGGTGCTCGACTGTGGCTGGCTGCGGACCATGGTGGCGGCCCCCGACCCCACCGCGCCGAGCGACGTGGCCGGCATGTCGCGCGACCCCGACGCCCAGCGGGCCTACGCCGACGACCCGCTCGTCTTCCACGGCGTGGTGAACATGGAGCTCATCCGCGCCGAGCTCGGCTGCTGCGAGACGATGATGGCCGAGCGGCACCGACTCACCATGGCCGGCGCCTTCCTCCACGGCACCGACGACCCGTTCGTCCCGTGGCGGCCCGCGCTCGCCTCGTTCGAGGCGATGCCGCTGGCGAGCGCCACGGTCCACGTCTACGACGGCGCCCGCCACGAGCTGGTCCACGAGACCAACCGCGACGAGGTCATCGCCGACCTGGTGGCGTTCGTCGAGTCGGTGGCCTGAGCCGCCGGGCCGCTGACACCCCGTCGGCCGCGGGCCAGACTGGGCGGGAGCGCACCAGGAGGGCCCGATGGAGCCGACCGACCAGACCGACTTCGCCGCGGCCGCCGCCCGCGTGGCCGCCGGAGCCGATCACCACCACGAGGCGGCTGCCCTCGTCGCGGCGATGACCCTCGACGAGAAGCTCGGGTGCCTCGACGGCGACACCCCGTTCTGGCCCGGCATCGTCGACATGACCTCGGGCGGCTACTACCAGCACCCCTGGCCGGCCGCCGCCGTCGCCCGCCTGGGGATCCCCGGCATCCGCTTCGCCGACGGGCCGCGGGGCTGCGTGGTGGGGTCGGCCACCTGCTTCCCGGTGTCGATGGCGCGGGGCGCGTCGTTCGACCCCGACCTCGAGCGACGGATCGGCGCGGCGATCGGCGCCGAGCTGCGGGCGTCGGGGGCGACGTTCACCGGCGCGGTGTGCGTGAACCTGCTGCGCCACCCGGCGTGGGGCCGGGCCCAGGAGACCTACGGCGAGGACCCCCACCACGTGGGCGAGATGGGGGCGGCCCTCACCGAGGGCCTGCAGCGCCACGTGCTCGCCTGCATGAAGCACTTCGCCCTCAACTCAATGGAGAACGCCCGGTTCACCGTCGACGTCGAGGTCGGCGAGCGGGCGCTGCACGCGGTCTACCTCCCCCACTTCCGCCGCCTCGCCGACGCCGGCGTGGCGTCGACCATGAGCGCCTACAACTCGGTCAACGGGACGTGGTGCGGCGAGCACCAGGCGCTGCTCACCGAGATCCTCCGCGAGGAGTGGGGCTGGGACGGGTTCGTGGTGTCCGACTTCGTGTTCGGCCTGCGCGACGCGGTGGCGTCGGTCGAGGCCGGCCTCGACATCGAGATGCCGTTCCGCCAGCAACGGGCCGTCGCGCTCCCCGACGCGGTGGCGAGCGGTCGTCTCGACGAGACCACCGTCGACCGGCGGGTCACCGCCGTCGTGGCCACCCAGCTGCGGTTCGCCCACCTCCTCGACGACGCGGGCGCCCCGCCCGCCGAGGTGATCGCCTCCGACGCGCACCGGGCGCTCGCTCGGGAGGCGGCCGTCGAGTCGTTCGTGCTGCTGCGCAACGAGGGGCCGCTCCTGCCCGCCGACCCCGACCAGCTCCGGCGGGTTGCAGTCCTCGGCCGACTGGCGGCGGTGGCCAACCTGGGCGACGGCGGATCGAGCGCCGTGCACCCACCCCACGTGGTCACCCCCCTCGAGGGGATCCGGGCCGCGCTCCCCGAGGCAGAGGTCGTCCACCACGACACCGATGCCGCCATCGCCGTGGGGGCCGACCTCGTCGTCGTCGTGGTGGGCACCACCAAGGACGACGAGGGCGAGTACGTCGACCAGGCCGGCACCGCCGCGCTGGCCCACCTCTTCCCGCCCACGGACCACCCCGAGGTGGGGTTCCCCACCCCCCGCCCGGACGCGCCCGAGGCCCCGCCGGCCGAGACCCCCGGGGCGCCGGCCGAGTTCGCCCCCGGCGGCGACCGGGCGTCGCTGCACCTGTCGAGCGCCGACGAGGCGCTCGTGCGGGCCGCGGCCGCCACCGGCGCCGAGCGCGTCGTCGTCGCCGTCATGGGCGGCAGCGCGTTCGTCCTGCCCTGGCTCCACGAGGTCGCCGCCACCCTCATGATCTGGTACCCGGGCATGGAGGGCGGCCACGCCCTGGCCGACGTGCTCCTCGGCCGCGCCGAGCCCGGCGGGCGGCTGCCCTTCGCGCTCCCCGCCCACCAGGCCGATCTGGTGCCGTTCGACCGCGACGCCGTCACCGCCACCTACGGGTTGCTCCACGGCCAGTGGCACCTCGACGCCTCGGGCGTCACCCCGGCCCGGCCGTTCGGCTTCGGGCTCGGCTACACCGACATGGCCATCACCGCCGCCCACATCGACGTCGCCCCGGATCGCGGGTCGGGCACCGCCGCGGTCGAGGTCACCAACTGCGGCAGCCGACCGGGGAGCACCGTCGTGCAGGTCTACGCCGAGATGCCGGGGTCGGCGCACGCCCGCCCACCTCGCCGGTTGGTGGGCTTCGCCAAGGTGCGCGCCGACGCCGGCGCCACCACCCACGCCGACGTCCCACTGCGGCTCGACCTGCTCGACCTGCGCCTCGACGGGGTGTGGGAGCGCGAGCGCGCCCACCTGCGCCTGGTCGTCGGGCGTCACGCCCACGACCAGGAGATCGTCGTCGAGACCTGAGCGGCCGTGCCTCAGTCGGGGGCTGGTGACGTGGGCACGGCCGCCAGGTCGATGCCGAACCGCTGGCGGTAGAGCGCGAGCAGCTCGCCGTCGTCGTCGATGTCCCGCTCGGCGCGCGTCCCCGCCTCCGTCTCGATCAGCGTGCGACCGGCGATGGTCACCCGGCCGCTCGCGGTCCGCAGAGTGCACACCGTCCCCTGCGTGAAGTGCGAGTCGGGCGACGTCGTGTGGTGGTGCCGCCCCGGTTCGAAGTCGATCAACGCCCGGACCGCCGGGTGGAACCGGTAGCGGGGCGTGCCGTCGCCGATCAGGTCGACCCACCCGTCGTCGCGACGCCGCAGCTCGAACGTGCCGTCGGGGTCGGTCTGGGGTCCCTCGGCATCGAACCGCAGCGGCTCGGCGAACGCCGCGCCGAACCCGACGTCGACCAGCCACGCCCCGTCGCCGTCCCCCTCGTCGTCGATATCGACGCGCAGGCACAGGTGGTCGAACGGCACCCCCAGCTGGTCACCGTCGAGGACCCGGGCCTCGAGGCGGGTCACCCGGTAGCCGAGGGCGTCCAGGAGCGCGGCGAACGCCCCGTTGAGCTCGAAGCAGAACCCGCCCCGGCGGGCCCCGACCACCTTGTCGACCAGCGCGACCTCGTCGAGCACGATCTCGTCACCGAGGTGGATGCTCAGGTTCTCGAACGGGACCGTGGCCAGGTGCGCCCGCTGGAGGGCGCGCAGCGCCTCGACGTCGGGGGCGGCTGGCCGGTCGACGCCGAGCCGGGCGAGGTAGCGGTCGACGCGGTCGGGGTCGAGCACCCTCTCACCGTAGGACGCGGCCCGTCCGCCCCGCCGCCCGGCACCCACCCCCCGGCCGAACTGGCGAATCGAGGGTGCGCGAGGCGCACCGAGGGTTCGCCGGTTCGTGGACGGGAGGGCGCCCATCCGAACTGGCGAATCGAGGGTGCGCGAGGCGCACCGAGGGTTCGCCGGTTCGGCGGGAGAGAGGCGGGCGCCCTCCTAGGATCCGGCCATGGGGATGCCGGGGGTGCACGAGGCCGTCGAGCTGCTGCGGCGCGGCGAGACGACGGCGCGAGAGCTGGTGGAGCGCAGCCTGACCGAGATCGAGGCGCGGAACGGCGAGCTCAACGCCTTCGTCCACCTCGACCCCGACGGGGCGCTCGCGGCGGCCGACGCTGTCGACGCCACCCCACCCGAGCGCCGGGGGCCGCTCGCCGGCGTCCCGTTCGGGGTGAAGGACCTGCAGGACTGCGCCGGGATGCCCACCACCAGGGCCTCGCGCTGGTACGCCGACCGTGGCCCGGTCGAGCGCGACGACATCTCGGTCGGCCGCCTGCGAAGCGCCGGCGCCATCGCCGTCGGCAAGACCGCGCCGCCCGAGTTCGGCGCGTGGGCGTACACCGCCAGCCCGCTGCTCGGCGTCACCCGCAACCCGTGGGACGTCAGCCGCACGCCCGGCGGGTCGAGCGGCGGGTCGGCGGCGGCGGTGAGCGCCGGCATCGTGCCGTTCGCCACCGCGGACGACGGGGGCGGGTCCACCCGCACCCCCGCCGGGTTCACCGGGCTGGTCGGGCTGAAGCCCTGCTACGGCCGCATCCCCACCTACGCCATGACCCATCTGGCCCAGAACGCGGCGAGTGGGGCGCTCACCACCACCGTCGCCGACCAGGCGCTCCTGCTCGACGTGATGGCCGGTCCCCACCCGGCCGACCGGACCTGCCTGCCGGCACCCGCGGCGCGCTACGTCGACGCCATCGACACGCTCGACCTGCGGGGGCTCCGAGCCTGCTGGTCGGCCGACCTGGGCTTCGTGGTGGTCGACCCCGAGGTCGCCGCCATCTGCGAGCGGGCGGCCCGCACGCTCGTGGAGGCCGCCGGGATGACCTGGGTCGACCGCGACGTCCCGTTCGACGATCACACCGGTGTCTACGGCCGCATCGAGGGGGTCGACATGTTCGTCGGCCACGATCCGGTGCTGTGGCAGGAGCGCCTCGACGAGCTCGACCCGCTCGTCGCCCCCGGGTGGCGCTCGGCCGCCGGGGCCACCCTGCCGAAGCTGGCCGCGGTCGAGGAGGCACGGGAGCGCATCGTCGCTCGGGCCACCGAGGTGTTCGCCGACGTCGACGTGCTGCTCACCCCGATGACGGCCATCCCCGCGTTCGCGGCCGAAGGACCGATGCCCACCGAGATCTGCGGCCAGCGGGTGCACGGCGGCATGTCGGTGGCCCACGGCTTCTTGGCCAACCTGGTGAACCTGCCGGCGATCAGCGTCCCGGCCGGTGTCACCGCCGACGGTCTGCCGGTGGGTCTCCAGGTGATCGGCCGCCGCTTCCGCGAGGACGTGTGCCTCCGTCTGGCCCGGGTGCTCGAGCAGGCCGCCCCCTGGCCCCGCCACGCCCCGCCGCGCTGAGGCCGGGGCCGGCGGCAGCGGTCCGACCGAGGGCTCGCAGGGGACCGCCGACGGACGTCCGACGTCTCGTTTGCGACCAGACGGGGCAACGCCTCACTGTCCGCATGGTCTCTCGTGCGGTGCTGCGGGCAGGTGACCGGTCCCGGCGCGAGGAGTCGCGTTGGGCGAGCGATCGGATCGGTCGGGCCCGTAGGACGCTGTCCACCCCCCAGGAGAAGCACCGATGCGCAGCACCCTCGCCCGCCCACTCGCCATCCTCGCGGCGCTCGTCCTCGTGGTCGCCGCGTGCAGCGACGACGACACCGACGACGCGACCGAGCCACTCGACCAGACCACCACGTCGACCACGTCCGACCCTGATGACGACCCCGAGGTCGGCGGCATCACCGAGGCCACCGATGACCGATCCTCGTGGACACCCGAGCAGGCCCGCGCCGTGCGCCTCGACGACGACACCACCATCCCCCTGATCGACCCGACCCTGGCCGACGACCGGGTGATCGACGACCTGTGGCTGTGGGACTGGTGGCCCGTGCGTGACCGCGACGGCGAGGTCGCCGACTTCGACGGCTGGCAGGTCGCCATCGCGCTGTCCGCGCCGTCGGACGTGCTCCCCGGCAAGCGCCACGACATCGCCACGCACCGCTACCTGATCACCGATGACGGGGGCGTGACCTGGCAGGACGGCGGCGACCTCTTCGCCGACTCCGAGCCGCTCGGCTCGCGCCAGTGGGCCGGCTCGGCGATGTACGACGACGCCACCGGCGAGCTGTTCGCCTTCTACACCGCAGCCGGCGAGGCCGGCGAGGAGATCGACGTGTCGCCCGCCGACGAGACCACCGTGACCAGCGGACCCGACGCCGGTGAGACCACGACCACGACCGCGGACGACGCGCAGGGCGCCGCTCAGGACGACGGCCCCGACGCCGGTGAGACCACCACCACGACCGGCGCCGACGAGACCGAGGGCGACGAGACCGCCACCTCGACGCCGGCGCTGTCACCGTCGGGCGGCGAGCTCGCCGAGGGCATCTCCTACGAGCAGCGGATGGCGGTGGCCTCGGCGACGATCGAGGTGACCGACGACGGCATCTCGTTCACCGACTGGTCCGAGCACACCATCATCCTCGAGGGTGACGACGAGCTGTACGCCTCGACCGCAGGGACCACGGGGGGCGCGGGCAGCATCGACGCCTTCCGCGATCCGTGGTTCTACCGCGACCCCGCCACCGACGCCGAGTACCTGCTGTTCACGGCCACCCTCGTCGATGACGAGTCCGAGTGCGACGCCGACGGCGTCGTCGGGATCGCCGAGCTGGCCTCGGAGGACCTCACCGACTGGGAGCTGCTCCCGCCCCTGTTCGACGCCGACTGCGTCAACAAGGAGCTCGAGCGGCCGTTCATCGTGAACCAGGGCGACGCCTACTACCTGATGTTCACCACCCACTCGCACACCTTCGCCCCCGAGTTCACCGACGCCCCCGAAGGCCTCTACGGGTTCGTCGCCGACGACCTGTTCGGCGACTACGAGCCGCTGAACGAGGGCGGACTGGTCCTCGGCAACCCCGCCGACGACCCCTACCAGGCCTACTCGTGGATGGCGCTCCCCGACGGCCAGGTGCTGAGCTTCTTCCAGTACTTCGGCCTCGAGGCGGGCCAGGGCCTCGACTACATCGGGAGCCAGAGCCCCGAGCTCCAGATCGAGAGCTTCGGGGGCACGTTCGCCCCGACCATCGTGATCGAGCTCGACGGCGCCACCACGTCGATCCTCGACGAGCTGGGCCCGGGCCAGATGGTCGTCGACGCTGCGTCGTAGCCGCCCGTGGGGTGACCGCCGGCCGCCCTGCAGGGTGGCCGGCGGTGCCGCGCCGACGAGAGGAGAGGACGTGCCCCGCCGCGCCCACTGGCTGGTCGGGCTCGCGATCGCCGTCGTCGTCGCCGCGTGCAGCCCCGACGACGCCGACGACGCCGAACCGACCCCTGCTCCCATCGCACCGAGCACCGCTGCGCCGACCACCACCGCGCCGCCCACCGCCGCCCCCGACCCGGGGGAGGCCATCGCACCAGAGTCCGACC
>DATHSN010000137.1:0-4548 GCA_035464115.1 Acidimicrobiales bacterium | reverse complement strand
CACGAACCCGAGGTTCATCTCGGTGGCGGCCGCGCCGACCGAGTGCCCGCTCGCCCGTCCGTGCTCGATCCCCCGCTGGTACCGGTCGATGGCCAGGTCCCACCGTCCGAGGTGCATGGCGGTCAGCCCGGTGTTGCCGAGCACGTGGTTGAGGTACCGGTCGTGCCCCAGCTCCTCGAAGATGGCGATGGCGGCATCGCCGTGGACCACCGCCCGCGGATCGAACAGCGCGCTGTGGGAGAGCTCGAGGTACATGTGGGCGATGCCCTCGAGGAGGCGGTCGCCGGCGCCTCGGGCCAACGCCAGCGCCTCCTCGGCCAGGGCCACGCTCTCGCGGTGGCGTCCGGCCACGTCGACCCGCCAGGCGTGGTCGAGCAGCAGGCGGCTCCGCAGCGCGGCGGCCGACGGGCCCACCACGTCGGTGAGGCGCACGCCCCGAGTGGTCCAGTCGCGGGCCGGACGGAGCCGGTTGCGGGTGAGGGCGAGCTCGGCCTTGAGGTGGCACAGCCAGCCCTGGGCGACCGGATCCACCAGGTGCCGGCTGGCCGTCCGGTAGCAGCGCCCCGCCCCGTCGAGATCGCCCAGCCAGGCCAGCGCCTCGCCCTGGGCGACGAGCAGCGGCCCCCGCTCGGCCGGGGCGACGACACCGGCCAGGTCGGCCGCCCGCCGGAGCATCTCGGCTGCTTCGACCAGGGCGCCGGCCGCCTTGGCCGCCCGACCCGCGGCGACGGCTCGGGGATAGGCGTCGTGCGGTCGGCCGGCCAGCTCCAGGTGCACGGCGAGGAGGCCGTCGTCGGCTCCGGTGGCCTCGGCCAGCTGGTCGGCGACGGTCGAGTGGAGCTGTCGGCGGCGCCGGAAGGGGAGTGACCCGTAGGCGGCGCTGCGGTAGGCCTCGTGGCGGAAGGCGAGGGTGGCGTCGTCGAGCCAGCGCAGCACCGGCTCGGTCCCGTCCCAGGCTGCCGGGTCGGTCAGCTCGTCCCGCTCGAGCGCGGTCGCGGCGTCCACCGCGCGGAAGACCGGGCCGAGGACCGACGCGTCGCGCACGAGCGACCGGGTGCGGGCGGGCAGCGCGTCGACGAGCGTGGCGCCGAGACGGCGGAGCGAGTCGGGCAGCTCGCCGGTCGGTGGGCGGCGAGCCAGCTCGGTGAGCACCAGTGGGTTGCCGCGCGCCGCGTCGACGATGCGGCGGACCTCGTCGTCGCGGAGGGTCGGTGCCAGCTCGGCGACCAGCGCGGTGGCGGCGTCGTCGGCGATCGGCTCCAGGTCGACGACGACCGTGGCCGGCCACGGATCGGCGAACGGTCGGGCGAGCGGGGGGCTGCTCGTCACCAGCAGCGTCGGTCGGGACGCGGTGGTCGATCGCAGCTCGGCGAGCACCTGGCGGGAGGCGTCGTCGACCAGGTGGATGTCGTCGACCGTGAGCAGCCACGGGGTCGGCGCCGCCGCGGCGAGCAGGTCCGCGAGCACCAGCTGGGTCCGCCGGGCCGTGGTGCGGGGATCGACGTGGGCGGCACCCGTGCCGGTGGCGGTGGCGATGGCGTCGGCGGCCCACGTCCGCCGGTGCGCCGCGAGCTGCGGGGTCGCGGCGGCGAGCCACGTCCACGGGTCGGCGTCGTGGGTCGCGGCCAGCTGGCTCACGACGTCGGTGACCGCGGCGTAGGGGACGTGGCGGCGGAACGGGTCGGCGGCGATCGTCGTCGCCGTCGCGCCGGCGAGGGTGGCGAGCTCGGCGAGGAGGCCCGAGGCACCCATCCCCGCCTCGGCGCGCACCTCGACGACCCCGCCGGCACCGTCGCACGTTCGCTTCCACGCCTCGGCCAGGCGACGGAGCTCGGCGGGGCGGACCAGGGCCGCGTGGGGCAGAGCCGCCTCGGTGGCGGTCGGGCGGGGGCGCACGGCGTCGACGCGCCACATCGTCACCGGTCGGGTCCGGTTCCGCAGGTGCTGCGGGCCGAGCGATGCCGCCTCGACCCCAGCCCGGTCGTCGACCCCCAGCCCGTCGCCCGCCACGAGCTCGCCGTCGCCGGCGAGCGACAGCGCTCGAGCCGCCACGTTCACGGGATCACCGAGGAGCGTGTAGGTGCGCCGTCCGGGGAGCCCGAGGAGGCCCGCGAAGAGCGGCCCGCGCTGGGCGCCGGCGCGCACCGGCCGGCCGGACTCGTCGATGATCCGCCGCAGGGCCAGGAGCAGCCGGTCCTCGTCGTGATCGACGGACCGGGGCGCCCCAGCGGCGAGGAGCAGCTTCACGCCGTCGACGGCCACGTCGGTGTCGAGCCAGTCGACCGAGAGCTCGGTGGTCACCCGGGTGACGGTGGCGACCACGTCGTCGACGGCTGCGTGCACCTCCGCCAGCCCGCCTGCGTCGAGGAGCCCGTCGAGGCCGGGGACGAGCACGAATCCCACCGAGGCGGTCCGATGGTCGCCGGTGGTGACGCCGGCGGCGAGCAGCTCGCGCACGCTCGGCGCCACCAGGTCGGCGGGCACCTCGCCCGGTGTCGCAACGGCTGTCGGCCGCGGGCGCGACGCGGGCTGACCGCGGCGACGGACCACCACCCCGGGCCCCGACGCCGGGCCACGCCACGACGGCGGCAGCTCGGCGGCGACCGGTTCGCTGACGAGGACCTGTCCCGACCCGGCCCGCGCCTGGAGGGTGGCGAGCAGTGAGGTCGAGGGCCCGCACAGGAACACCGCCCGTTGGGTCGTCCCGGCGAGCACGGCGGGGAACGCGCCGGTGTGCACCCCGACCGACACCCGCAGTCGGCGACCCCCGGTGACCGCGGCGGGCAGGGCCGCCAACCGGGCCGGCATGGCGACAGCCGCCTCCACCGCCCGGCGCACGTGGTCCTCGCCGTCGAACCAGACCAGCGCGGCGTCGCCGGCGAAGCCGAGGATGTCGCCGTCGAGGTCGACGGTGTGGCCGAGGAGGGTGGCGAAGCACCGGTTCATCACCTCGTGCAGCACCTCGGACCCCTCGGCCCCGGTGCCGGTGAGCACCTCGGTGAGCCGGGTGAAGCCCGACAGGTCGGCGAGCACGGCGGTGCCCTCGAGCTCTCGCGACGGCGCCGCCGTGGGGTCCGCACCCCACGCGCCCGCCAGGCGACTGGTGTGCGCCCGCAGCACCTAGCCCCGGATCCGACCCCCGCCGGTCGGCGGCAGACCGCCGGGGCACCCGCCGAAGGTGACGATCTCGATGGCGACCTCGCCGTCGACCACGGTGGCGCACACGAGATCACCGTCACGGATGCTCTCGAACGGACCATTGGGCCACGAACCCTGCACGGTGTCGCCGTCGCCGCACTGGTCGACCACCAGCGCCGCCACCGGGATCGTTGTCTGCTGGCCCGGCCCGTCGGCCTGATCGAACAGGGGGCTGGTCAAGGAGAATGTGGCGCCCTCCACCAGGCCGCCGAGCTGGAAGTCGTCCATGCGGACGCTCACCGGCTCGGCCATGAGGCCCTCGGGGCACACGCTCAGGTCGGGCACCCCGGTGAGCGCGACGTCGACGGTCAGTGAGCTGCCGTCGGCCGACACCTCGGCGCGGGTCACCTCGAGGGCGGGAGTGCGGGAGTCGCCGGTGCTCGGCGCCAGGAGCTCGTCGGTGCACGGCGGCGTGTCCGGGCCGGCGGTCGCGGTGCGCGACTCGCCGTCGGGGCCGACCACCGTCCAGGTCAGGGCCTCGTCACCTGCGGCGAACGCGTAGAACGCCGGTGACACCCGGCCCGGCGCCACGAGCGTGGGGACGAACGGGTCGTCATCGGGGATCGCCCCGTCGAGGGTCGACTCGGCGAGCTCCACCGGCTCGGTGCCATCGCTCTCGTAGGCGAAGAAGGTCGCGAAGTCGGAGGGGCCGACCGTCGCGTCCGAGCGGACGCACACCACGACGGGTGTCACCGCGACCGGGTCCGCCGGCGCTGCGGTGGTCGGGGGGGTGGTGGTCGGGGGGGCGACGGTGGTGTCCGGGGCCTCCCCGCTGGTCGGCAGGGTCTCGGTGTCGTCGTCGGAGCACGCTGCGGCGACCAGCGCCGAGCACAGGAGCACAGCGAGGAGGCGACGCATGCGGCATCCTGGCACGCCGACCGCCCCAATGTGACGAACGTCACCCGATCGTCATGCGTGGTGGCCAAGCGCGGAGTCGAACCGCTAGGTCGCCCAGATGGATCGACCGCTCATCGCCGTACCCCGGTGGCCGTCGTCAATTCTCTCACCGTCCGCACGTGCTGACTCGTCGCGATCGTGTGTCTCTTGTCGCAGCAGGAGCGGGGGCGCGCGCTCGGTCCCGGGCCCGTTCTGCCGGGATCGTGGTCCTGTCCGGAGGCCGGGGAGGAGGGCACTGGTGCCGGGCCGCAGCCCGGTGGACGATCCGATCGGGTGAGGAGGTGGACGATGGCTCGGGCGTTGGTGGTGCTGGTCGTCGTCGCGCTGATGGCGCTCGCAGCCTGTGATGACGGTGGCGACGACCCTGTGGTGTTGACCGACGCCGGGGACGCGGTGGCCATCGATGTCGGCGACGAGGTGGTGATCGACCTCGAGTCGATCGCTGCGTCGACG
>DATHSN010000136.1:0-32835 GCA_035464115.1 Acidimicrobiales bacterium | reverse complement strand
CAGGCGACCTCGGCCACCCACTCCCCCATCACTCGCCGGAGTTGATCGACCGGGGCCCGCCGATCGGGTGCGAACTCGGGGATCGCATAGACGGTGTTGCCGCTCGGCACCCGAACCTTGATCGCTCCGATGTCGTCGAGGTCGCGCGACACGGTGGCCTGGGTGGCCACCACGCCCTCGGCGGCGAGGAGCTCGACCAGCTGGGTCTGGTTGGCGACCTGGTGCTGCTCGAGGATGCGCACCACGCGGTGCTGGCGCTGGGTCTTCGACAAGCGGGTGGGTTCGGCCACTCAGCGACCCACCTGCTCGAGGAGCCACCACAACAGGCCTCGGGCCGCGTGCATCCGGTTCGCGGCCTGTGGCCACACGCGGCTGCGGGGACCGTCGACCACGCTGGCGGCCACCTCCTCGCCCCGGTGCGCGGGCAGGCAGTGCAGCACGATGGCGCCCTCGGCGGCCGCGTCGACGAGGCGGTCGTCGACGGTGAAGCCCTCGAAGGCCCGTCGCCGCGCCTCGGCCTCGGCCTCCTGGCCCATCGAGGTCCACACGTCGGTGTAGATGACGTCGGCGCCCTTCACCGCCTCGTCGGGCCGGTCGGTGACGACGGGCTCGACGCCGGCGGCGCGGATGCGGTCGAGGTCGGCGTCGGGGAAGCCGTAGCCGCCGGGCGCGCCGATGCGCACGCGTCCACCGGTGCGGGCCACTGCCAGGGCGAGCGAGCGGGCGACGTTGTTGGCGTCGCCCACGTAGGCGACGGTGACGTCGTCGAGCCGGCCGAGCTCCTGGCGGATGGTGAGCAGGTCGGCGAGGGCCTGCATGGGGTGGGCCTCGTCGGAGAGCAGGTTGACCACCGGCACCGCGTCGAGGGCGGCCATGCGCTCGACCTTGCTGTGCTCGAAGACCCGTGCGCCGATCGCCGCGTGGTAGCAGGCGAGGGTGCGGGTGACGTCTTCGACCGTCTCGCGCACGTCGAGGCCGACCTCGTCGCCGCGGATGGTGACCGGATGCCCGCCGAGCTGGGTGACGGCCATCTCCATGGAGTTGCGGGTGCGGGCCGACGGCTTCTCGAACACCAGGGCCATGCCCTGGCCGGCGAGGACGGGGTCGGGGTCGGGCGCCTCGGCGCGCTCGAGCACGGCGTGGATCTCGGCGGTGGTGAGGTCGTCGATCTCGAGCAGGTGGCGCATCGGGTGGCCTCTCGCGGCAGGGACGGCGCGCTCAGCCGAGCACGGCGTCGAGGACGGTGACGGCGTGCTCCATCTCGTCGCCCGAGATGAGCAGCGACGGGGCGAGCCGCAGCGCGGTGGGGGTGATGGCGTTGACGACGAGCCCGGCGTCGAGGGCGTCGGACGCCACGGTGCGGGCGTCGCGACCGTCGAGCTCGACGGCGAACAGCAGGCCGAGGCCCCGGGTGGCGGTGACCGCGGGGAGCGCCTCGAGGGCGGCGCGCAGCCACGCCCCGGCCCGCTCGGCCCGGCCGGGCACGTCCTCGGCCTGCATCACCTCGAGCACGGCGCGCGCCGCCGCGGTGGCGAGCGGCTGGCCCCCGTAGGTGGTGGCGTGATCGCCGGGCTCGAAGGCGGCGGCGACCTCGGCGCGGGCCCACGTCGCGCCGATGGGCACCCCGTTGCCGAGCGCCTTGGCCATGGTGACGACGTCGGGGACGACGTCGGCGTGCTGGTGGCCGAACCACCGCCCGGTGCGACCCAGACCGGTCTGGACCTCGTCGACCATCATGAGCACACCCCGCTCGTCGCAGATGCGCCGGATGGCGCGCAGGTAGTCGAGCGGGGCCGGGTTGACGCCCCCCTCGCCCTGCACCGGCTCGACGAGGACCGCGGCGACGGTGTCGTCGATGGCGGCCTCGATGGCGTCGGCGTCGGCCCAGGCGACGTGGCGGAACCCCTCGGGGAGGGGTTGGAACGCCTCCCACTTGGCGGGCTGCCCGGTGGCCGCGAGGGTGGCGAGGGTGCGGCCGTGGAACGAGCCGTAGGTGCTCACCACCGCGTAGCGCCCGTGGCCGCCCCACTTGCGGGCCAGCTTGATGGCGGCCTCGTTGGCCTCGGCCCCCGAGTTGCAGAAGAACACCTGGCCGCCGCCGCCGAGCAGCCCGTCGAGGGTGCGGGCCACGTGCCAGCCCGGCTCGGTGCCGAACAGGTTCGACACGTGCACCAGGGTGCGGGCCTGCGCGGCCAGCGCGTCGGCGACCGCGGGGTGGGCGTGGCCGAGGCCGGTGACGGCCAGCCCCGACAGGAGGTCGAGGTAGCGCCGGCCGGCGGCGTCCCAGAGCCACGACCCCTCGCCCCGGACGAACTGCACCCGGGGCGGCGCATAGGTGGGCATCAGCGCGCAGCGCTCGGCGTCGGGCGGCGCGCCCATGGCGTCGGGATGCGTGGAGCTCACAGGTCTCTCCTTGCGGGCACGTCGAGGCTGACCATGGTGCCGATGCCCTCGTCGGTGAAGATCTCGAGGAGCAGCACGTGGGCGATGGTGCCGTCGATCATGTGGGCCGAGCGGACCCCGTTGCTGGTGGCGTGCACGCACGCCGCCACCTTGGGGATCATGCCGCCGGTGAGGGTGCCGTCGTCGATGCGGGCCTGCAGCTCGTCGGGGCGAGCCCGGCGGATGAGGCTGGTGGGGTCGGTGACATCGGCGAGCAGGCCCTCGACGTCGGTGAGGTAGACCACCTTCTCGGCGCCGAGGGCGACGGCGATGGCGCCGGCCACGGTGTCGGCGTTGATGTTGTAGGCCTGACCGGCCACGTCGGCGCCGATGGTGGACACGACGGGGATGAGCCCCTCGGCGAGGAGCCGCTCGATGATCGCGGGGTTCACCGCCTCGACGTCGCCGACGAAGCCGAGATCGGGGTGGCGGGCGCTGGCGAGGATGAGCCCGGCGTCCTCGCCCGACAGCCCCACCGCCAACGGACCGTGGACGTTCATCGACGCGACGATGTCGCGGTTCACCTTGCCGACGAGCACCATCCGGGCGATGTCGAGGGTCTCGGCGTCGGTGACCCGCAGGCCGTCGCGGAACTCGGTCTCCTTGCCGAGCCGCTGCATGAGCTCGCCGATCTGGGGACCGCCGCCGTGCACCACGACCGGGCGCATGCCGACGGCGCGCATCAGCACGATGTCCTCGGCGAACGTGCGGGCCAGGTCGGGCTCGGTCATGGCGTTGCCGCCGTACTTCACCACGACGATGCGATCGCGGAAGCGCTGGATGTAGGGCAGGGCCTCGATGAGGACCCGGGCCTTCTCGGCGGCGCCGAGGTCGGGGGCGGTGGTCACGAGGTGCCCATGTTCTCGTCGATGTAGGCGTGGGTGAGGTCGTTGGTGAGCACGGTGGCCGCGCCCCGCCCGACGCCGAGGTCGGCGGTGACCTCGAGGTGGCGACCGGCCATGTACTCGGCGAGCGCGGCGGTGTCGTGGTCGACGCTGACGCCGCCGTCGGCCACGACGTGGGGTCCGTAGCTCACCTTCACCTTGTCGGGGTCGAACGAGATGCCGGCCGAGCCGAGGTCGCTGGCGATGCGACCCCAGTAGGGGTCCTGGCCGTACCACGAGCACTTCACGAGCTGGCTCTCGGCCACCTTGCGGGCCCCGAGCTCGGCCTCGTCGTCGGTGGCCGCACCGACGACGCGCAGTCGGACGACCTTGGTGGCGCCCTCGGCGTCGCCGGCCATCTGCAACGCCAGGTCGCTGCACACCTCGGCGACGGCGGCGTCGAGCGCCGCCTCGGACACCGGACCGGCGACCCCGCTGGCGAGGAGGATGACGGTGTCGTTGGTGGACGTGCACCCGTCGACGCTCAGCGCGTTGAACGACGTGGGCAGCGCCCGGGTGAGGGCCCGCTTGAGCGCCGCGGGCGAGGCCTCGGCGTCGGTGGTGAGCACCGCCAGCATGGTGGCCATGTTCGGGGCCAGCATCGCCGCCCCCTTGGCCATGCCGCCGACGACGAAGCCGTCGCCGCGTGCGACCGAGAGCTTGCGGACGGTGTCGGTGGTGAGGATGGCGTCGGCGGCGGCCAGGCCCCCGTCGACCCCGTCGGCGCGGCGGGCGACCAGCGCGGGGGCGGCGGCCTCGATGGTGTCGATGGGCAGCGGGATGCCGATGAGACCGGTGGAGCACACCAGCACCTCGGCCGCGTCGCAGCCGAGCTCGGCGGCGACCGCGGCGCACATCCGCTCGGAGGCGGCCAGCCCGGCGCGGCCGTTGGCGGCGTTGGCGTTGCCGCTGTTGAGCACGACCCCCACCGAGCGGTTGGCTGTGCGCATGAGGTGGTTGCGGGTGGTGACCACCGGCGCCGCGGTCATCTTGTTGGAGGTGAACACGGCAGCGGCCGCCACCGGACGGCCGTCGGCGGTGGCCACCAGCGCCAGGTCGGGACGCCCGTCGGACTTGATGCCAGCGGCCACGCCGGAGGCGACGAAGCCGCCGGCGGCGGTGACGCTCACCGTGACCGCCGGGCCGGCGAGGGAGCGAGGGACACGGGGGCCTCCGGTGGGACAGGGGCGGTCACGGGGTGACGGCCACGATGGGCAGCCCGGCGGTCTCGGGGAGGCCGCAGGCGAGGTTGGCGCACTGCACGGCTTGGCCCGACGCCCCCTTCACCAGGTTGTCGATGGCGCAGATGGCGACCACCCAACCGGTGCGGGGGTCGACGCGGGCGGTGACGTGCGCGGTGTTGGCGCCGAGCGTGGCCTTGGTGGACGGCGACCCGTCGGTGACGACCACGAACGGCTCGTCGCCGTACGCGTCGCGCAGGGCGGCGAGCGCTCCCGCCGTGGTGAGCTCGCCGGTGGGGCGGGCGTAGCAGGTGGCGAGGATGCCGCGGTTCATCGGCGCCAGGTGCGGGGTGAACAGCACGGTGGCACCGCCCAGGTTCTGCTCGATCTCGGGGGTGTGGCGGTGGTCGAGGAGCCCGTAGGCGGTGAAGTCCTCGTCGACCGCGCAGAAGGTGGTGGTGGGCTTGGGCTGGCGGCCGGCGCCCGAGACGCCGCTGGCGGCGTCGACGATGATGCCGTCGGTGGCGACCAACCCGGCCCGCACCAGCGGGGCCAGCGCGAGCGACGCCGCGGTGGGATAGCACCCGGGCACGGCGATGGCCGTGGCGCCCACCACCTGGTCGCGGAAGAGCTCGGGCAGCCCGTAGACGAAGCGGTCGAGCAGCTCGGGGTGGGCGTGGGCCTCGCCGTACCAACGGGGGTAGAGCTCGGGGTCGCGCAGCCGGAAGTCGGCCGCGAGGTCGACCACGGTGACCTCGCGGTCGAGCAGCTCGGGCACCAGCGCCTGCGACGCCCCGTGGGGCAACCCCAGGAAGACGAGGTCGACCCCGTCGGCGAGCTCGGGGGCGTAGGGCACGAAGACGAGGTCGGGCCACGCGGCCGCCAACCCCGGGTAGAGGTCGGCGACGCGGCTGCCCGCCTGCGTCTCGCCGGTGGCGAAGGCCACCTCGAAGCTCGGATGGGCGGCGAGGAGGCGCAGGAGCTCGGCACCTGTGAACCCCGACGCGCCGATGATGCCGACCCGGATCATGGCGTCACCATACACCAGTTTGCATGACTATTCATGGGGGGCCGATCACCCGCGGAGGGCGGCGGCGTGGGCGGTGGTGACGGCGTCGATGCCGCGTCGGCGGACGTCGGCGAGGTCGGCGTCGGTGAGGGTGCGGTCGGGGGCCTGGAGCCGGAGCCGGAAGGCGAGCGATCGCCGCCCCTCGAGCACCGGCGCGCCCCGGAACACGTCGAACAGCTCGAGGGACACGAGCAGCTCGCCCGCCGCGCCGCGCAGGGTGGCCTCGACGTCGGCGGCCGGCACGGTGTCGTCGACCTCGAAGGCCAGGTCGAGGTCGCTCGACGGGTAGAGCCGCACCGGCGCGTAGGCGGTGACCCCGTGGGGGGCGGCGAGGATCCGGTCGAGGTCGACGTCGAGGTAGGCGACGCGTCCCGGCACCTCGTAGGCCACCAGCACGTCGGGGTCGACCTCGCCCACCGCGCCGACGACCGCCCCGTCGACGACGATCTCGGCGGCGCGGGTGGGGTGCAGGCCCGGGACCTCGGCGGCACGCAGCTGGTGGTCGAGCACCAGGTGGTCGGCGAGGGCCCGCCAGAGGCGCACCGCCTCGGGCGCCTCGCGCTCCCCCAGCGCCACCGCCACCCGCTCGGCCTCGTCGGGGAGGTCGGCGCCCGGGTCGGCGGGCCGGGCGAACACGTGGCCCAGCTCGAACACCGAGATGGGCCCGCTGCGGTGCGAGGCGTTGTAGGCCAGCACCTTCAACAGACCGGGCAGCAGCGACGTGCGCATGACCGACTCGTCGGCCACCAGGGGGTTGGCGAGGCGGATGCCGTCGTCGGGGAGCCCGGTGCGGGCCAGGTCGCCCGGGGCGAGGAACGGCGTGGGCATGACCTCGTCGACGCCGAGCCCGACGAGGGCGGCGCGCACGGCGCGCCGCTCGCGCTGGCGCACGGTGAGCCCACCGCTCTCGACGGCCTTGGGCACCGAGCGGGCGATGCGCGAGTAGCCGTGGTGGCGGGCGACCTCCTCGATGACGTCGATCTCGGTGGCCGAGTCGGGTCGCCACGAGGGGACGGTGACGTCGAGGTCGTCGCCCACGGGCTCGGCGGCGAAGCCGATGGGGTCGAGCAGGCGCCGGATGTCGTCGCGCCCGAGATCGGTGCCGGCCACCAGGTTGACGCGGTCGGTGCGGACCCGCACCGGGGTGCGCGCCGGCAGCTGGCCCCGCTCGTCGATGGTCCCCTCGGCCAGCGCGGCGGTGTCGCCGAGCAGCTCGGCGAAGCGCAGCGCGGCCAGCTCGAGGATCTCGGGGTCGGTGCCCTTCTCGAAGCGGGCCGACGCCTCGGTGCGCAACCCCAGTCGGCGGCTGGTGCGCGCCACCGACAGCGGGTCGAACCACGCCAGCTCCAGCAGCACCTCGGTGGTGTCGTCGGAGATCTCGCTCGACGCACCGCCCATGACGCCGGCGATGCCGACGGCGGTGTCGGCCGCGTCGCAGATGAGCAGGTCGTCGGTGGTGAACGTGCGCTCGACGTCGTCGAGGGTGACCAGGGTCTCGCCGCTCCGGGCCCGACGCACCCGCAGCCCGGCGCCCGGGAGGCGGGCCAGGTCGTAGGCGTGGTTGGGCTGGCCCAGCTCGAGCATCACGTAGTTCGACACGTCGACCAGGCTGTTGATGGGCCGCATGCCCATGGCGGTGAGGCGGTTGGCGAGCCACCGGGGCGACGCGCCGACGCGCACGTCGTGCAGCACCCGGGCCACGAACCGACCGCACAGGTCGGGGTCGACGATCTCGACGCTGGCGCGCTCCCCCGCCACCGTCGACGAGGTGGCGACGCGGGGCTCGGGCAGCGTGAAGGGCACACCGAGCCGGGCCGCGAGGTCGCGAGCGACGCCCACGACCGACATGGCGTCGGGTCGGTTGGGGTTGATCTCGAGGTCGTAGAGGACGTCGCCCTGCAGGCCCAGCGCCGCGGTGAGCTCGACGCCCGGCTCGGCATCGGGGTCGAGGACGAGGATGCCCGAGTGGTCACCGCCCAGGCCCAGCTCCGCCGCTGAGCACAACATGCCGTTGGACCACTCGCCGCGCATCTTGCGCCGCCCGATCTCCATGCCGCCGGGCATCACCGTGCCGACCGTGGCCAGCGGCACGAGGTCGCCCTCGGCCATGTTGAACGCACCGCACGCCACCTGCAGCGCCTCACCCGTGCCGGGGTCGACGTCGACGAGCTGGATCCGGTCGGCGTCGGGGTGCGGGCGCAGGCTCAGCACCTTGGCCACGACGATGCCGTCGAGCCCCTCGCCGAGGCGCTCGAGCGACTCGACGGCCATGCCGAGATCGCTCATGGTCTCGCCGAGCGCGACCGGATCGCCCTCGAACGGGGCGAGCTCGCGGAGCCACGAGAGCAAGACCTTCACCTGGGGGACCTCCGTGCGGCGGTGGGCGGCGCGCCGTCAGAACTGGCGCAGGAAGCGGATGTCGTTGCTGAACATGTCGCGCAGGTCGTCGATGCCGAGGCGCATCGCCGAGAGGCGGTCGGTGCCGAACCCGAAGGCGAACCCGGTGAACTCCTCGGGGTCGATGCCGCCGTTGCGCAACACGTTGGGGTGCACCATCCCGCAGCCCCCGAGCTCGATCCAGCCGGTGCGCGAGCAGGTCTGGCAGCCGGCGCCCTCGCAGATGACGCAGGTGATGTCGTACTCGGCGGACGGCTCGGTGAACGGGAAGTAAGAGGGGCGCAGCCGTGAGTGGATCGCCCCGCCGAAGTAGGCGGTGGTGAACTCCTCGAGCGTGCCGGCGAGGTGACCCATGGAGATGCCGCGGTCGACGACCAGGCCCTCGATCTGGTGGAACACCGGCATGTGGCTCGCGTCGGGCGTGTCGGAGCGGTAGACCCGACCGGGGCACACGACGTAGATCGGGGGCTGCTCGCGCTCCATGACGCGCATCTGCACCGGCGACGTGTGGGTGCGCAGGAGCGTGCTCTCGGGATCGCCGAACTCGACGTAGAGCGTGTCGTACATGGCCCGCGCCGGGTGCCCGGGCGGGAAGTTCAGCGCGCCGAAGTTGTACCACTCGGTCTCGATCTCGGGGCCCTCGGCCACGGTGAAGCCCATGCCCACGAACACGTCCTCGAGGCGGTCGTGGGTCTGGGTGACGAGGTGCAGGTGCCCGAGGCGAGGCCCGCCCACGACCTCGGTGAGGTCGAGCCGCTCGGCGTCGAGACGTCGCCGCCGCTCGGCCGCCTCGAGCTCGGCCTTGCGCGCCGCGACCGCCGCCTCGAGCTCGGCGCGCACCTCGTTGAGGGCGGCGCCCGCGGCCCGCCGCTCGTCGGGGTCGAGGCCACCGAGGCGGGCCTTGGCGCTGGCCAGCTCGGAGCGCTTGCCGAGCAGCCCGGCCTCGACGGCCCGCAGCGCCTCGATCGACGTCGCCGCGGCGACGTGCTCGCGCCCGGTGTCGGCGAGGGCGCGCAGCTCGGTGATCATCGACGGCCTCCGGTGGGGTCGGTCATGGCCGGTCAACAGTGTCGTCGGCGGCCGGTGGCGTCCAATCGGTTCCGCGCTCGGCGCGTCGCTGCCGCAGCGCCTCGAAGCACAGCACTCCTGCGGCCACCGCGACGTTGAGCGACTCGGCGCGACCCTCCATCGGGATGGTGAGGCGCAGGTCGGCCCCGTCGGTGATCGCGGGGGCGAGGCCCTGGGCCTCGCCCCCCAGCACGAGGGCCACCGCCCCGGCGAGCGGGGCACCGGCCGGATCGTGGCCGCCGCGCACCACCGTGGCGGCCACCACGATCCCGGCGGCGGCGACGGCGGCGACCAGCTCGGCGGGGTCGCCACCGTCGACGACGGGGAGGTCGAGCACGGTGCCCGACGACGCCCGCACCGCCTTGGGCGACGTGGGATCGGCGGTGCCGGCGCTGCACACCACCCCCACCGCGCCCGCGGCCTCGGCGGTGCGCACGATGGTGCCCACGTTGCCCGGGTCGCGCACCTCGACGAGCACCAGGAGCGGTCGGCGGCGCTCGACGGCGAGGGCCACCACGTCGGCGAGGGCGTGGACCGGGCGCGCCGCCACCGCGACGACGGGTCGGGAGGTGACGGTGTCGGTGACCCCGGCGAGGACCCCGGCGCCGACCTCGTGCACCACGACCCCGGCGGCGCGCGCCGCGTCGACGATGTCGGCCGGGGCGTCGGGCTCGGCGTAGAGCTCGCTGAGCGAGATGCCCCGCTGGAGCGCCTCGCCGATGACGACGGGGCCCTCGAGCACCACGCAGCCGTCGTCGACGCGCGCGCTGCGGCGCCCCGAGAGGCGCCGCAGTCGCTTGATGCGTGGGTTCGATGCGGCGAGCGCCGTCACCGGGTTCAGGAGGCGGCCGGCGCCTCGTCGGCGAGGGCGGACCGCGCCACGTCGACCAGCGCGCCGAACGCGGCGGGGTCGGTGACGGCGAGGTCGGCGAGCACCTTGCGGTCGACGTCGACCTCGGCGACCCGCAGGCCGGCGATGAACCGGCTGTAGCTCATGTCGTGCTGGCGGCACGCGGCGTTGATCCGCTGGATCCACAGCTTGCGGAACTCGCCCTTGCGGGCGCGACGGTCGCGGTAGGCGTACTGCAACGAGTGCATGACCTGCTCGTTGGCGGCACGGTACGACCGGCTCTTGTTGCCGTAGTAGCCCTTGGCCCGCTCCAGCGTGGAACGGCGATGCTTCTTCGAGTGGACGGCGCGCTTGACCCTGGCCATCGGGAGCTCCTTTCGAGCACGTAGGGGAGGAGTGGGGTGGGACTCAGCGCAGGCCGAGCTGGCGCTCGACCTTGGCCTTGTCGCCCCCGGTGAGCTCGGCCGGCCGAGCGAGGCGGCGGGTGCGCTTGGAGGCCTTCTTCTCCAGGATGTGGGCGCGGTTGACCTTGCGACGCATGATCTTGCCGCTGCCCGTGACCTTGAAGCGCTTGGCGGCGCCGCGGTGGGTCTTCATCTTCGGCATGGTGGTCCTCGGTGGTGTCGGCGCCGGGCGGGCGGGCCTCGGCGGTGAGGCCCCGCGGCCGGCGGGGCCGGCGGGACCAGGTTCAGTCGGTGGGGGGAGCGGCGGGCGGGTCGGCAGGCTCGGGCGCCTCGGAGCCCGCGGCTGCGGCCTCGTCGGCCTCGGCCGCCTTGCGCTTGGCCGCCAGGGCCTGGGCCTGCTTGTCGGGAGCCAGGACCATGATCATGTTGCGGCCGTCGAGCTTGGGGACGACCTCGACGCGGGCCAGGTCGACGACCTCACCCGCCACGTTGTCGAGGATCTTCTTGCCGAGCTCGGGGTGCTGCATCTCTCGGCCCCGGAACATGATGGTGACCTTGACCTTGTGGCCCTCGCCGAGGAACTCGGCGACCTTGCGGGTCTTGGTCTCGAAGTCGCCCGGTCCGATCTTGGGCCGGTACTTCATCTCCTTGATGGAGATGTTGGTGCTCTTGCGCCGGGACTCCTTGGCCCGTTGGGCGGCTTCGTACTTGTACTTCCCGTAGTCCATGATCCGACAGACCGGGGGGTTGGCCTTGTCGGCCACCTCCACCAGGTCGAGATCGAGGTCTCGCGCCATGGCGAGGGCCTCTGGCAGGGGCCTGATCCCGATCTGCTCACCGTCGGGCGCCACGAGGCGGACCTCGCGGGCTCGGATGCGGTCGTTGATCCGGGGCTCGTTGCTGGCGGGCGCAGCTATGGCCGCTCACTCCTCATCGATGCGGGGATCCTCTCGTCTCGCTGGGTGGTCACGCCCGCAGCGCCCAGAACGACGACGCGGACGTCGGGAAGCCGACGTCCGCTCGGAACGACCCCCGGAGGGGGCCGTCGAGGTGCATCGACCCGGCGCACCTGTGCTGCTCGGCGGTGGCCGGGTGGGGGCAGGGCCCCGCTTCCCGTCTCGGTTGTGCACGTAGAGTACCAGCCAGGTGGCCGGTCGACCACGAGCCGGTCTCTCGCGCCCTCCCCGCCGATCCGGAAGGACCCTCCGATGAGCCTGTGGACCCCCGACGGCGAGCGCCCCGTCGATCGCCGCGCCGACGCCGGCCCCGACCCCGTCGCCGGGCCCGATCCCCTCGCCGGACTGAGCCCCGAGCAGCGCGCCGAGCTCGACGCGCTGCCGCCCGAGCAGCGCCGCCAGGCCGAGCAGCTGGTGGCCCAGATGGCCGAGACCCGCCGCCAGGTGCTCGAGACCCCCGCTCACGTCATCGTCACCAACCACGCCATGGGCCTCTACGAGCTGGCCGCCATCCACCTCGGGGCCGACGAGGCGAACCTCGACGAGGCCCGCCTGGCCATCGACGCGCTGGCCGGCGTGCTCGACGCCACCGGTGAGCGCCTCGGCCCCGACGGCGAGACGCTGCGCGACGCCCTGGCCCAGATCCAGCTCGCGTTCGTCCAGGTCCGCGCCGCGGCCGAGGCCGGCGCGGCAGCGCCCCCACCCGCCGAGGACTAGTCGGGAGCGCCGCCGCCCACGGTGTGCAGGTCGGCGGCCTCCCAGCGCCCACGCCGGCCCGCCACCAGCGCGAACGCCACGGTGGTGCCCGCGGCGATGGTGCGGGTGCCGTCGGCGATCTCGGTGCAGTGGAAGAACAGCTCGCGCCCGGTGGTGTCGACCACCGTGCCGATCCCCGCGGCCTCGTCGAAGGCCGCCACCGTGCCGGTGCCGCGACCCAGGGTGGGCAGTGTCATCGGAGCTGGGCCATCAGTGGACGATCTTGGTGATCGGCAGCTCGACGATGTCGGTGGCGCCGCGGTCCTTGAGCTCGGGGATCAAGATGTTGACCGTCGCCTTGGGCACCACGGTGGTGACCGCGTAGCCCCGCCCACCGTGGAGCTGGTTCACCGTCGGGGCCTTCATCGAGGGCAGCACCTCGATGACCGCGTCGAGCGCGTCGGGCCCGATGTTGAGCATGACCATCACCTGGCCACGGGCCTCGAGCACGCCCTGCAGGAGCGTGTGCACCTGGTCCATGGCGTGGGCCTTGTCGGGATCGGCCCGTGACGCCGGGTTGGCGATCAGCTCGGTGTACGACGTGATGATGATGTCGATCTCCTTGAGCCCGGCGGCGCGCAGGGCCCGCCCGGTCTCGGTGAGATCGACCGCGCAGTCGACGATGTCGGGCACCTTGGCCTCGGTGGCCCCGTACGACAGGCGGATGTCGGCCTCGATGCCGAGGTCGGCGAAGAACCGGCGGGTGAGCTCGGGGTACTCGGTGGAGACCTTCACCCCCTGGGGCAGGTCGGCGGCCGACTGGTACGGCGAGTCGGCGGGCACGGCCACCACCAGCCGGACCGGCCGCGACGTGGCCTTGGAGTAGCGCAGCTCGCCCAGCGACACGACGTCGGACGAGGTCTCCTCGATCCAGTCGCGCCCGGTGATGCCGAGGTCGAACAGGCCCTCGGACACGTAGCGACCGATCTCCTGGGGCCGCAGGATCCGGACCTCACCGATGCGGGGGTCGTCGATGGTGGCCTTGTAGTCGACCGCCGAGCTGCGCGTCACCGTGAGATCGGCGGCCTCGAACAGCTCGAGGGTGGCGCGCTCGAGCGAGCCCTTGGGGAGGACGAGCTTCAACATGGCCGTCACCGTACCGTGGCGGTCTGGTGCTCCCTGGCGGGTTCTAGTGCTCCCGGGAACCGGCGAGGAGGCGGACGGCGTGGGGCAGCACGTCGAGCACCGCCTCGAGCGTCTCGACCGCGCCGGCGGTGGACCCCGGTCCGTTGATCACCAGGGTGGTGCCCCGGGTGCCGGCGATGCCGCGCGACAGCCGCCCGAGCGGGCTCACCAGCCGCATCGCCTCGGCCAGCCCCGGCGCCTCGCGCTCGACCGCGGCGCGGGTGCCCTCGGGGGTGAGGTCGCGTGGCCCGAACCCGGTGCCCCCGGTCGTGGCCACCAGGCCGACGAACCCGTCGGACATGGCGACGAGGGCGTCGCGCACCGACTCGACCCCGTCGGCCACCACTCGGCGCTCGACCACCTCCCACCCGGCCTCGGCCAGGCGGGCACCGAGCGCCTCACCGGAGCGGTCCTCGCGGGTGCCGGCGATCACCCCGTCG
Source organism: Acidimicrobiales bacterium (assembly GCA_035464115.1). GTDB lineage: Bacteria > Actinomycetota > Acidimicrobiia > Acidimicrobiales > SKKL01 > DATHSN01. The sequence goes on along the minus strand of DATHSN010000136.1, from coordinate 19,263 downwards.
GACACGGTGAGCACCTTGGCGAGGAGGGGCAGCTCGGTCACGTGACCCATGATGCCGGTCGGCGCAGCCGCAGCACGAACATGCCGTCGGTGCCGGCCGCCTGCGGCAGCAGCAGCGCGCCCCTCCCCCACCCCACCCAGGGCGCGCCGGGCGGGTCGAGCGCCACCAGCTCGGGGTGGCTGGCCGCGACGTGCTCGTCGACGCCGAGCGTCTCGGCCCGGGTGAGGGTGCACACGCTGTAGACGAGGGTGCCTCCGGGGCGGACGAGGGCCACCGCCGCGTCGACCAACCGGCGCTGGAGCGCGGCCAGCCGGTCGACCGCATCGGGCTCGATGCGCCACCGGGCGTCGGGGCGGCGGCGCAGCACGCCGAGGCCGGTGCACGGGGCGTCGAGCAGCACCCGGTCGAAGGCGGCGTCGACGAAGGGCGGACGGCCGGCGTCGGCCGCGAGGGCCACCACGCCCGTGGCGCCGACGCGAGCCGCGTTGTCGACCACGAGCCCGACCCGACCGGGGCGCAGGTCGGCGGCCACGACCGTGGCGCCGCTGGCGGCCAGCGCGGTGGTCTTGCCCCCGGGGGCGGCGCACAGGTCGGCGACGCGCTCGCCCGCCGCGGCCCCCACCAGGGTGGCCACCGCCTCGGACGCGGGGTCCTGCACGTAGCCGTCGTCGCGGCGGTGCACCGTGGCCCGCTCGTCCATGGCGGTGAGCGCGGCGACGGCGTCGGCCTCGCCGAGGTCGGCGACGAGGCGCTCGACGATCCAGTCGGGGTAGCTGAGCCGGGTGGCCAGGTCGGGTGGCTCGCCGGGGTGGTCGGCGACGCGTCGCAAGATGGCGTTGACGAAGCCGCGGGTGCGCTTGGGCACCGCGCCGACCGTGGCGCTCACCGCGGCGTGGCGGGGGATGTCGGTGAACGCCAGCTGGTAGGCGCCGACCCGCAGCGCGGCGCGGGTGGCGGCGTCGGTCTCGCGCAGCACGAAGCGGTCGACGAGCCAGTCGCAGGTGCGGCGCCGGCGGGTGGTGCCGTAGACCAGCTCGGTGACCAGCCCCCGGTCGCGCTCGTCGAGCCCGCTGCGCTCGAGCCGGGGTCCGAGCGCCAGGTTGGGGTAGGCGCCCTCGACGTCGATGTGGACGAGCGCGTCGATGGCGACCTGTCGGGCCCTCACCCCCGCAGGAGCCGGCTCAGGCACCGAGCACGTCGCCCGGCTGGGGTCGGGCCCCGTTCGCCCAGGCGTCGGCGGCCTGGCGGGCCTTGCCCTCGGGTTGCACCTCGACCAGCTCGACCGCGCCCGCGCCGCACGCCACGGCCGTGCCGACGATCTCGCCCGGCGCGGCGCCGACGCCGTCGACCACCCGCGTGCGCCAGATCTTGAGGCGCCGGTCGCGGAACGTGGTCCAGGCGCCGCCGAGGCGGACCACCCGGTGGACCTCGACCGCCGGCCTGGAGAAGTCGAGCGCCAGCTCGTGGGACTCGATCTTGGCGGCGTAGGTGGGCTCGCCCACCTGGGGGTCGGGGTCGCCGAGCCCGGTGCGCAGCGCCGACACGAGCAGCTCGGTGCCCATGCCGACGAGGCGACCCCGCAGCTCGTCGAGCGTCTCGTCGGGATCGATGTCGACCTCGGCGCGCCGGTAGACACCGCCGGTGTCGAGGCCCTCCTCGACGGCCATGACGCAGACGCCGGTGCGGTCGTCGCCGGCGAGGATGGCCCGCTCGACGGGCGCCGCCCCCCGCCAGCGGGGCAGCAGCGAGAAGTGCAGGTTCACCATGGCCAGCTCGTCGAGGACGTGGGGCCGGATGATGCGCCCGAACGCCACGACGACGCCCAGGTCGGCGCCGACGCCGAGGACCTCGTCGACGTCGGTGGTGACCGGGATGCCGAGCTCGGCGGCGGCCGCCTTGACCGGGCTGGGCACCAGGGCCGCACCCCGACCCCGGCGCTTGTCGGCGCGGGTCACGACGAGCGGGATCTCGAACCCGGCGGCGTGCAGGGCCAGCAGCGGCGGGACCGCCACCTCGGGGGTGCCGAGGTAGGCGATCCGGTGCACGTGGACGGGCGCGGGGCGGGTCACCTCAGGGCAGCAGCGAGCCCGGGCCCCGGGAGGACCCGGCGCCGTCGGCGCCGAGGGCGCGCTCGCGCAAGGTGCGCAGCGCCGCCTTGCGGACGTCGTCGTCGAGGTGCTCGAGCAACAGGACACCGTCGAGGTGGTCGAGCTCGTGCTGGAACAGGCGGGCGAGCAGCTCGTCGGCCTCGAACGAGACCTCGTTGCCGTCGAGGTCGTAGCCGGTGAGGTGGACCTCCTTGGGCCGCACGATCTCCCACGACAGCCCGGGCACCGACAGGCAGCCCTCCTCGTAGACCCACTCGCCGCGCGTCTCGCTGATGACCGGGTTGACGATGACCTGCGGGTCGTCGTCGATGTCGTAGACGAACAGGCGCTTCTCGACACCGACCTGGGTGGCGGCCAGGCCGATGCCCGGCGCCTCGTACATGGTGTCGAGCATGTCGTCGACGAGGCGGATCAGGGCGCCGTCGATGTCGGTGACCTCGGTGGCGCGCCGGCGCAGGACGGGATCGCCGAAGACGCGGATCTCGAAGGGAGACATGGCGGTCAGGGTACCGTCGCGCCGTGAGCCCCGGGCACTACTTCGATCCCGATCCAGGGACGGCGTCGCGCCGCCGGTCGGTCCACCTCTCGCTGCCCGATGTCGAGCTCGAGCTCACCACCGACCGCGGGGTGTTCGCCGGCGATGGCGTCGATGCCGGCACCAAGCTGCTCCTGCTCGACGGTCCGGTGCCGACCCCGGGGGGCGGGCCGTTCCTCGACCTCGGCTGCGGCTACGGGCCGATCGCGCTCACCCTCGCCCGCCGGGCCCCCGACGACCAGGTGTGGGCCGTCGACGTGAACGCGCGGGCCCGCGACCTGTGCCGCGACAACGCCCGGGCCGCCGGACTCGACAACGTGGTCGTCGCCGCGCCCGACGAGGTGCCCGGCGACCTGCGCGTCGGCGGCATCTGGTCGACCCCGCCGATCCGGATCGGCAAGGGGGCGCTGCACGAGCTGCTCACCCGGTGGCTCGACCGTCTCCGCCCCGACGGCACCGCTCACCTGGTCGTGCAGAAGCACCTGGGCGCCGATTCCCTGGCCCGGTGGCTGGCCGAGCAGGGGTGGCCGTGCGAGCGCCGTGGGTCGCGCGCCGGGTACCGCCTGCTCGACGTCGCCGCCCGCCAGGTCGCCCCGTGACGGCGCCGACGAGCCGGTCGCTCGGCAGCACCGAGCTCAAGCGGCTCCACCGCGAGTGGCGTCGGCGCACCCCGGGCCGGGTGGCGCTGATCCTCGACGACGTGCAGGGACCGTTCAACGTCGGCGCCCTGTTGCGCACCGCGGCGGCGTGGCGGGTCGAGCCGGTGTGGATCACCGAGCGGTGCCCCCGCCCGGGCGACGCCAAGACCCAGAAGACCGCGCTGGGCTCCGACCGCTTCGTCGAGGTGCGCGCCGTCGAGCGCGGGGTCGACGCGGTGGCGGCGGCCCGTGGCGCCGGCTTCCGGGTGATCGCCGTCGAGCTGGCCGACGGCGCCCGCCCGCTGCACGAGATCGACCTGGCCGGCGACATCTGCCTGGTCCTCGGCCACGAGGACCGGGGGGTGGGCGCCGATGTGCTCGCCGCCTGCGACGCGGTGGCGTTCCTCCCCCAGCTCGGGCGGATCGGCTCGCTCAACGTGGCCACCGCGGGTGCGGTGGCGCTCTACGAGGTCCGGCGCCGCACGTGGACCACCGCCGAATCGACGGGTGTCGGGGGCGACGACCTGCTGGGATGAACCCCATGGTCGAGATCCGCACCGTCACCGACGCCGAGCTGCACACCTACCACGAGGCCATCGGGATCGGCTTCGGCCACCGGATCACGCCGGAGGCCACCGACGACTACCGCGCCGTCACCGACCTGTCGCGCACGTTCGCCGGCGTCGACGGCGGCGCGGTGGTGGGCACCACACGCAGCTTCGCCACCGAGGTCACGCTGCCCGGCGGCGCTCCGGTGGCGGCCGGCGCCGTCACCGCGGTGACCGTCATGCCGACGCACCGCCGGCGCGGCGTGCTCACCGGGATGATGCGGGCCCAGCACGAGGACCTCGTGCGACGGGGCGAGCCGCTGGCCGTGCTCATCGCCGCCGAGGCGCCGATCTACGGACGGTTCGGCTACGGCCCGGCGACGTGGCGGGCCAACCTGGAGATCGAGCGCCACCGGGTCCGGTTCGCCGGTGAGGCGCCCGACGTGCCACTGCGCTTCGTGGAGCCGTCGGAGATGCTCGAGCTGGCCCCGCCGGTGTACGAGCGGTTCCGGGCCGCCCAGCCTGGCGCCCTGGCGCGCCCGGAGCACTTCTGGCGCCGCCGGGTCGGCGAGTTCGGCGGTCCCGACGAGCGCAAGGAGACCGCCGGCCACTTCCACGTGGTGAGCCACGGACCCGACGGTGAGCCCGACGGGTTCGCCAGCTACGAGCTGGCCGGCGACTGGGAGGGCATGCGCCCGGCGAAGCGCGTGGAGCTCCACGAGCTCACCGCCGCCTCCCCCACCGCCTACGCCGCGCTGTGGCGCTACGTGGTCGACATGGACTGGTCCGACCGGGTCGTGGCCCACGAGCGCTCGGTGACCGAGGCGCTGCCGTGGCTCGTGGTCGACCGACGCCAGGTGAAGGTCGTCGATGTGGCCGACTTCCTCTGGGCCCGGGTGCTCGACGTGCCCGCCGTGCTGTCCGCGCGGACCTCCGTCGCCGCCGACGGGCTGGTGCTCGAGGTGCTCGATGCGTTCCTGCCCGACTCGGGTGGCCGGTTCGCGCTCGAGGCCTCGCCCGAGGGCGGCACCTGCGAGCGCACCACCGCGGCCCCCGACCTCACGCTCGACACCGCCGAGCTCGGCGCCGCCGTCCTCGGGGGGACGGCCCTGGCCCCCGCCGCCACGGCCGGTCGGGTGACCGAGCACCGTCGCGGCGCCGTCGACGCCTTCGACCGACTGTTCGTGAGCGCCGTGGCGCCGTGGTGCCACACCTGGTTCTAGGCACCGTCGCGCCGCCTCACACCCGGGGCGGGTCGACCGCCACGCGGAGGCGGCCCGGGGGCCGCGACGTGGCGGCCAGGGCGTCGCAGAGCACACGGTGGTCGGGGGCCCGCAGGAGCCACCGGCCCGTCTCGTCGGGCCCGAGCACGTCGATCCCGGGCGGGCGACCCAGCGCGTCGACGAACGCACCGGCGGCCGCGGCGGAGACCTCGGCCAGCGCGGCGTGCGGGGGGAACCGCAGCGCCCGGCGGCGGGCGTCGTCGGCCTCGGCCAGCCGACCGGGGTCGGCCTTCAGGACGGCGTCGAGCACCTCGTGGCGGGGCAGTCGGGTCTGCACGACGAGCCGCCCACCGTCGGCGCGGGCGCCCACCACCCGGGCGGCCCGCACGAGCAGCGCCATCGCCTGCTCGGCGGCGCGGTAGCGGGGCGCCACCAGCTCCTGGTCGATGTCGAGGAACGCGACCACCCGCGCCGACGGCACCTGGTGCAGCACGGCCTCGGTGCCGACGTAGACGCGGGCCGTCGGCAGCTCGCGGTCGGCGGTGGCACCGGTGACCTCGACGACCGGCTCACCGAGCAGGGCCTCGAGCTCCTCGCGGGCCCGGGTGACGCCGACCCGCAGCAGCTTGAGCCGCGTGGCCCCGCAGGCCAGGCACACGACCGGCCGCTCCTCGCCGCAGCGACCGCAGGCCAGTCCACCGTCGGGACGCTGGGCCACCGCGGCGTCGCAGCGGGCGCAGCGGGCGAGCTCGCCGCACGCGGCACACGCCGACAGGCGGGCCCGTCCGGTGCGGTTGAGCACGCACAGCACGGTGCCGTCGCCCCGGAGCCGCGGGACGAGCCGCTCGCTCCACAACCCGGCCTTGACGGGGTCGTCGTGGCGACGGTCGATGACGTCGAGGATGGGCCAGCCCGAGCGCTCGGCGCCGCGCGACGGCGCCACCAGGCGACCCCACCGCAGAGCCTCGAGGCTCGGCGCCGGCGAGGTGAGCACGCACGGCACGCCGGCGCGACGGGCTCGTTCGACGGCCACGTCGCGGGCGCTCCACGTGGGCGCCCGCTCTTCTTGGTGGGCCTCGTCGTGCTCGTCGACCACGACGACGCACGCCAGGTCGGGTGTGGGCGCCCAGGCCGCGGCACGGGCGCCCACCACGGTGGCTCCCGCCGCGGCGCGGGCCCAGTCGCGGGGGTGGATGGCGACCTCGATCCCCGCTCGGCGCAGACGCAGCGCCAGGTGCCGGGCGACGGCCACCGACGGGGCGACCACCAGCGCCTGCCCCCGCGCCGCGGCGGCCAGGACCACGGGGAACACGTCGGCGGCGGGCGGGAGCCGCAGCACGGCCTGCCCGGCGTCGAGCGCCGTGGCCACCAGCTCGTCGGCGACCGGCGCCACGGGTGGGCCGGCCTCGGCCCGGCGCGGTCGGGCGGGCACCACCGTGGGCGGCGACGCGGTGCGCAAGAAGGTGGCCCGGCGCCCGGCCCAGCGCCACGCGGCCCACGACGCGAGGTCGATGACGTCGGGCGGGGGCCCCAGCCCGGAGCGCTTGGCGAGCGGGCGCAGCGCGACCCCGGGTGGTGGGTCGGCGTCGGCGTCGAGCACCCAGCCGCCGACCCGGCGGCCGTGCAGGGCGATGCGCACCACGTCGCCGACCTCGACGGCCCCGATCGCGTCGGGCACGAGGTAGTCGAACTCGCGGTCGATGGCCGCCACGTCGGGCAGCACCCGGGCGACGCGCGGCGGGGTCAGAGCCCGAGCGCCGACTTCAGCTCGTCGACGCGCCCGGTGTGCTCCCACGTGAACGCCTCGCCGGTGCGGCCGAAGTGCCCGTAGGCGGCCGTGGGCCGGAACACCGGGCGCCGCAGGTCGAGGTCGCGCACGATGGCCGCGGGCCGCAGGTCGAACACCTCGCGCACCCCCACCTCGATCTTGGCCGGGTCGACCGACTCGGTGCCGAAGGTGTCGACCATGATCGAGATCGGGTGGGCGACGCCGATGGCGTAGGCCACCTGCACCTCGCAGCGCCGCGCCGCGCCCGACGCCACCACGTGCTTGGCCACCCACCGCGCCGCGTAGGCGCCGGAGCGGTCGACCTTGGAGGGGTCCTTGCCCGAGAACGCGCCGCCGCCGTGGCGGCCCATGCCGCCGTAGGTGTCGACGATGATCTTGCGGCCGGTGAGCCCGGCGTCGCCGACCGGACCGCCGATGACGAAGCGACCCGTGGGGTTGACGTAGACGTCGTACTCGTCGTCGGCGAAGGCCTCGGGGACGACCGGGCGGATCACGTGGTCGACCAGATCGGGGCGGATCATCGAGTCGCGGTCGATGCCGTCGTCGTGCTGGGTGGACACCAGCACCGTGCGCAGCCGGACCGGCCGGCCGTCCTCGTAGTCGAAGGTGACCTGGGTCTTGCCGTCGGGTCGCAGGTAGGGCACCGTGCCCGCCCGGCGGACCTCGGCGAGGCGCTCGGCCATGCGGTGGGCCACGAAGATCGGCAGCGGCATGAGCTCGGGCGTCTCGTCGCACGCGTAGCCGAACATCATCCCCTGGTCGCCGGCGCCCTGCTGGTTCAAGATCTCCTCACCCGACGTGCCCGAGCGCACCTCTTCGGACGCGTCGACGCCCTGGGCGATGTCGGGCGACTGCTCGTCGATGGCGACCATGACGCCGCACGTGGCCCCGTCGAAGCCGTAGGACTCGCGGTCGTAGCCGATGCCCTTGATGGTGTCGCGCACCACGCTGGGGATGTCGACGTAGGCCGAGGTGGTGATCTCGCCGGCGACGATGGCGAGCCCGGTGGTGACGAGCGTCTCGCACGCGACCCGGCTGTCGGGGTCCTGCTCGAGCAGGGCGTCGAGGATCGCGTCGGAGATCTGGTCGGCCATCTTGTCGGGATGGCCCTCGGTGACCGACTCCGAGGTGAAGGTGAAGCGGCTCATGGGGCTCCTGGGGAGGACGGACGGCGGGCGACGGCGGCATCGAGCACCGCCCGGGCGACGGCCCGCTTGTCGGACAGGGGGACAGTGTGGTCGACGCCGTCGGCGCCGACCACCACGACCGCGTTGGTGTCGTGCTCGAAGCCGACACCGGGCGCCGAGACGTCGTTGGCCACGATGAGATCGGCGCCCTTGCGGGCCAGCTTGTCGCGGGCGTGGGCGACGACGTCGTGGGTCTCGGCCGCGAAGCCGACGAGCACCTGGCCCGCGGGCTTGGCCCCGCCGAGCTCGGCGAGGATGTCGACGGTGGGCTCGAGGACCACCTCGGGGACGCCCTGGTGCTTCTTGAGCTTGGCGGTGGCGGCCGTCGCCGGGCGGAAGTCGGCGACCGCGGCGGCCATCACCACGATGTCGGCCGACGGCGCCCGGGTGGTGACCGCCGCGTGCATCTCGGCCGCGGTGTCGACCCGGACCACCTCGATGGCCGCGACCACGTCGGCGGCGACGGTGGAGACGAGGGTGACGTCGGCGCCACGGGCCCAGGCCTCGCGGGCGAGGGCGATGCCCTGCTTGCCCGACGACCGGTTGCCGATGAAGCGCACGGGGTCGATGGGCTCGCGGGTGCCGCCCGCGGTGACGAGGACCGAGGTGCCGGCCAGGTCGCCGGGGCCGAGCACCCGCTCGGCGTGGGCGACGATGGTGGCCGGGTCGGCCAGCCGCCCGGCGCCGACGTCGCCCCCGGCGAGACGCCCCTCCTCGGGCGGGACCAGGTGCACGCCACGGTCGGCGAGCACGGCGAGGTTGTCCTGCACCGCGGGGTGCTCCCACATCTCGGTGTGCATCGCCGGGCACAGCACCACCGGCGCCCGGGTGGCGAGCAGGGTGGCGGTGAGCAGGTCGTGGGAGCGACCCGTGCGCAGGTCGGAGATGAGCCGGGCGGTGGCCGGCGCGACCAGGATCAGGTCGGCGCCCTGGCCCAACCGGGTGTGCGGGATGGGGCTGTCCTCGTCCCACAGCGAGGTCTGCACCGGCTCGGAGGCCAGGGCCGAGAAGGTGGTGGCACCGACGAAGCGGAGCGCGCCGTCGGTGAGCACGGGGCTCACGTGGGCCCCGGCGTCGACGAGGCGTCGACACAGCTCGATCGCCTTGTAGGCGGCGATGCCGCCGGTGACGCCGAGGACGATGCGACGCCCCGCCAGCATCGGTGGGCGCGCTACTCGGTGGGGGCGTCGGCCTCGGCGACGGCGGCGTCGGCCTCGGCGTCGGAGAGCTCGGCCTCGTGCGTGATCTGGGTGGCCACGATCTTGTCGGCCGCGATCTCCTCGAACGCGATCGACAGCGGCTTGCGCGACGTCGACGCCACCTGGGGCGGGATCATGGCCCCGAGGCCCTCGCCCAGCTGGTGGTAGTAGCCGTTGATCTGGCGGGCGCGCATGGCGCCGGTGGTGACGAGGCGGAACTTCGAGCCGGCGCGGTCGAGCAGGTCCTCGACGGGCGGCGTGATCATCGAATCGTGCTGCTGGGGCATCGGGGCTCCATCCGGGTGCGGGCCGACTGAAGACGTTATCAGCGCCGCGCCCCGCGCTCGCGTTCGATGAGGGCGTGCAGCTCGGCCACGGCGCGGTCGAGCTCGTCGTTGACCACCACCTCGGCGCCCAGGCGGTGCGCCCGCTCGCGCTCGGCGGCGGCCCGGGCGAGCCGGCGGGCCACGTGGGCCTCGTCGTCACCACGCTCGCGCAGGCGGGCGGCCTGCTCGGCGGGGCTCGGCGCGTCGAGGAACACCAACACGGCGTCACGGTGGCGGGCGAGCACCTGCTCGGCGCCCTGCACGTCGATCTCGAGCACCACGTCGGAGCCCGGGGGCGGCTCGGGGTCGGGGGTGCCGTAGAGGTTGCCCAGGAACTCGGCCCACTCGAGGAAGCCGCCGGCGGCGACGCGCGACTCGAACTCGTCGCGGGTGACGAAGCGGTAGGCGTCGGGGTCCTCGCCGGGACGGCGCTCGCGGGTGGTCCACGAGCGGCTGAGCCACAGCGACGGATCGTCGGCCACCAGGCGCTTCACGGCGGTGCCCTTGCCGACCCCGCCGGGGCCGGAGATGACGACGATGATGTCGACCCCTAGCGGTACGGCGAGGGGAAGGCCTCGAGCAGGGCCTTGCGCTGCTGGTCGCCCAGGCCGCGCACCCGACGGGTCTCGGCGATGCCGATCTCCTCCATGGTGCGCCGGGCCTTCACCTTGCCGACCCCGGGGAGCGACTCGAGGACGGCGAGCACCTTCATCTTGCCGACGATGTCGTCGCCGTCGGCCTCGAGCAGCTCGGCGAAGGTGAGCGACCCCATCTTCAGGCGCTCCTTGAGCTCGGCGCGGGCCCGCCGGGCTTCACCGGCCTTGGCGAGGGCCGCCTGGCGCTGCTCGTCGGACAGCTGAGGAGGCTGGGTCATCTCGCGAACCCTAGTCACCGCAGCTCGGCGGCGACGGCGCTGGCGGCGGCCGCCGGGTCGGCGGCCTGGGTGACGGCCCGGCCGATCACCAACAGGTCGGCCCCCGCCTCGATCGCCACGCGCGGGGGCACGGCCCCGGCCTGGTCGTGGTGCGGCGTGCCGATGGGCCGGATGCCCGGCACCACGCAGCGGATGCGGGGCGCCAGCTCCTTCACGTCGTGCAGGTCGCGCGCCGAGCAGACGATGCCGCCGCAGCCCGCCTCGACCGCCACCCGCACCCGCTTGGGCACCACGTGGGGCGGGGCGTCGAGGTCGCTGGTGAGGACCGTGACGGCCAGCGCGGTGGGCTCGGGCAGGCCGGCGTCGGACGCCCCGGCGAGGAAGCCCTCGACCCCGGCGCGCACCATGGCGTCGCCGCCCTGGGCGTGCAGGGTGAGATACGACGCCCCGAGGGCGCCCACCACGCGGGCGGCGCGCTGCACGGTGGTGGGGATGTCGTGGAGCTTGAGGTCGACGAAGACCTCGTAGCCGAGGTCGGTGAGGCTGTTGATGACATCGGGACCCACCGCGCTGTAGAGCTCGAGACCCACCTTGGCCACGCCGAACCAGGGCCGCAGCTCGCGGGCCAGGCGCATGGCGGGCACCAGGTCGTCGAGGTCGAGCGCGATGGCGAGCCGGTCACGCACGTCGGCGCCCACCCCGGTGGCCGGGGATGCCCCTGCCTCGTCGCGCCGCTCAACTCCGGTCATGGGCTGCTCCCTGTAGATCGGCGACCCGGGGGACCCCGTGGTCGCGACACCAGCGCTCGATACCGTCGCGCACCCGCAGGCAGGCGCGCGGGTCGGCGAAGGTCGCCGTCCCGACCTGCACCGCGTCGGCGCCTGCCATCACCAGCTCGATGGCCGTCTCGCCGTCGACGACCCCACCCGCGCCGACGATGGCCACATCGGGCAGCGCGGCGCGGCACTCGTAGACCGCCCGCACCGCCACGGGATGGATCGCCGGGCCCGACAGACCCCCGCTGCCGCCCCCCAGCGCCGGACGACGACGCTCGAGGTCGATGACCATCCCCGGCACCGTGTTGACGAGGGTCAGCGCGTCGGCTCCCCCCTCGACCGCCGCGGTGGCCACCGCCACCAGGTCGGCGGTGGCCGGGGTGAGCTTCGCCCACCGCGGCCGCCCGCAGGCGGCGGCCGCCGCCAGCACCTCACGGGTGGCGGCGGGCGACTGGGCGAACATGCGCCGGCCGTCCTTCAGGTTGGGGCACGACACGTTGACCTCCACCGCCACCACCTCCGGAGGCGCCGCCGCCAGGAGCTCCGCGGCGACCTCGTACTCCTCCACCGTACGACCCCAGATCGACGCGACGACGCGGGCCCCCGTCCCGACCAGCTCGGGGAGCTCGTCGGCGAGCCAGTGGCGCACCCCCGGGCCCTGCAGCCCGACCGAGTTGAGCATGCCGGCGGGCGTGGGTCGCAGCCGTGGCGCGGGGTTCCCCGCCCACGGGTCGGGCGACAACGACTTGACCACCACCGCGCCGAGCGCGGCCAGGTCGACGTAGGCACCCAGCTCGGCGCCGTGGCCGGCGGTGCCCGACGCGGTCATCACCGGGTTGGGCAGCGCCACCGACCCGACGGTGGTGGACAGGTCGACGTCGGTCACGCGCGGCGGACCAGCTCGTCGGTGCTGACGCCGCGGTGGTACTCCTGGAGGCTGCGGACCTGCAGCGCGTGGGCCGCGGTGTCGGCGATGCCGTTGGCGGCCGCGACCGCGGCCTTGGCGGTGGTGAGCAGCGGCACGTCGTGGAGCCCGGCCGCTCGCCGGATGTGGGCCCCGTCGGCGCGGGGACCGCGGCCGCGCGGGCTGTTGACCACCAGGTCGATCTCACCCGCGGCGATGAGGTCGACCGCGTCGCGGCCCGGCTCGTCGATCTTGGCCAGCACCTCGTGGACCTCGACGCCGTGGGCGGTGAGGTGGGCCGCGGTGCCGGTGGTGGCCACCAGGTGGAAGCCGAGCTCGGCGAAGCGACGGGCGGCGATCACGCCGGTGTCCTTGTCGCGGTCGGCGAGCGAGAGGAAGACCGTGCCCTGCGACGGCAACCTCGTGCCCGCCGCCAGCTGGCTCTTGGCGAAGGCGAGCCCGACGGTGAGGTCGATGCCCATCACCTCGCCGGTGGAGCGCATCTCGGGGCCGAGCACCGCGTCGGCGTCGGGGAAGCGGTTGAACGGCAGGACCGCCTCCTTGACGGCCACGTGGTCGCCGGGCGCCCGGTCGCCGAGCAGGCCCTCGGCGCGCAGCTCGGCGAGCGTGGCGCCGAGCATGACCCGCGCCGCGATCTTGGCGAGGGGGCGCCCGGTGGCCTTGGCGACGAACGGCACGGTGCGCGAGGCGCGGGGGTTGGCCTCGATGACGAAGACCTGGTTGGCCTTCACCGCGTACTGCACGTTGACGAGCCCGCGGACGTCGAGCTCGGCGGCGATGGCGCGGGTGTAGCCCTCGATGACGGCGATGGTGTCGGCCGACAAGGTGGTGGGCGGCAGCGAGCAGGCGCTGTCGCCGGAGTGCACCCCGGCCTCCTCCACGTGCTCCATGACCCCGCCGATGAGGACCTCGCCGGTGGCGTCGCGGATGGCGTCGACGTCGACCTCGGTGGCGTCCTCCAGGAAGCGGTCGACCAGCACCGGCCGCTCGGCGGAGAGCCCGCCCTCGCGGCCGAGGGTGCCGGAGCGGGCCATCTCGGCCATGGCCCGGCGCAGGTCGTCGTCGCCGTAGACGATCTCCATGGCCCGACCGCCGAGCACGTAGGAGGGCCGCACGAGAGCGGGGTAGCCGACCCGTCCGACGATGGCGAGCGCCTCGTCGACCGTGGTGGCGGTGCCGCCCGCCGGCTGGGGGATCTCGAGGCGGGCGCACAGCGCGCTCCAGCGCTCGCGGTCCTCGGCCAGGTCGATCGAGGCGGGGCTGGTGCCCACGATGAGCTCGGCGGGGAGCGCGTCGGCGAGCTTGAGCGGGGTCTGGCCGCCGAGGGCCACCACGATGCCGATGGGGTCCTCGGCGTCGATGACGTTGAGGACGTCTTCGAGGGTGAGCGGCTCGAAGTAGAGCCGGTCGCTCGTGTCGTAGTCGGTGGAGACGGTCTCGGGGTTGCAGTTGACCATGACCGTCTCGTAGCCGGCCTCGCGCAGGGCGAAGCTGGCGTGCACGCAGCAGTAGTCGAACTCGATGCCCTGGCCGATGCGGTTGGGGCCCGACCCGAGGATGATCACGCGGGGCTTGGTCCCCACGGTGACCTCGTCCTCGTCCTCCCAGGTGGAGTAGTGGTACGGGGTGGCGGCCTCGAACTCGGCGCCGCAGGTGTCGACGGTCTTGTAGGTGGGCCGCACCCCCGCGGCCAGGCGGCGCTGGCGCACGGTGTCGAGCTCGACGTCCCACAGCCAGGCGAGCTGGGCGTCGGAGAACCCCAGGCGCTTGGCCCGGCGCCAGCCGGCGGTGGTGAGGCCGTCGATGCCGACCTCGGCGAGGTGGGCCCGCTCGTCGACGATGGCGAGCATCTGGTCGAGGAACCACGGATCGACCTTGGTGGCCGCGGCGAGGTCGTCGACGGTGACGCAGCGCCGCAGCGCCGACTCCAGCTGGAAGGGGCGCTCCGGGGTGCCGATGGCGGCCCGCGCCACGAGGTCGTCGAGCGGCACCGCGTCGTAGAGGGCCTCACCGGGGTCGCAGTTGAGACCCGAACGGCCCTGCTCGAGGGACCGCAGCGCCTTCTGCAGCGACTCGGGGAAGGTGCGGCCGATGGCCATCACCTCGCCGACCGACTGCATCGAGGTGCCCAGGCGGCCGGGGACCCCCGGGAACTTCTCGAAGGCCCACCGCGGGATCTTGGTGACGACGTAGTCGATGGTGGGCTCGAAGCTGGCCGGGGTCTTGCGGGTGATGTCGTTGGGGATCTCGTCGAGCGTGTAGCCCACCGCCAGGCGGGCCGCGATCTTGGCGATCGGGAAGCCGGTGGCCTTCGAGGCGAGCGCCGACGAGCGGCTCACTCGGGGGTTCATCTCGATGACGACCATGCGGCCGTCGGCGGGGTCGACGGCGAACTGCACGTTGGATCCGCCGGTCTCGACGCCGACCCGCCGGATGCACGCGAAGGCGGCGTCGCGCATCACCTGGTACTCGACGTCGGACAGCGTCTGCGCGGGGGCGACGGTGATCGAGTCGCCGGTGTGCACGCCCATGGGGTCGAGGTTCTCGATGGAGCAGACGATGACGCAGTTGTCGGCCCGGTCGCGCATCACCTCGAGCTCGTACTCCTTCCACCCCGCGATCGACTCCTCGATGAGGATCTCGGTGATGGGGCTGGCGTCGAGCCCGGTCTTGGCCATGCGCGCGAACTCCTCGGGCGTGGCCGCGATGCCGGTGCCGCGCCCGCCGAGGATGTAGGCGGGGCGGATGACCACCGGCAGGCCGATGTCGTCGACGACGGCGAGCGCCTCGTCGAGCGAGTGGGCGATGGCCGAGCGCGGCACCTCGAGGCCGATCTCGACCATGGCCTCCTTGAACCGCTGGCGGTCCTCGGCGGTGGCGATGGCCTCGCTGTTGGCGCCGATGAGCTCGACGCCGTACTGGTCGAGCACCCCCGACTCCGACAGCTCCATCGACAGGTTGAGCGCGGTCTGACCCCCGAGGGTGGGCAGCAGGGCGTCGGGGCGCTCCTTGGCGATGATGCGCTCGAGGACCTCGGCGTCGAGGGGCTCGACGTAGGTGGCGTCGGCGAAGTCGGGGTCGGTCATGATCGTCGCCGGGTTCGAGTTGGCGAGGATCACGCGGTAGCCCTCCTCGCGCAGCACGCGGCAGGCCTGGGTGCCCGAGTAGTCGAACTCGCAAGCCTGGCCGATGATGATCGGCCCGGACCCGATGAGCAGGATCGACTCGATGTCGTCGCGGCGGGGCACCTAGCGACCTCCGTGGGCGTCGATGAGGCGGGCGAAGCGGGTGAACAGGTAGCGCGAGTCGTGCGGGCCGGGTCCGGCCTCGGGGTGGTACTGCACGCTGAACGCAGGGATGTCGCGGCTCTCGAGGCCCTCGATGACCCCGTCGTTGAGGTTGACGTGGGTGACGTCGGCCGATGCCACCGAGCCCTCGGTGACCGCGTAGTTGTGGTTCTGGCTGGTGATCTCGACCGCCCCGCTGGCGACCTGGCGGACCGGGTGGTTGCCGCCGTGGTGGCCGAAGCGCAGCTTGTGGGTGGTGCCCCCGAGGGCGTGGGCCATGAGCTGGTGGCCGAGGCAGATGCCGAACACCGGGACCTCGCCGAGCAGGCCCCGGATGGCCTCGATGCCGCCCGTGACCGCGGCGGGATCGCCGGGACCGTTGGAGAGGAACACGCCGTCGGGGTTGCGGGCCAGCACCTCGTCGGCCGGGGTGGACGCGGGCACGACCTCGACCACCGCCAGCTCGCCGAGGTGGCGCAGGATGGTGCGCTTGATGCCGAAGTCGTAGGCGACGACCCGACGGGGCCCGACGCCGACCGTGTAGGGCTCGGCGGTGGTGACCTCGGCGACCAGGTCGCGGCCGTCGGTGCCGGGCTCGGCCGCCGCGGCCTCCTTCAGCGTGGACTCGGGCGCGGTGCCGAACGCGGCCGGCATCGAGCCGACCTCGCGCAGGTGGCGGGTGAGGCGGCGGGTGTCGACGCCCCCGATGCCGGGCACGCCGTGGCGGCGCAGGAACCCGTCGAGGTCGTCGGTGGACCGCCAGCTCGACCGACGCCGGGCCAGGTCGCGCACGACGACGCCACGGCACGCCGGGCGGATCGCCTCGTCGTCGTCGGGGTTGGTGCCGTAGTTGCCGATGTGGGGGTAGGTGAACGTGATGATCTGACCGGCGTAGGACGGGTCGGTGATGACCTCCTGGTAGCCGGTGAGCACCGTGTTGAACACCACCTCGCCGGTGGCGACGCCACCGGGCGCGTCGGCCCCGATGGCCTCGCCCTCGAAGGTGGTGCCGTCGGCCAGCACCAGCAGCGCCTCGCGCACGGTCATCGCCGCGCCTCGCCATCGACGACCACGGGGTCTCCTCTCAACAGGGTGTGGCGGACGCGGCCGGTGAGGCGGCGCCCGGCGTAGGGGGTGTTGCGGCTGCGGCTGGCCAGCTGCTCGGGATCGACGGTCCAGGTGGCGGTGGGGTCGACCACGCAGAGGTGGGCGGGCCGCCCGGGGGCGATGGGCCCGCCGTGGCCGGCCAGCCCGGCGATGGCGGCGGGCCGCCAGGTGAGCAGACCGACCGCCTGGTGGGGGGTGAGCGTGGCCGGACCGGCGGCCGGGTCGACCAGCTCGGTGAGCACCAGCGCCAGGGCCGTCTCGAGGCCGAGCATGCCGGGGGGCGCCTGGTCGAACGGGCGCTGCTTGGTCTCGGGGGCGTGGGGGGCGTGGTCGGTGGCGATGGCGTCGATGGTGCCGTCGGCGAGCCCGGCGCGCACGGCAGATACGTCGTCGTCGGTGCGCAGCGGCGGGTGGACCTTGAACACCGGGTCGTAGGACGCCACGCAGGCGTCGGTGAGCAGCGCGTGGTGGGTGGTGGCCTCGGCGGTGACCGGGAGGCCTCCCGCCTTGGCGGCGCGCACCATGGCGACCGACCCGGCGGTGGACAGGTGCTGGAAGTGCACCCGGGCGCCGGTGAGGCGGGCCAGCGCGATGTCGCGCATCACCATGAGCTCCTCGGACTCGGCGGGCTGGCCGGGCAGGCCGAGCCGGCTCGACCAGGCCCCCTCGTGCATGCAGGTGCCCTCCGACAGGCTGGTGACCTCGCAGTGCTGGGCGAGGGTGACGCCGAGCCCGCGGGCGTACTCGAGGGCCCGGCGCATGAGCCGGTCGTCCTGCACCCCGGTGCCGTCGTCGGTGAAGATCCGCACGCCCAGCGCGGCGAGCTCGGCCATCGGCGCGAGCTGGGTGCCGGCGCGCCCGACGGTGATGGCGGCCGACGGCACCACCTCGCAGGCGGCGTCGCGCCCGAGCGCGATGACCTCGCGCACCACCGCGGCCGAGTCCATGGTGGGGTCGGTGTTGGGCATGGCGACCACCGCGGTGTAGCCGCCCAGGGCCGCAGCGCGGGCCCCGGTGTCGATGGTCTCGGCTTCCTCGCCACCGGGCTGGCGCAGGTGGGTGTGCAGGTCGACCAGGCCGGGCAGCACCCAGCACCCGCCGGCGTCGAGGGTGGTGGCGGCGTCGAGGCCGTCGCCCACCTCGGCGACGACGCCGTCGACCACGCGCACGTCGGCCGTGCGCTCGCCGTCGACGTCGATCACCCGTCCGCCCCGGATCACCAGATCAGCCATGGGGGGCCTCCTTGTCGGTGAGCAGCAGGAAGAGCACGGCCATGCGCACCGCCACGCCGTTGCGCACCTGCTCGAGGATGAGCGAGCGGGGCAGGTCGGCGACCTCGGCCGCGATCTCGACGCCGCGGTTCGTGGGACCGGGGTGCAGCACCAGGGCGTCGGGCCGCATGCGCGCCACCCGCCGGGCGGTGAGCCCGAACTGGGCGGTGTACTCGCGCAGCGACGGCACCAGGGCCTCGTGCTGGCGCTCGAGCTGCATGCGCAGCAGGTAGACGACGTCGGCGGTGGGGAGCACCGCGTCGAGGTCGTGGCTGACCGCCACCGGCCAGCCCTCGAGGCTCGGGGGCAGGAGGGTGGGCGGGGCCACCAGCGTGACGTCGGCGCCGAGCAGGGTGAGGGCGGCCACGTTGGACCGCGCCACCCGCGAGTGCACGATGTCGCCGACGATGACCACGTGGCGCCCGGTGAGATCGCCGAGGTGCTGGCGCAGGGTGTAGGCGTCGAGCAACGCCTGCGTGGGGTGCTCGTGCCAGCCGTCGCCGGCGTTGATGACCGAGCAGTCGAGCCAGCGGGCGAGCTGCCAGGGCACGCCCGCCGAGCCGTGGCGGACGACGATGGCGTCGACGCCCATGGCCTCGATGGTGCGGGCGGTGTCGAGGAGCGACTCACCCTTGTTCACCGACGAGGACCCGACGCTGAAGCTCATGGTGTCGGCCGACAGCCGCTTGGCGGCGGTCTCGAACGACAGCCGGGTGCGGGTGGAGTCCTCGTAGAACAGCCAGGCGACGGTGCGCCCCCGCAGGGTGGGGACCTTGGGGATGGGCCGGGCGCTCACCTCGACGAACGAGTCGGTGAGATCGAGGACCTCCTCGATGCCGTCGCGACCGAGGTCGGCGACCGCCAAGAGGTGCTTCATCGGGCCCCCTCCCCCGCGTCGGCGGCGCCGAGATCGACGCCGTCGAGGGACACCTCGACCAGCTCGCTGCGGCGGGTGGGCAGGTTCTTGCCCACGAAGTCGGGCCGGATCGGCAGCTCGCGGTGCCCGCGGTCGACCATCACCGCCAGCTGCACGGCGCGGGGCCGGCCGTAGTCGGCCAGGGCGTCGAGCGCGGCGCGCACGGTGCGACCGGTGAAGAGCACGTCGTCGACCAGCACCACGACGCGGTCGGTGAGGTCGACGGGGATCTCGGTGGCGGCCTCGGGGCGCACCCGCCGCAGGCCGATGTCGTCGCGGTAGAAGGCCACGTCGAGGCGGCCGAGGGGGACGTCGTGCCCGTCGATCTCGGTGAGCGCGGCCGCCATGGCCCGCGCGAGGGGCACGCCGCCGGTCTGCAGGCCGACCACCACGACACCGTCGAGGCCGTGGTTGCGCTCGATGACCTCGTGGGCCATGCGCCGCAGCGCTCGGCGGACATCGTCGGCCCCCATGACGCGCGTGCGGGGGTGATCGGTGGGTGCCACGAGCGTGCCTTCCTGCCGTGCGGGCCTCACGGGACCCGCTTCACGGAC
>DATHSN010000135.1:0-11281 GCA_035464115.1 Acidimicrobiales bacterium | reverse complement strand
CGGCCCCGGGGCCAGCGACGTCGAGCCCGCCGGGTTGGCGCTCGCCGCGTTCGCCGCGGTGAGCTACGCCGCCATCATGGTGGCGGGCAAGGTCATGTCGGTCCCCTACGGCGGGCTGGTGCTGGCGTGGATGCAGCTCACCGTCGCCGCGGTCATCCTCGTGCCGGTGGCGGCGCTGTCCGGCGTCGGCTGGCCGGCCTCCGCCGACCTGGGCTGGATCCTGCTCATCGGGCTCGGCTACACCGCCGTCGGCCTGGCGGTGTGGTTCCTCGCCCTCGCCGCCATCCCCGCCACCCACGTCGGCATCCTCGGCTACCTCGAGCCGGCGGGCGCCGTGGTCTTCGGCTGGTGGTTGCTCGGCGAGTCCCCGGGCGTGGCCACCGTCATCGGCGGGGTGGCGATCGCCGCCGCCGGGCTCTCGGTGCTGCGGCGCAGCACCACCACCGTCCCCGCGACCCCGGAGGTCACCGGTGTTCCTCGGTGAGGACCTGCTCGAGTGGATGCTGCTCGCCCTGGGCGGCGCCATGCTCGTCGGCAACCTGCTGGCGCTCGTGCGCCCGCCGGCGGCCCGTCGCGAGGGCGACCTCGAGCGCCCGCCGGTCGGGCGCAGCATCGTCTACGCCGTGCTCGGCGGGGTCGCCGCGGTGTGGGCCCTCGCCAGCCTGGTCAGCGGCTGAACGACCACCCAGTGCTACCGTCCGGCCACCGAAGATCGGCGGATCGGGGAGGCGGCGTGGCGGGCCAGGGAGCGGACACCGACGGCGGGGCCGGCGCGGGCGGCGCCCGCGTCACCCCCACGGCGGAGGAGATGGCGGTGGTGGCGGCGTCGCCGTGGATCCGCGCGCCCCGTCAGGCCCGCAGCGAGGAGACCCTCTGGCGCTTCCTCCAGGCCACCGATGAGCTGCTGGCCGAGCGCGACTTCGCCGACATCAGCGTCGAGCACATCGTGGCGCGCGCCGACCGCACCGTCGGCTCGTTCTACGCCCGCTTCGACGACAAGCTGGCGGTGCTGCGGGTGCTGGCCGAGCGGGACTGGGCCGACGCCCGTCGCGCCGCCGACCGGCTCCTCGACGTCGACCGCTGGCGCGGTGTCCCGCTGGCCGAGGTCACCCGGGCCACGGTCCGCAGCATCGTGAGCCGCTACCGCCGCTCGACCCCCGCCCTGGTCGCCGCGGCGCGCTACTGCGCGGTCGACGACGGGTTCCGCGACGACCGCAAGCTGTCGTTCGCCCACGTCGTCGACCGCTTCCGCGAGGTCGTGGCCGACCACGCCGACGAGGTCGACCACCCCGACCCCGAGGCGGCCGCGGAGACGGCCGTCGTCGCCATGTTCGGCCTGCTCGAGATGCGCCGCACCTACGGCGACCTGGCCGGGGTCACCCCGTTCGACGACGAGGAGCTCATCGACCGCCTCGACGGGGTCATCCGCGAGATCCTGCGCCTGCGCTGACCGCCGGGCCGACGGTGTCGCGCCGGCTCACCAGGGCGGCGCCGGCCAGCACCAGCGCGGTGCCGGCCACCGCGCTGGCGGGCACCCGCTCGTCGAGGAACACCACGCCGATCGCCACCGCCACGATGGGCACGAAGTAGGTGGTGATCGAGCCGCGGGTGGCGCCCACCCGGCCGATGAGGGTGGCCATGGCCACGAACGCCCAGCCGGTGCCGAGCACCCCGAGGGCCACCACCGCGGCGACCGAGTCGGCGCTCCACGACGACGACGGCCAGCCCACCACCGCGCCGGGCAGGGTGAGGACGATGGCCACCGCCTGGATCCGCACCAGCACCGGCAGCGACCCGTAGCGCTGCTGCAGCGGCACGGCCAGGTTCACCGCCACCGCGTACGAGCCCACGGCCGCCACCACGAGCACGACCCCGAGCGCGGTGGTGTCGCCGTCGATCCAGCCGTCGGCACCGATGGCGACCACCCCGGCCAGCCCGACCACGATCCCGACGATCTGCCAGCGTCCGGGGACCCGCCGGGTGAGGACGGTGGCGACGACCGCGGTGAGCACGGGCATGGCGCTGTTGAGCATCCCGGCGAGCGACGACGAGATCCACTGCTGGGCGATCGGGAACAAGGTGAACGGCAGGGCCATCCACAGCAGGCCGAGCAGCGCGATCCGGGGGAGGTCGGCCCGGGCGACGCGGGCGCGGGCTCCGGGCAGCGCGGCGAGGGCGGCGGCGCCGAACAGCACCCGGGCGAAGGTGATGACCCCCGGCTCCAGGTGGCGCAGCCCCACCTCCATGAAGGCGAACGACGACCCCCACATGAGCGCGGGGACGGCGAGGAGCACCCAGTCGAGGGGGGCGAACGCGGCGGCGCTGGCTCCCGGCGCGGTGCGGGGCAGCCGGACCCCGTGGGGGCCCGGCCCGGGTTCGCTCACGCGCCGCCCGGGCGGGCGAGCGCGACGGCCACCTCGGCGGCGACCGCGGCGTTGTGCTCGGCGAGCGCCAGGTTGGCGGGCACGCTGCGGCCCTCGGTGGCCGCCGCGATCCGCTCGAGCACCCACGGGGTGACGGCGGCGCCGGTGATGCCCTCGGCGTCGGCGGCGGTGAGCGCCGACACCAGCGCGGCGTCGACCTCGTCGGAGGGCAGGGCAGCGGCCTCGGGCACCGGCACGACGAGGAGCGTGCCGCCCGACCGCCCGAGCTGGCGACCGGCGCGCACGACGCGGGCCACCTCGTCGGCGTCGTCGACGCGGTGCGGGACCACCAACCCGCTGGAGCGGACCGTGAACGCCGGGAACGTGTCGGTGCGCCAGCCGAGCACCGGCACCCCGGCGGTCTCGAGGTGCTCGAGGGTGCGGCGCAGGTCGAGGAACACCTTGGCGCCCGCGCTCACCGTGACCACGGGCGCGAGGGCGATGGCGTCGAGGTCGGCGGAGACGTCGCCGCTGTGCTCGACGCCGCGGTGCACCCCCCCGATGCCGCCGGTGGCGAACACCGCGATGCCGACCCGTCCGGCGAGCAGCAGCGCCGCCGACACGGTGGTGGCGCCGAACGCCCAGCCCTGACCCACCGCCACGGGGACGTCGCGGGCGGCCACCTTGCGCGCCGGGCCCAGGATGCGCTCGTGGTCGGCGGGGTCGATGCCGACGCGGGCGACGCCGTCGAGCACCGCGGTGACGGCGGGGACGGCGCCACCGGCGCGGATCGCCGTGAGGCACCGCTCGAGCGCCTCGGCGTTG
This sequence comes from Acidimicrobiales bacterium, assembly GCA_035464115.1. Classification (GTDB taxonomy): domain Bacteria; phylum Actinomycetota; class Acidimicrobiia; order Acidimicrobiales; family SKKL01; genus DATHSN01. The sequence goes on along the minus strand of DATHSN010000135.1, from coordinate 8,093 downwards.
GCGGGGGAGGGGAGCCCCAGGTGGGAGAAGATCGTCGACTCGAGCGCCACGACAGGTCGGCCGTCGACGAGCGCGGCGTCGACCTCGGGGTGCACGGCGAGGGCGGCGGTCATGTGCGGCTCCGGTCGGTGTCGGTGTCGGCGTCGGCCACCGGGGGCGCGACGGGCCGGGTGGGCGGCGGGGTGGGCTCGGGGGCGAGGTCGGCCCCGGCGCGGCCGAGCACCCGGGCCGCGAGGCGGTGCCCGGCCGCGGTGGCGACCACCGCGTCGGCGCCGCCGTGCCAGGCCACGAGGAAGCCGGCGGCGAAGGCGTCGCCGGCGCCCGTGGTGTCGACCACCCCGCTCACCGCGGGCACGGGCACCACGGTGGCGTCGCCGCCGCGTCCCCCGACCACGGTGGGGGCGGCGCCGTGGCGGATCACGGTCCACGTGGCCCCGGGGGCCGGGCGATCGGGGCCGAGCCCGAGCAGCGCGGCCTCGTCGGCGTTGGCGAACAGGACCGCCGGGGCGATCCGCTCGACGATGGCGAGGACGCGGGCCGGACCGGCGTCGACCAGCGCGCCGGTGGACGACGCGTCGACGGTGATCGGGATGCCCCGGTCGGTGGCCAGCTCGCAGAAGCGGATGGCGGTGGCCGCCAGCGGATCGACGGTGAACGAGTAGCCGGGCACGTGCAGCACGGCGAGCCCGGCGAGCCACCCGGGATCGGCGGTGTCGAGCTCGACGCAGGCGCCGCGGTCGGTGAGGAACCCCCGCTCGCCGTCGGGGTCGACGATGACCACGATGGTGCCGGTGCGCCCGCCGCGCATCACCCGTGCGTCGACGCCCTCGCCGGCGAGCTCGGCGAGGAGCCGCTCGCCCTGGGGGTCGACCCCCACCTGGCCGAGGAAGCGGGCCTGGGCGCCCGAGCGGGCGATCATCACGGCCACGTTGGCGGCGCTGCCGCCGCGCCGGCGGTGGATGGCCGACGGGGTGTCGGTGCCGGGTCGCACCGGCCCCGAGGGCCACACGACCACGTCCTCCACCAGGTCCCCGAGCGCGCCGATCACCCGGCGGAGCGTACCGGTGCGCCGGGTGGGGGCCCGACGCCGCACCGGCGCCCGCGGCGGTGCTCAGGCCGTGGCGCGCGCCGCGGCTCGGCCCTGTTCGAGCAGGGCGACGGCGGCGTCGACGTCGGCCACGTCGGTCGCGGGCACGAGCCGGCCGAACGGGGCGTTCCAGAACGGACCGGTGGGGGGCTCCCACGGCCCGATGTAGAGGTAGGGACCGGCGTGGTGGTCGTCGCCGGCGGCGAACCCGTAGTTCACCCGCTCGGCGGTGGTGGCCAGGTCGAAGTGCTCCGGCCACAGCGTGACGGGGTCGGCGGCCTCGTCGGGATGGGCGGCGACGAAGCGCCGCAGGGCCGCGTCGCCGAGGGCGAACCAGTCGGCGAGTCGGGCGCTGGCCTCGGCGTCGACGGTCAACGGGGCGTCGAGGTCGACCTGCGTGACCGGTGCGTAGAGGTCGGCGGGGGCGCCGGGTTCGACGCCGATGGTGGCCGCCGCGGTGCGGAGATCGGTGAGGGGGATCACCTGCTCGTCCCCGCCGTCGTGGATGACCAGGTGCGCGCCGACGATGCCGACCCAGCGTCCGGGGGCGAGCTCGCGGGTGGCGAACCCGCCGGGCACCACCCGCAGGCCGATGCGATCGGTGGCCGCCCGGCTGGCGGGGGCCAGGACGTGCTCGGCCACGGCGTGCAGCGCCACGCGGGTGGCGACGAGGGACGGGTCGGACGAGGTGCCAGGCTCCATGCCCGCAGAACCGCCGCCGGTCGGGCGCTATTCCGCGGCGAGCTCGATGCCCGTCACGCTCAGCGCCCGGCCGCTGCGCTTGGCGTCGTACATGGCCCGGTCGGCCAGGCGGAGCAGGCCGGCGGGATCGTCGGCGGGCTCGGCCAGGCGGCCGCCGACGCTGACCCCCATGCGCACCTCGGTCCGCCCCACCGAGATGGGCGCCCCGACGGCGTCGATGATCCGTCGCCCCAGGGCGACCAGCTCGGCGCCGTCGGCCAGACCGGCGGCCACCACGAGGAACTCGTCGCCCCCCATGCGGCCGACGGTGTCGCCGGCGCGCAGGCACTGGTGGATCCGGTCGGCGAGCGAGACGAGGACCTGGTCGCCGACCTCGTGGCCGTGCCGGTCGTTGACCACCTTGAAGTCGTCGAGGTCGCAGAACAGCACGCCGACCCGACCGGCGCGGCGGCCGCGGTCGGCGAGGGCGATGGCCAGGCGGTCCTGGAGGAGTCGACGGTTGGGGAGCCCGGTGAGGGGATCGTGGGTGGCGGCGTGGGTCAGCGCGGCCTCGGCGGCCTTGCGGGCGCTCAGGTCGACGATCTGGCCCACGAAGTGGCGGGGCAGACCGTCGGGATCACGGGCCAGGGCGCCGTGCAGCAGCCCCCAGAAGTAGGTGCCGTCGGGCCGCTGGTAGCGCTTCTCGAGGCTGTAGCTCGAGCGCTCGCCGCTGAGCAGGCTCCTCATCAGGTGCAGGTCGGTGTCGAGGTCGTCGGGGTGGGTGATCGACTGGAAGTCGATCCCGAGCAGCTCGTCGCGACCGCGGCCGAGGACCGTGGTCATGGCATCGTTCACGTCGAGGAAGCGACCGTCGAGGCCCACGATGGCCATGCCCACCGCGGCGGTGGCGAACGTGAGCCGGAACTGCTCCTCGGATGCGGCGAGGGCGGCGATGGCCTCGCGCTCGGCGGTGATGTCGGCCATGGTGGTGGCGACCCCCAGGTCGCCGCGCTCGCCCACCGGCACCGCCGACACCCGGAGCCAGCGGTCGGGTCGGTCGGGCCGGCGCACGCCGATGACCTGGCCGATCACCGGCTCGCCGGTGGCGATGACGTGCCCGGTGCCCATCTCCTCGAACGGCAGCGGGTGACCGTCGGCGTCGATGAACCGGGGCTCGGCCGCGATCTGGGCGATGGGGGGGTCGGTCAGGTAGTCGAGCCCGGTGACGGCCTGCGAGCGCGGGTTGGCGAGGACGACGTGGCCGGCCTGGTCACGGACCACCAGGCCCTCGTCGAGCGCGGTGACCACGGCGTCGAGCCGGGCCCGCTCGGTGCGCAGCTGGGCCTCGGCGCGGGCGGTGGCGCGGGCGGTGACGGCCACGGGGACCGCGACCGCCACGGTGACGGCCACCATGGCCGCCGTGTGGGCCAGGGCGTGGCGGGCACCGGCCGCCTCGGCGGCGGCGAACCCGACCCGGTGCACCACCGGGACCAGGACCACGACGGGGACGAGCCGGACGAGCACCGACGAGTCGACGGCGCTGGAGTGGAGCCAGCGCAGCGGTGGGCGGTCGGGGCGGGAGACCGCCACCGCCACGCACAACAGGCCGGCGGTGACCGCCACCGGGAGGGGGATCCCTGCCCACCAGCTCCGGGTGAGCGACGTGGCTGCGTAGAGGTGGGCGAGCAGCTCCACGCCCACGACGGTGCTGGTGCCGGCGGCCAGGACGCCGCAGGCGCGATGGGCGTGGTGTCCGCGTTGGGGCAGCGTCGCCACCCCGTAGCCGATGGCGGCGAGGACCATCGCGGCGACCGGTCCGGGGAGCGACCCCTCGCCGGTGGTGAGCGACACGACGAGCACGGCCAGGCTGGTGGCGACCACGACGAGGCCGGCCAGCGCGGTGAGGACTCCCCGGCGCCGGTCTCCGGGCCGGTGGACGAGGATGCCGATGGCGGCGATCGACACGGCCAGCGCCGACAGACCGGTGCCGAGTGTGGCGGCGTCATCGTCGGGACCGCCCAGCGCCAGCGCGATCAGGTGGGCCAGCCCGCCGGCCAGGGTGAGTCCCGCCGTGGCCCGCGCGAGGCGGTGGTGGAACACCGGTGGGCGATCGCCCTTCGCCTCGCTCATCGGGGCATTGTGGCCCGTCTGGCCGAAAGATGCTCAACGAGCGCGCGCCTGCGCGCGCCACGTGGTGACCACGTCGATCCCGGCCCACCGCAGCGCACGGACGGTGGTGGCGACCGGCAGCCCGATCACCGTGCTCGGCTCGCCGGTGACCTCGGCCACGAAGGCGGCGGCGCGACCCTGCACGGCGTAGGCCCCGGCGGCGTCATCGGGCTCCCCGGTGGCGACGTAGGCGACGATCTCGCGCTCGTCGAGCGGGTGGAAGCGCACCGTGGCCAGGGCGGCATCGGTGCGGGCCTCGCCGGCGGGATCGATGACGGCCACACCGGTCACCACCCGGTGGGTGCGGCCCGACAGGCGGCGCAGCATCCGGGCGGCGTCGTCGGCGTCGACGGGCTTGGCCAACAGGTCGCCGTCGACCTCGACGACGGTGTCGGCGCCGAGCACCACCGCGCCGGGGTGCCGTGGGCTCACCGCCCGCCCCTTGGTGAGCGCCAGCGTGGTGGCCGCGGTGGCGGCGTCGAGGTGACCGTCGAGCACCTCGTCGACATCGGCCGGGTCGACCACCGGATCGAGACCGACCGACCGGAGCAGGTCGAGCCGGCGGGGCGACGCCGAGGCGAGCACCAGCGCGAGGTGGGACGGGTCGGGAGGCGGCCGCTGGCCGAGGGGCGCCGGGGGCACGGAGCCCGAGGTTACGACGCCCGGTCGTCGGCGGCGGTCCGACAGCACCCGTCGGAGCGGACCGCGATGAGCGCCACGTGGGCGCCGTCGACCTCGTGGATCTCGTCGTGGAGCAGCGCGACGAGATCCACGTCGGTGGGGGGGAGATCGAGGTGGAAGACGTCCTCGGCGGTGCGGTGGTCGCGCGACGCGATGTGCACGTCGGTGATGTCGGCGCCCAGCGCCCCGATGCGGCTCGCCACCGCGCCGAGCGCACCCGGCCGGTCGGGGAGGCGCACGTGGAGCTCGACGTGGCGCGCGCCCGCGGTGGCGAAGCCAGCAGCGGGGTGGGCGCTCGTCATCACCGTCTGATCGTGCGTCAGCCGTGCGACCGTCGCGTGCGCGCGACGTGAACAGATCGTGAACAGCCCGGGGGCCAGGTGGACGGGGCGGTCAGGTGAAGATGATCTCGCCGCCTGCGGCCATGTCGTAGAACTCGCCGACGGTGATGATGTCGTCGAGCTGCTCGATGAAGTCCTCCTTGGCCATGCCGAACAGGTCGACCGAGGCGAGGCAGGCGTACATGCCGGCGCCGGTGTCGGCGATGAGCTCGACGAACTCGGGGATCGACGGGATGTCGAGCGCCTCCATCTTGCGCTCCATGTAGTGCGTCATCACGCTCGACATGCCCGGCAGGCCGCCCGCCCAGGTGGCCAGGTGCAGCCCGGGGTTGCCGACCGTGGCGATCTTGATGTGCTCGTGGCGCTTCTTGTGGATGGCGTCGAGGCCGAAGAAGGTGAAGAACAGGTTGGCCTCGATGCCCTCGGCGCGGGCGCCGTTGGCCATGATCAGCCCCGGGTAGATCCCGTCGAGGGACCCCTTGGAGATGATGATCGAGACCTTCTCGATGGTCGGCCGCTCGATGGTGTCGCCCATGGGATCTCCTCGCTCAGACGCAGCCACGCGGCTTGGGGATGCCGGCGATCTTGGCTGAGATCTTCGCCGGACCCTTGGGGAACAGCTGGTACAGCTCCTTGACCGGCACGCCCGACGACTTGCCCATCGCCCGCACGGTGGCGCCGGTGCCCTTGGCGGCGAACTCCTCGCGCTGGAACCGGATCACCTGCCAGTGCCGCTCGGTCAGGTCGTCGATGCCCTCGGCCGAGGCCAGCTCGCGGGCCATGTCCTCGGTCCAGACCTCGGGATCGACGAAGAAGCCCTCGTCGTTCACCTCGACCGGGGTGCCGGCCAGTGTGGTGGTGCTCACGTGTCCTCCTGGGCTCAGTGGGTGGGTGCCGGCCGCTTGCCGGCGGTGGGCATGACGGCGCCGATGCCGGGCATCTCGCGCCCGGGGAGCAGGCTGTGCCAGTAGACCCACTCGAACATCAGCTTGCCGAGGTGGTTCATCCGCGACTCCTTCAGGAGCGGGAGGCCCACGTTGAACGGGTAGTGGCCCGGCAACGGCTCGGTCTCGTAGTTGAAGTCGATGAGCAGGGCCTTGTGGTACCCGGTCTCGATGAAGCAGTTGGCGTGGCCGTCGAAGGTGGCCGCCAGGTCCTCGCCGGCGAGGTGCGCGGCCACGTTGTGCTCGAGCGTCTCCCCTTCGAAGTGGGTGACCGAGCCCGCCTTGGAGGTCGGCACCGCCGCCGCGTCGCCGATGACGAACACGTTGGCCTTGGCCTTGGACTGCAGCGTGCGCTCGTCGGCGGGGACGAAGCCGAGGTCGTCGCCGAGCCCGGGGGAGCGGTCGACGTACTCGGCGCCGCCGTGGACGGGGATGATCACGGCGAGGTCGTAGGGCACCTCGCGCTCGTCGAACGACACGAGGCGCTTCCCCTCGGCGTCGACCTCGCCGGTGTTGACCTCGGTGACGACCTCGATGCCCTTCTCGGTGAGCAGGTCGCCGATGGCGGCGGCGGCCACCGGCTTGGTGAAGGCGCCGTCGAGGGGCGTGACGTACGTGATGTCGACGCGGTCGCGGATGCCGCGCTCGTGGAAGTAGTAGTCGGCGAGGAACACGAACTCGAGCGGTGCGATCGGGCACTTGATCGGCATGTCGACCACGTTGACCACCAGGCGACCGCCGTCGAACTCGGTGAGGAGGGCGTCGAGGGCGGTGGCGCCCTCGAGGTCGTAGAAGGTGTTGACGTGGTCGGGCCAGCCGTCTTCGAGGCCCTCGGTCTCCTCGGGGATCAGGCGGGTGCCGGTGGCGACGACGAGCACGTCGTAGCCGAGGACGGTGCCGTCGCTGAGGTGCACCTCGTCGGTGTCGAGGTCGACCCGGTCGATGGGCGACTGCACGTAGTCGATGTCCTTGTGCAGCTGGCGGCGCCGGGGTCGGACGATGTCGTCGGCGTGGGTGAGGCCGAACGGCACGAACAACAGACCCGGCTGGTACACGTGCCGGTCGTCCTGGTCGACCACGGTGATCGTCGCCTCGCCGTGCTTGTACCGCCGCCGCAGCCGGTTGGCCGTGAGCGTGCCGCCGGTGCCCCCGCCGAGGATCACGATGCGATGGGTCATGGGTGCCATCGTGCCCAGACACCCTCGGGGGTACCAGGACCGAAGGTCCCGATCGAACGGGCCACACGGATCCCGGGTCGCACGTCGAGCGTGACTCCGGGGCACCATGGGGTCGTGGACGGTGTGGTCGTGCTCCTCGCGGTGTGCCTCGCGGCGGTCGTCGGGCTCGGCATCGCGGTCTTCGGCGTGGCCCAGCGCCGCGAGCACGAGCGATCGGGGCTGTTCGGCTCCGAGCAGGCGGCGCGGGCCCGCGAGGAGGCAGCCCGGGAGCGGGGGGCCCGGGCCCGGGCCGTGACCGAGCGGGCCGAGCGCGTCGACGAGTTCATCGCCACCGTCGCTCGGCTGCGCTTCGGCGGGGTCGTGCTGGTCGATGTCGCCGAGCCGCAACCGGCGTGGGGCCTGCTGCGCTTCGCCGACGACACCCAGCTGCTGGTGCGGGTCGTCGACACCGCCGGTCTCACCCGGCTGCGGCGGGCGGCGCGGTGGGGGCCGGTGGTGGTCGGCACCGTCGAGGTGGTCGACGGCGGGGTCTGGGTCCAGCTGTGGTCGCGCAGCGGTCCCGTCGACCTGGTGGGCGACGAGGTGTCGGTGCTCAGCGGCTGATCGGCGGGGTGGCGCGTCGCTCGACGACCGCCGGGGTGCCCCACTCGTGGCGCAGCTCGTCGAGGGGCGCCGGGGGCGCGAAGCGGTAGCCCTGGATCAGGTGGACACCGAGCGCGGTGACCCGGTCGAGCTGCTCGTCGGTCTCCACCCCCTCGGCGATCACCGACAGGCCGAGGCGGTCGGCGACGGCGACCACCGCTCCCGTCACCGCGTCGGCGGCGGGCTCGGTGCCGAGCCGCGAGATGAAGTGGCGGTCGATCTTCACCGTGTGCAGCGGCAGGTCCTGCAGGTGGGCCAACGAGCTGTAGCCGGTGCCGAAGTCGTCGAGGTGGAGCCGGACGCCGAGGTCGCGCAGCGCGTGCAGGACGGGCAGGGTGACCTCGGACTCGACCAGCGCCGACTCGGTGAG
>DATHSN010000134.1:0-8865 GCA_035464115.1 Acidimicrobiales bacterium | reverse complement strand
CCACGGCGACGACGACCAGGGCGACGACGACCATGGCGACGACGACCACGCCCACGGAGACGACGCCCACGTCGACGACGACCATGGCGACGACGACCACGCCCACGGCGACGACGACGGGCACGACGACCACGCCCACGGCGACGAGGATCCGCACTTCTGGCACGACGCCACGCGCATGGCCGTCGCGGTCGAGGCCATCGCCGACGCCCTGTCCGAGGTCGAGGGCATCGACGCCGCGGCGCTCGACGCCCGCGCGGCCGAGCTGGCCGACGAGTACCGCGCGCTCGACGCCGAGATCGCCGAGATCGTCGCCGTCGTCGCCGAGGAGGATCGCGAGCTGCTCACCAACCACGACAGCCTCGGCTACTTCGCCGATCGGCACGGCTTCGACGTGATCGGCGTGGTGTTCACCGGCGGGTCGACGTTGTCCGAGCCGAGCGCCGCCGACATCGCCGAGCTCGTCGAGGAGATCGAGATCCACGGGCTGCGGGCCATCTTCGCGGAGACCACCGTGGGCACCGACCTGGCCGAGACCCTCGCCGCCGAGGTGGGCCGTGACGTCGCCGTCGTCACCCTCTTCACCGGCAGCCTCGGCCCCGAGGGCTCCGGTGCGGAGACCTACCCGGACATGATGCGCACCAACGCCGAGCTGATCGCCGCGGCGCTCGGGTGATGCCCCGGCGCCCCTAGGGTCGGGCCGTGGACTGGCTGCTCGACCCCTTCTCGTTCGACTTCATGCGTCGGGCGCTGCTCGGCGGGTCGCTCTCGGTGGTGGCCACGTCGGTCATCGGCACCTGGGTCGTGGTGCGCGGGCTGTCGTTCATCGGCGACGCGCTGGCCCACGGCGTCCTCCCGGGCATCGCTCTCGCCTTCATCTGGGGGTACGACCTCCAGCTCGGGGCGCTGGTGAGCGCGCTGGTGATGGCGGCGGCCATCGGTGGTGTCAACCGGCGGGTCCGCCTCCCCGAGGACACCGGCATCGGGCTGCTCTTCGTCGGGATGCTGGCGCTCGGGGTCATCATCATCTCGAGGTCCACGAGCTACGCCGGCGACCTCACGTCGTTCCTCTTCGGCGACGTGCTCGGCGTCCAGGCCGACGACCTGCGCCTGCAGGCCGTCGCCGCCGCGTTCGTCGTCGTCGCGGTGACGATGCTCCACCGGCCGTTCCTCGCCCTGGCGTTCGACGAGGAGACGGCCGCCACGCTCGGCCTGCGCCCCCGGTGGGCCCACCTCGCCATGCTCGCCCTGGTGGCGGTGGCCATCGTGTCGTCGTTCCAGGCGGTGGGCACGTTGCTGGTGTTCGGTCTGCTCGTGGCCCCGCCCGCCACCGCGTCGCTGCTGGTGCGTCGGGTCCCCGCCATGATGGCCACGTCGGTGGCGGTCGGCATCGTGGGCGTGGTCGCCGGGTTGTTGGTGAGCTTCCACTTCGACACCGCGGCCAGCGCCACGATGGCGGGGATGTCGGTGGCGATCTTCTTCGTCACCCTCGCGGGGCGCGAGCTCCTCGACGCGGTGCGGCACCGCTCGGTGCCCCCTCGGGTGCCGGTGGGCTGAGCTCGGCCAGCACCTCGAGCACCAGCGGCCCGAGGCGGCGGGCCCGCACCGGGCCGATCCCCGGCACGGCAGCCACATCGTCGAGCGTGACGGGGGGCTCGGTGGCCAGCGCGACGAGCGTCGCGTCGTCGAGCACCACCTCGGGCGGCACCGCCGCGGCCCGGGCTCGCCGCTCGCGCCAGTCGCGCAGGGCGTCGGTGCGCTGCGCCACCGCCTCGTCGACCGGCACCACCGGCGTGGGCACCTGGGCGCGGGCGCGGGCGACGCCGGAGACCGGGTTGGCGAGGGGCTCCGGCGCGGTGGCCATGGCGAGCTCGGCGAGGAACGGCGACGGCTCACGGCCCACCACGCGGGTGCCGAGGGTCCGCTGACGGGCCCAGGTGAGGCGCAGCACGTGCTCGGCCCGGGTGACGGCGACGTGCAGGAGCCGGCGCTCCTCGTCGAGGGCGGCGGGGGTGCGAGCGTGGCCGATGGGCACGTAGCCGGCTTCGAGCCCGGCGAGGTGCACGATGGGCCACTCGAGGCCCTTGGCGGCGTGGAACGTGACGACCTCCACCGCGTCGCCGTCGGGGCCGTCGCCGCCCGACGTGGCCCGCAACCAGCCCCAGAACCCGTCGCCCGACGGCCGCGGGTCGGTGCGGGCGTACTCGCGTCCGAGGGTCACCAGCGCGCCGAGCGCGGCCCGACGCTCCGCGGCGGCATCGCCCTCCGGGGTGGCGTCGTCGGAGCTGGAGCTCTCGTCGTCGGGGGCCGACGGCTCGGGGTCGGGCTCGAGCGGTCCCACCTCGGCGGCGAGGTCGTCGAGCGCCACCGAGAACGGACCGGTGTGGCGGCGGAGCCCGGCCAGGGCGGTGCGCACCTCGGCCCGGTCGAGCAGCGACGACCCGCCCCGGATGCGGTGGGGCACCCCGGCGACCCGCAACGCCTCGGCGAGCAGCGCCGTCTGGGCGTTCGTGCGCACCAGCACGGCCTGCGACGACCAGCGGGCCCCGGGCGCGTGCAGGTCGCGCACGGTGCGGGCCACGTGGTGGGCCTCGGCGGACTCGTCGGCCAGCACGTGCACCGTGGGCGCCGGCCCGTCGGGCCGGTGGGCCCGCAGCGCGCCGGGTCGGGTGGCGGCGGGCCCGAGCACGGCAGCCGCCGCGGCCAGCACCTGGGGGGTCGACCGGTGGTTGTCGTCGAGCACGACGGTGGCCGCGCCCGGGAACCAGCGCTCGAAGTCGACGAGCAGCTCGGGGTCGGCGCCGTTCCACGCGTAGATGGCCTGGTGCGGGTCGCCCACCACGCACAGGTCGTCGGCGCCGTCGAGCCAGGTGCGCACGAGCGAGAGCTGCAACGGGTTGACGTCCTGGAACTCGTCGACGAACAGGTGCCGGAAGCGCCAGCGCTGGGCGGCGGCGAACGTGGGGTCGGCGCGCAGCGCGTCGCGGCACCCGCGCACGAGATCGTCGAAGTCGACGAGGTGGCGGCGCTGCTTGGTGTGGGCGTAGCGACGCCCGACGTCGACCACGACCTCGGGATCGACCCCGGGCCGGCGACCGGCGGCGACGACGGCGGCGGGGTAGTCGTCGAGCGTGAGGTCGCGCGCCGACGCCCACTCCAGCTCCGTCGAGACGTCGGTGGCGGGCACCCCCTTGGGCACCAGCGGGCGGATGAGGGGCAGGCGCCGGTCGACCAGCTCGGGGGCGCGCTGACCGCGGTCGCTCCAGTGGGCGCGCAGCTGGGCGTAGGCCACCGCGTGGAACGTGCCGGCGGTGACGCTGTCGCGCAGGCCGAGGGCGCGGAGCCGGGCCAGCAGCTCGCCGGCGGCCTTGCGGGTGAAGGTGAGGACCAGCACGTGGCGCGGGTCGGCGGTGCCGGTGGCGACCCGGTGCGCGATGCGACGGGTGAGCACCCGGGTCTTGCCCGACCCCGCGCCGGCGAGGACCCGCAGTGGCGCCGCGGGCGTGGTGACCGCCTCGAGCTGCGCGGCGTCGAGATCGTCGAGGAGCCGGGCCGGGTCCACCGCGTCACCCTACCGACGGGGGCCCACGGCGCCCGGGCCCCCGACCACCACCGCTAGGGTCGGCGCCGTGATCGAGGTCGACCCGGAGCGGTTCGAGCAGCTCGTCGGCGATGCCCTCGACCGGATCCCCGAGGCGCTGGGCGCGCTCATGGACAACGTCGTCGTGCTGGTCGACGACGAGCCCGACGAGGAGGGCCTGCTCGGCCTCTACGAGGGGATCCCCCTCACCGAGCGCGAGGCCTACGGCGGCCTCGAGCTGCCCGACCGCATCACCATCTACCGCCTGCCCATCTGCGCGATCGCCGACGACGAGGACGCGGTCGTCGAGGAGGTGCTCGTCACCGTGGTCCACGAGGTGGCCCACCACTTCGGGATCGACGACGACCGCCTCGACGAGCTGGGCTGGGCCTGACCCACCCGATCCACCCGACCGATCCACCCGACCGATCCACCCGACCATGAGGAGCGCGATGGCGACCGAGCTGGCGATCACGGCCGTGGGGGCCGACCGACCAGGTGTGGTGGCGGGCGTCACCGGTGCCCTGGCGGCCCTCGACTGCAACCTCGAGGACACCTCGATGACGATCCTGCGGGGCCGCTTCGCCATGGTGCTCATCGTGCGGGCCCCGTCCGGGGTCGATCGCGACGCGGTCGAGGCGGCGCTCGCCGCGCCGGCCGCCGAGCTCGGACTCGACGTCTCGGTGCGCCCCAGCGCGGCGGCCACGGCCGACGTGGCGGGCGCGCCCTGGAACCTGGCCGTCTACGGCGCCGACCGTCCCGGCAGCGTCCACCGGGTCACCGCCGCCCTCGCCGACGTGGGGGTCAACATCGTCGACCTCACCACCCGGGTCATCGGCGACCCCGCCCACCCCGTCTACGCCATGCTGCTCGAGGTCGTGGTCCCCGACGACGTCGCCGTCGACGCGCTGCGCGACCGGTTGGGCGCGGTGGCCGCCGAGCTCGGGGTCGAGTGGTCGATGCACGAGTCCGACGCCGACGTGTTGTGATCCGCCCGTGATCCGGCCCATCGTCTCGGTCCCCGGCGCGGTCCTCAAGCAGCCAGCGGCGGCCGTCTCGGAGTTCGGCGACGCGACGCGCGCCCTGGCGGCCGACCTGCTCGACACCATGCGCGCCTCGTCGCACTCGGTGGGGGTGGCGGCACCGCAGATCGGCGTCGGGCTGCGGGCGTTCTGCATCGACGTCACCGGCCACAAGAAGGCGCGGTCGTGTCACGGCGAGGTGGTGCTGTTCAACCCCGAGGTCCTGCTCGCCCACGGGCGCGACATCGGGCGCGAGGGGTGCATGAGCGTCCCCGACCTCACCGGCGACGTCGCCCGGGCCACCCTGCTGGTGGTGCGGGGCGTCACGCCCGACGGCGACGAGCGGGTGCTCGAGTGCGACGCGTTCGAGGCCCGGGCGGTCCAGCACGAGATCGACCACCTCGACGGGCTGGTGTTCCTCGACCGGGTGGTGGCCCACGACCGGGTGTTCCGACGGAAGGTGTACCGCTGAGCGCACGCGGCGTACGCTGCCGGCCGTGGGATTCCCCGAGGACTACATGCACGGCCAGGAGCAGCTGCTCCTCGATCTCAAGCCGCACTGGTGGCGCATCGTGCCGTCGGCGGCCGCGCTCGCCGGCGCCGTGCTCATCGGCATCATCGTCGTGGCCAACGACTGGCCCGACGCGCTGAGCCTGCTGGTGGGCGTCGGCATCCTCGCCGCCCTCGGCTGGTTCGGCATCTCCTACGCCCAGTGGGTCTCCACCCACTTCGTGCTCACCTCCGACCGGCTCATCTACCGCTCGGGCCTGGTGAGCCGCACCGGCATCGAGATCCCGCTCGAGCGGATCAACACCGTGTTCTCCTCGCAGAACCTCTTCGAGCGCGTCATCGGGGCGGGCGATCTCGTCGTCGAGTCGGCCAGCGCCGAAGGCCGTCAGGAGTTCGACGACATCCGCAAGCCCCAGGCCGTGCAGAACGAGATCTACGTGGCCATGGAGAACAACGAGAACCGCAAGTTCGACCGCATCGCCAGCTCGAGCGGCGGCGGGGCCCCCTCGGTCTCGGTGGCCGAGGAGCTGGCCAAGCTCGACGACCTGCGGACGCGCGGCGTGATCTCCGAGGCCGAGTTCGCGGCGCAGAAGGCCAAGCTCCTCGGGTCCTGACGTCGTCGCCTGCTCCGGTGGGCGCGCGGCGGCGATGCTCTCGAGGCCGCGCCGAGCCCCGTGGGTCAGCGGGTCGGCATGGCCTCGATCGTGGCCGCCATGGCCTCGAGGTGCTCCAGCTGCCACGGGGCCCGCATGGCCAGGTTGATCTGCTGGGCTCCCGCCGCCACGTAGCGCTCGAGGTGCTCGACCATCTCGCGCCGGCTGCCCATGAGCACCCCGGGGCGCACCGCCTCGGCCAGCCCGCCGAACTGGGCCTGCAGGTCGTCCTCGGTGGGGCACAGGCCCACGTTGACCGTGCAGCGGATGTCGTCGATGGAGCGGCCGACGTCGGCGGCGTGGCCGGCCAGCACCTCGCGCTTGTGGGCGAACGTCTCGGGCGACACGAACGGCACGTTCCACCCGTCGGCCAGGCGGGCGGCGATGCGCAAGGTGCGCTTCTCGCCGCCGCCGCCGATCCAGATCGGCAGGGCCGCCTGCACCGGCTTGGGCTCGCAGCGGGCGTCGGTGAGCCGGAAGTGCTCGCCCTCGAAGTCGGTGGTCTCGTCGCGCAGGAGCCCCCGCACGCAGGTGGCCGACTCCTCGAGGATGTCGAGGCGCACCTTCGCCGAGGGGAAGTCGATGCCGTAGGCGGCGTACTCGTTGAACGCCCAGCCCGCGCCGAGGCCGATGTCGGCCCGGCCCCCCGACAGGTGGTCGATGGTGGCGATGGCGTTGGCCAGCACCGCCGGGTGGCGGTAGCCGGCGCAGTAGACGAGCGAACCGCACCGCACCCGGGTGGTCTCGCACGCCAGCGCGGCGTGGGCGGCGACCGCCTCGAGGCAGTGCGCCCCGGCGAAGTCGGCCGAGTAGAAGTGGTCCCAGATCGAGATCCAGTCGAACGGGCCCTCCTCGATGCGGCGCCACAGGTCGCGCAGCTCGGCCACGCTGGTGTTCTGCAGCCCGGTGTGGACACCGAAGGTGGGGCGCACGGCGGTGGTCCTCTCGTCGCGGGTGGGTGGCGCCGAACCTAGCGACGCGCGGCACCCGGTGTGGCGAGCGTCACTTCCCCCGGTAGGCTGTACGGCGTACAGTCGCCCGAACGCCAGCGGCGTCGAGACCGACGTCACACATCACACGGGGGTGCGCAGCACACATGAGCGCGACGAACGAGGACATCATCGGCCGGGCCGACGTCGACGACCTCGACGCCATCTTGGCGATGACGAACCACGATCGCGACGAGGCGATCCACACCGTGCGCGACAACGCCGACGCCATCTTCACGTGGGACTACAACAAGGGCGCCCGCCCGGCGCTCAACAAGCTCTACGAGAAGGCCAAGCACTCGCAGTGGAACGGCGAGACCGACCTCGACTGGTCGATCGAGGTCGACCAGGAGAAGCTCGTGCGCGAGGGCATGGGCGTGCCGTCGAAGGAGGGCTTCGCCGAGCTCGGCGTCGACCTCACCGGCACCTCGCTCGAGAAGTGGGGCGACAAGGAGTGGCTCGAGTACGCCATCTCCTCGCAGAACTGGAGCCTCAGCCAGTTCATGCACGGTGAGCAGGGCGCCTTGATCTGCACCGCCAAGATCGTCGAGACGGTGCCGTGGATCGACGCCAAGTACTACGCCGCCACCCAGGTGATGGACGAGGCCCGCCACGTCGAGGTGTTCGCCAAGTACCTCGACACCAAGATGTCGGGCCACCACCCGATCAACACCCACCTCAAGCTGCTGCTCGACGACATCATCCTCGACAGCCGGTGGGACATGACCTACCTCGGCATGCAGATCATGGTCGAGGGCCTGGCCCTCGCCGCGTTCGGCATGGCCCACCAGACCACCCAGGATCCGCTGCTCAAGCAGCTCCTGCGCTACGTCATGAGCGACGAGGCCCGCCACGTGGCGTTCGGGGTGCTCTCGCTCAAGGAGTACTACGAGAGCCTGAGCTCCTCGGAGATGCTCGAGCGCCAGGAGTTCGCCTTCGAGGCCGCGGTGCGCATGCGCGACCGCTTCCTGCAGCAAGAGGTGTGGGCATCGATGGGCGTCGACCCGCGCGAGGCCATCCGCATCTTCCGGCGCACCGACGAGGAGAAGAACCAGGACCCGTTCCAGCAGCTCCTGTTCTCCAAGATCGTCCCGAACTGCAAGAAGCTGGGCCTGCTCGACGCCAACGACGGCTGGCTCCGCAAGCGGTTCGACACGCTCGGCGTCACCCAGTTCGAGGACTGGGTCGACACCGGCGAGGAGTACGAGCTGCTCGACGAGGTCGCCAAGGACCGCGCCGAGGCCAGCTGAGCTCTGCGTCGTCCACGGCCGTCGGTCCTGCGGGCCGGCGGCCGTGGCGCGTCCGGCGACCGGTAGGTTCGGCGTCGTGATCGCCGTGCGACCCGATGCCGTGGTGTTCGACGTGGGCGGGGTGTTCGTGCTGCCCACGCCGGTGGTGCTGCGCCCCGCGCTCGCCGCCCTGGGGGTGGTGCCGAGCGACGACGACGCGGTGTTCCACCGGGCGCACTACGAGGCCACCGCCGCGCTCGACGCCGGGTTCCGGGCCGGGCTCGACCGCGAGGCACGGTGGGCGGCCTACCTGCGCACCTATGCGACGGTGGCCACCTGCGGAGCCGAGGTCGCGCCCGCTGCGTTCGAGCCGGCCTGGCGCTCGCCGGCGCTCGAGGTGTGGAGCTGGGTGCAGCGGCCCGCGGTCGCGGCCCTGCGCCGGCTGGTGGCGGCCGGCGTGCCGGTGGCCATCGTCAGCAACGCCGACGGCACGGTGGAGGAGCTGCTGCGGCGCTCCGCCATCGCCCAGGTCGGGCCGGGGGACGGCGTCGAGGTGCTCCACGTCGTCGACTCACACGTGGTCGGCGTCGAGAAGCCCGATCCGGCCACGTTCGCCCCCGCGCTCGCCGTGCTCGCCGATCGGGGGATCGACCCGCACCGGTGCGTCTACCTGGGCGACACCGCGGCCGCCGACGTGGTCGGTGCCCGGGCCGCGGGGATGCACCCGGTGCAGCTCGACCCCTACGGGATCTGCGCCGATGACGGCCACGACCGGGTCCCGAGCGTCGACGCGCTCGTCGACGCCGTGCTCGGCTCGTGACGACCGGGCGGCTGCCCTCGGTGGTCGGCTCGGCCCCGGGGCGGTGCTCGTGACCCCGGACG
>DATHSN010000133.1:0-9114 GCA_035464115.1 Acidimicrobiales bacterium | reverse complement strand
GCGTAGGACTCGAAGAGGTCGGCGCCCATGCCGGCGACGTCGCCGACGTTGTCGCCGACGTTGTCGGCGATGGTGGCGGGGTTGCGGGGGTCGTCTTCGGGGATGCCGGCCTCGACCTTGCCGACGAGGTCGGCGCCGACGTCGGCGGCCTTGGTGTAGATGCCGCCACCGACACGGGAGAACAGCGCGATCGACGAGGCGCCGAGGCCGAAGGCGGTGAGGATCTCGAAGGCGTCGTCGACCTCGAGCAGCACGACGAACACGATGTAGACCGCGGCGAGGCCGAGCAGGGCCAGGCCGGCCACCGAGAAGCCCATGACCGCGCCGCCCCGGAAGGCGAGGGGCAGTGCCTTGGCGGGCCCGTCCTTGGCCGCCTCGGTGGTGCGGGCGTTGGCCATGGTGGCCACGGTCATGCCGACGTAGCCGGCGGTGGCCGACAGCACCGCGCCGAGCACGACGGTGAGCCCGGCCAGGGGCACGATGAACACCGCGACGAGCACGGCGAGGACCACGACGAAGCCGGCGACCCAGGTGTACTCCTGCTTGAGGAAGGCGCGGGCGCCCTTTTGGATCTCGATCATGATCCGGACCATGTTCTCGTCGCCCGGACTCGCCTTCTTCACGTTGGTGTAGAAGAACGCGGCCAGCACGAGGCCCGCCAGGGCGGACGCTGCGGCCAGATAGGGAACTGCTTCCACGGGGCTCTCCTGGTGAGAGGTAGTCGGTCAGCCTGCTGGTTGGCCCTCGGGGGGATCCCCGGGGGCCGGTCGGACGTAGACCTGATCGGCGACGGTGCGCCCGAGGGTCGTGTCCTGTCCCGCGACCCGCAGCACGAGCGGGCCGTCGAACGGGTGCTTCTCGCGGACCTCGACGCGGACCCCGGGCCGGAGCCCGAGCGTGTCGAGGAACTCGACCACCTCCGGGTCGGTCGACCCGGGGACGGCGACCACGGCGACGTCGCCGGGTTCGAGATCGTAGAGAGGGGGGAGGGCGGGCAGCTCGCCCGCCTCGGGGGCCGGGATGGGGAACCCGTGCGGGCACGAGTCGGGCCGGCCGAGGGCGAGCCACAGCCGGTCCTCGACCTCGTCGGGCAGCTCGTGCTCGAAGGTGGCGGCGAGCCGGTCGGCGTCACGCCAGTCGTAGCCGAGGTAGTCGGCGAGGAACCGCTCGACGATGCGGTGCCGGCGGATGGTGCGGATGGCGGTCGACCGGCCCTCGTCGGTGAGCCGGGCCCCCGCGTAGGGGGTGTGGTCGACGAGCCCCCGGTCGGCCAGGCGCTTCACGTGGCCGGTGGCGGTGCCGGGGCTGGTGCCGAGCGACTCCGCGAGATCACCGGTGTGGGCCACCCCGCCACCGCTGGTGCGGCGGTAGATGGCCTTCAGCGTCTCTCGATCGGTGCGCGACAGCTCGGGCACGCCCGTCCGTCTCCCCTCCGGCTCGTCGTTCTGGCCGGAGAACTCTAGGTTTCGGGGCCCCGAAAAGGCAACTTTCGATGTGAGAACGAGTCCGTCGCCGGCGTCAGCTCGACGGGGCGAGCAGCTCGCCGAGCGCGGCCACCAGGCGGGCCGGGTCGTGGGAGCCGGCCAGCTCGCGCGCCGAGTGCATCGACAGCTGGGCGACGCCGACGTCGACGGTGGGGATGCCGAGCTGCGCGGCGGTGATGGGGCCGATGGTCGACCCGCAGGGCAGGTCGGTGCGGTGCACGTACTCCTGCACCGGCACCGCGGCGCGCTCACAGGCCAGGCGGAAGGCCGCCGCGCTCCGCGACTCGGTGGCGTAGCGCTGGTTGGCGTTGATCTTGATGACGGGCCCGCCGTCGAGCGCGATCGGGTGCCCGGGCTCGTGGCGCTCCGGGTAGTTGGGATGGGTGGCGTGGGCCATGTCGGCCGAGGCGCACAGCGAGGCGCCGAGGGCCCGCAGGTAGTCGTCGCGGCCGCCACCGCGGGCGAGCACGGAGCGCTCGAGCAGGCGGGGGAGCAGCGTGCCGGCCGCGCCGGTGGCCGAGGTCGACCCGATCTCCTCGTGGTCGAACAGGCAGATCACCGCCACGTGGTCGGCGCTGGCGCGGTCGGCGGTGGCGACGAGGGCCCGCACCGCGGCGTGGGCGGAGCACAGGTTGTCGAGCCGGGGGGCGAAGATCATCTCGCCCCGGGCCCCGCCCACCGTCGACGGGGTGAGGTCGTGCAGCATGAGGTCCCAGGCGAGCACCGCGGCGTCGTCGGCGCCGAGGTGGTCGGCCACGAACGCCCGGAACGAGCCCTCGTGCACCGGTCCGAGCCCCCACACCGGCACCAGGTGCTGCTGCCGGTTGAGCTTCAGGCCCGTGTCGTTGATCTCACGATCGAGGTGGATGGCCAGCTGGGGCACCCGGGCGATGGGCGCGTCGACGAGGACCAGCTCGGTGCGGGTGCCGCCCGGTGCGTCGGGGTCGCGCAGGGTGACCCGTCCCGACAGCCCGAGGTCGCGGTCGAGCCAGGAGTTCACCAGCGCCCCGCCGTAGACCTCGACCCCGATCTGACGCCACCCGGCCCGGCCCGTGTCGGGTCGGGCCTTCACCCGCAGGTTGGGGCTGTCGGTGTGCGCGCCGACCAGCACGAATCCGGCGTCGGGGGGCGTGTCGGCGGCCACCACCCAGGCCACCAGCTCGCCGCCCTCGACCACGAACCACCGCCCGGGCCCGTCGGGCCAGGCGCTGGCGGGGTCGAGCGCGGTGAAGCCCGCGCCCTCGAGGAGGGCGGCGGCACCTGCGGCGGCGTGGTACGGCGACGGCGAGGCGTCGATGAAGTCGAGCAGGGCGAGGGTGTCGGCGGGCACGCCGGTGGTGGTGCTCATGGTGCGCCCATGGTGCCAGAGCCGTTCAGGGAGCGAGGCCGTTCAGGGGCGAGGCCGTTCGGGGTGGGAGGCCCTCAGGGGGTGAGGACCTCGGCGAGGCCGTCGGTGACCAGCCGGTGCAGCAGCGCCGACAGGGCGAGGGCCCCCATGCCGGTGACGTGGACCAGGGTGGCCACGTCGCGGTGGCCGTCGAGCAGGCCCAGGACCTCCCACTCCATGGGGGCGATGGTGACCGAGGCGACCCCGACGGGCAGCGTCGCCGTGCGCCGCAGGACCGTGGCGGTGGAGGGGATGGTGGCGGCGATGTCGCGCCACCGCTCGAGGCGCCGGCGGGCGTCGTCGAGGCACTCGGCGAGCGGGTACCCGGGCTCGACGGCGAACGGGTGCTGCTCACCGGGGACGAACCGGAAGTCGTCGCGGCTCGGCAGGAGCAGCTCGAACAGGGTGCTCACCGAGTGCTCGTAGATGACGGCCCGGAGCCGCCCGCGGTCGACGCCTCGCTCGACGAGGGCGTCGAGACCGGCGCCGGGCGCCGCGCCCGGCCCGGTGCGGGCGACGGCCTCCTGCCAGGTCGCCTCGTCGGCGAGGCCGGCGCCGATCACGGCGCGTCGGAGGCCGGGCCCGGTGTCGGTGGTGGCCAGGTGCACCGTGCCCGGTCCGATCACCACCACCGCGTGCTGGTCGCCCTCGATGTGCAGCACGCCGGCCCGGCCGGTGCGCTCGAGCAAGCCGAGGAGGTCGGCGAGCCCGAGATCGTCGAGGGCGCCCTCGATGCCGGCGGCGGGGCTGGTCATCGCCGCGACACTACCGGCCGATCCCGCCGCGGCAGCGGACCGGACCTGGGCCATCCGGCCCATTCTGCGCGCCACCCGCCCGCCGCGGTGCGGGTGTTGCTCAAGTCACGTCCGCGCCCTCCCGATGGTCCTGAGGAGACACCCACGGGCGGACGCGCCGGTGGCACCGGCGAGCGGGAGACGCAGACATGCTCCGGAACATGAAGGTCGGGACCAAGCTCCTCGCCGTCACGGTCCCACCCCTGTTGGTGCTCATGGCGCTGGCGGGGGTCGGGCTGGCGGAGCGCCGAGCCCAGGCCGAGGATGCGAGGTCGGTGGCCCGCGGCGCCGAGCTGGTGGCCGCCAGCTCCGCGCTGGCCGACGGGCTCCAGGCCGAGCGCACCGCCTCGATGATCAGCTTGTCGGAACGGGCGCCCGACGACGCCGCCGAGACGCTGGACGGGCTGCGGCCGGCGACGTCGGCTGCCCTCGACCGCTTCGAGGAGGCGACCGACGCCGTGGTCAGCGGCGGCGCCGCCCCCGACCTCACCACCGCCATCGAGCGGACCCGGACCCGCACCGACGACCTCGACACGATCCGGGCCCAGGTCGACGCCGGCAACCTCTCGGTGTTCGTGGCCGAGGCCTGGTTCTCCGACACCCTGCGCACCCTCACCGCCATGAACGCCGAGGTGGCGACCACCACCGCGGTCCCCGAGGTGTCCGACGACCTGTCCACCGTGGCCGCCCTCGAGCGGTCCCGTGAGGCCCAGGCCCGCGGTGCCTCGACCCTGGCGTTCGTCCTCACCGACGGCCTGCTCGACCCCGAGGGTCGGCAGTGGCGGGTCCTCACCTCCAGCCTCCAGGAGACCCAGGGCTACCTCGCCCTCACCTACGAGATCGCCGAGCCGTCGCAGGCCGCCACCCTCCGCAACCGCCTCGCCGCCCCCGCGGTCACCGCGGCCGACGCCGTCATCGACCAGGTCCTCGTCACCGCCCTCGGCGGCCTCGATCCCCAGTCCGGCGCCGCCACCGGCCCGCCGGTGCGGTTGCGGCTCGACCCCGGTCCCTGGATCGAGTCGGCCGACGCCACCCGAGCCGCCATGGCCCTCACCGGCACCGAGATCCTCGACGGCGTCACCGCCACCGCCGACGGCATCGTCGACGACGCCGTGCGCGAGGCGCTCCTCTACGCCCTCGCCGTCGCCGGCGCGGTGATCGTGTCGGCCCTCGTGGCCGTCGTCGTCGCCCGCCGCACCAGCCGCCCGCTCCGCGAGCTCACCGTCGCCGCCGAGCGCCTGAGCGTCGAGCAGCTGCCCGCCCTGGTGGAGCAGCTCCGCTCGCCCCGCCCGGAGACGGCCCCCGCCGTCCTCGAGCCCATCGCCATGGACCGCGCCGACGAGATCGGCCAGCTCGCCCGAGCCTTCGACGCCGTGCAGCGGGTGACCGTCGACGTCGCCGAGGAGCAGGCCGCCCTCCTGCGCCGAGGCATCGGCGACATCTTCGTGAACCTGGCCCGCCGCAACCAGGCGTTGCTCGACCGCCAGATCGAGTTCATCGATCACCTCGAGGCCGGCGAGGAGGACCCCGACGTGCTCGAGGACCTCTTCAAGCTCGACCACCTCGCCACCCGGATGCGGCGCAACGCCGAGAGCCTCCTCGTGCTCGCCGGCGCCGACCCCGCCCACAGGCGGGCCCGCCCGGTCCCGCTCGCCGACGTGGTGCGGGTCGCCATCGGCGAGGTGGAGGACTTCGCCCGCCTCAAGCTGCTCGCCCTCGACGCCGCCATCGTGTCGGGCGCGGAGGCGGTCGACCTCGCTCACCTCCTCGCGGAGCTGATGGAGAACGCCACCCAGTTCTCGCCGCCCGACACCCGGGTCGAGATCCTCGGGCACCGTGCCCGCGACGGTGGCTACGTCGTGTCGGTGTCGGACCAGGGCCTCGGGATGTCCGAGGACCAGCTCGCCGAGTCCAACCAGCTGCTCGCCGACCCACCCCTCGTCGGCCTCGCGCTGTCCCGCTCGCTGGGCTTCACCGTGGTCGGCCGGCTCGCCGCGCGCTTCGGCATCGGGGTGCGCCTCACCACCTCGCCGGCCGGCGGGGTGACCGCCCTCGTGACGCTGCCGGCCACCGTGCTGGCCGAGGGACCCACGGCCGAGCACGAGGGCGGGTCGACGCCCGTCGCGCCGCTCGCCGTCGTGCGGTCGGAGGAGCCCGCGCCGTCGAGCCCGGTGCGCGACCACCGGACCACGCCGGCGCCCACCCCGGTGGTCCCGCCACCCACGATCATCCCCGACTCCCCGGCCCGCCTCTCCGAGGCCCTTCCCCAGGGGGAGGCGTTCGACGCCGGGCTGGCGTCGCTGCTGCCCCGGCGCGAGAGCGCCGCGCCGCCCGCCGCCGGCGCCGCGGAGCCCGCCGTTCCCGGCGCTCTGCCCCGGCGGGTCACCGCCCGGCCGCCGGCCGAGGCGGACACCACCTCCGCCGGCCTCGCCCGTCGCACCCCCGGCGCGGTGAGCGCGCCGAACGGGAGCGACGAGCACCGGGCCGCCACCGCACCGACCCGCTCGCCCGAAGAGGTGCGGGCCATGCTCGCCCGCTACCGCAGCGGGCTGCACGCCGGACGCAACGGACGACCCACGGGCGATGCGGCGCCCACCGAGCCCCAGGGAGGCCAGCGATGAGCGGTCTGAGCGCGGCCGCCAGCAACGTCAGCTGGCTGGTCACCAACTTCGTCGAGCGGGTCCCGGGGGTGAGCGAGGCCGTGGTGGTCTCCTCCGACGGGTTGCCCATGGCCATGTCGTCGGGCCTCTCCCGCGACGCCGGCGATCGCTTCGCCGCCGTGGCCTCCGGTCTCATCGGGCTCGCCTACGGCGCCGCCGGTCGCTTCGGCGGTGGGGCGGTCAACGAGGTCATCGTGGAGATGGAGCGGGCGTTCCTGTTCGTCACCGGCATCGGTGACGGATCGTGCCTCGCGGTGGTCGCCGGCTCCGACTGCGACGTCGGGCTGGTCGGCTACGAGATGGCCGTGCTGGTCGAGAAGGCCGGTGCGGTGCTGACGCCCGAGCTGCGGGCCGAGCTGCAGGGGTCGCTCCCGCGGTGAGCGCCACCGACCGCCCCGACGCCCTCGGCGCGAGGATCCGCCCCTACGCCATCACCGGCGGACGGACCCGCGCCCGCACCGACCTGCCCGTGGAGGCGATGGTCCGCACCAGTGGCTCCGGGCTGGCCGATCGCCCCCGCCTCACCCTCGAGCGCCACGCCATCGTCGAGCTGTGCGTCACCCCGCACTCGGTCGCCGAGGTCTCCGCCCTGCTCCACCTGCACCTCGGGGTGGCCCGGGTGCTGATCGGCGACCTGGCCGACGAGGGCCTCCTCGCCGTGCACCGCCCCGACCTGGTGGGCGACCGCCCCGACCTCCGACTCCTCGAAAGGGTGCTCGATGGCCTTCAGGCGCTCTGAGCCGCACCGGCCGCCGGCGCCCGACGCCGCCACGCCGATGCCCGTCAAGATCGTGGTCTCCGGTGGCTTCGGGGTGGGCAAGACCACCTTCGTCGGCTCGATCTCGGAGATCACCCCGCTCACCACCGAGGCCGCGCTCACCCAGGTGAGCGAAGGGGTCGACGACACCGGCGGGCTCACCGGCAAGACCTCCACCACGGTCGCCATGGACTTCGGGCGCATCACGCTCGGCGACGACCTGGTCCTGTACCTGTTCGGCACGCCGGGTCAGCCCCGCTTCCAGTTCATGTGGGACGACCTCGTCCGCGGCGCCATCGGCGCGGTGGTGCTCGTCGACAGCACCCGGCTGGCCGACTGCTTCCCCGCGGTCGACTACTTCGAGCGGCTGGGCATGCCGTTCGTGGTGGCCCTCAACGCCTTCCACGGCCAGCTCCCGCACCGGGTGGAGGACGTCCGCGAGGCGCTCGCCGTGCCCGAGGCGGTGCCGATGGTGGTGTGCGACGCCCGCGACCGCGACTCCACCAAGCACGCCCTGCTCGACCTGGTCCAGCACGCCCTGTTGCAGGCCACCGCGGCGCGCTGAGCGGCTCGGGCGGGGCCGGCCGCGGGGCCCGTCTCGCTCGTCGGGCCCCGTCGCGGCCAACATGCGGCGTGCCCGACGCCCCTCTCACCGTCGTCGTCGTCCACCGCGACACGTCCGAGCGCCTCGCCGACTCGCTCGACGCGCTCGACCGGTCGACGCTGCCGGCGGTGGCGCTGGTGGTCGACAACGGGTCGGTGCCCGCCCACCTCGACCGGGCGCGGACCACCGTGGCCGAGCACGGGGGCACCCTCATCGAGATGGGCGCGAACACCGGCTTCGGGCCCGGTGCCAACGCCGGTTGGCGGCGCTGGCTCGACGAGGGCGTGGGGGAGTGGGTCGCGCTGATGCCCCACGACGCGCTCCCGGCCGTCGACGCCCTCGAGCGCCTGGTGGCCGAGGGCTCGGCCCGCCCCCGCGCCGGTCTGGTGAGCGCCGACGTGGGCGACGGCGCCACCCCGGTGATCGACCCGTACTTCGGGGGCATCACCCGACCCCGCGCCGTCGACGACGGGTGGGAGGCGGCCGACCACCCGCACGGCACCTTGATGCTCGCCCGTCGGGCCTGCCTCGACGACATCGGCCTGTTCGACGAGCGCTACTTCGCGTACTGCGAGGAGGCCGACCTCGGCATCCGGGCCCGGGAGGCGGGCTGGGAGGTCGGCATCGTCCACGGGGCCCGGGTGGTGAACCCCGCGGTGGGTCCGGCCACCGCGGCGGTCGACTACCTGCAGATGCGCAACACGCTGATCCTCGTGCGGGAGCACTCCGGCCGCTACCACGCCACGATCCGCTACCTCATGGCCATCGGCCAGATCGCCGCCGGCTCGGTGCGCCCCGACCGCCAGCTCCCGTGGTTCTCGGCCCGCGCCCGGTTGCGCGCCCTGGTCGACTTCCCCCTGGGCCGGGTGGGCCCGCCCCCGGCGTCACTGCTGCCGCGGCCGAGCCCCCCCGACGTCACACCGAGGGGGTGATGGGGCCGCCGCCGTTGGGGCGGTGGTAGGTCCAGGTGCCGTCGGGTTGGCGGTGGGGGATGAACCCGGCTTCCTTCAACCGGTTGTGGAACCCGCATTCGGGTTGGCCGTTGGTGGTGTCGGTGGGTCCGTCCGCTCGCCACGGTTCGAGGTGGTCGATCTGGAGGTGGCGGACGGTGCGGTCGCAGCCGGGCCACATGCATCGTGGGATCCCGCCGCTGGTCGCTTGGTTCAACAGCACGGCGTCGCGTGCTGGCCCGGGAAGCAGCGTTGTCGTCGTCCGAGGTCGATGACGGCGCCCTCGGCGTTGACCACCACGCGGCGAATGTGGCCGATGAGGGCGGCGGCGACGGCGTCGCCGGGGTGCAGGTGGTGCCCGCTGAACCGAACCCGCCCCACAGCCCGCGAAACACCAGCAAAAATCCACCTATTCTGGTGGAGTCGGATGCGGTCAGCAGACGGCGATTCACGCCCTGCGCAGTCAGGCCGGCGAGTC
>DATHSN010000132.1:0-13320 GCA_035464115.1 Acidimicrobiales bacterium | reverse complement strand
CGGTGGTCAAGCGCCATCACCGTCGAGCGCTCATCACGTTGGCGCGCCACGCGCCATCGGTGCACACGATGTACGCACTCGACTACCTCTCTCCCCTCGAGACTCGACGGGTCCAGAAGGAACTGGACTACGTGGACCGCTTGGGGGCCGAGGGCGTCGACCTGCTTCGCAGAACTCCGAGCGGTTGGCGTCGCAGCGACCCGTCCACCTGACCCCGCACCGAGGCCCGCCCGCAGGACTACCGTCGATCCGGTGACGGTGTGGACCTGCCCGAACTGCGGACGTGACTTCGGCGCCCGGGGCCAGGGCCACGACTGCCGCCCGGGTCTGACCATCGACGAGTACGCCGCCCGGGCGCTGCCGTTCTTCCGGCCGATCTACGACCGGATCGAGGCCCGCCTGCGCCCGCTCGACGGCGACCTCATCATCGACCCGATCGACAAGATGGTGCTGTTCAAGCACGGCGGCACCTTCGCCACCGTGACCTCGATGACCAAGTGGGTGGCCATCGGCTTCTCGCTGCGCCGGAAGCTGTCATCAGATCGCCTCTCGCGAAAGGTCGGCGAGTACGGGTCGAAGTACCACCACGTCGTGAACCTCACCGACCCCGACGAGGTCGACGACGAGCTCCTGGAGTGGCTCGAAGAGGCGTTCCACGCGTCGGTCGGTCGAGCCCCGCACCCTGACGGCGAGGACGGGGACATGGTCCCCGACGACGTCGACGTCGACATCATGTGACGTGCGCCGTCGTCGCGGAGTGTCTGCCATCCGAACCGCACTCATCGCCGCAGCCCGACGGCGACGCGACCATCGAGCGCTCGAGGCAGCCGTCGCCGCCCTCGACGCCGACGAGGCCGACCGCAGCGAGATGCTCGCCGTGGCCGCCCTCATGGAGTCGATGCGCGCTCCGGAGTGAGCGTCGACTCGGGTTCTGGTCGGCCAACTCGGTGCCTCGACAGCCAGCGCTGAGGTGCCAGCAGGTGGAGGCTCAGGCGGCGGTGCCGCGGCGGGTGTTGCCGACCCAGCTCTCGTGGAGGCGGGCGTAGATGCCGCCGGCGGCGACCAGCTCGTCGTGGTGGCCCATCTCGGCGAGGTGGCCCTGGTCGAACACCAGCACCAGCTCGGCGGCCTCGGCGGTGGACAGGCGGTGGGCGATGCTCACCGTGGTGCGGCCCTCGGTGAGGCGCAGAAGAGCACCCGACAGGGCCCGCTCGGTCTCGGGATCGACCGAGCTGGTGGCCTCGTCGAGCACCAGCAGGCCGGGATCGGCGAGCTGGGCGCGGGCCAGGGCCACGAGCTGGCGCTCGCCGACCGAGAGGTTCTCGCCCCGCTCGCCGACCTCGGTGTCGAGGCCGTCGGGCAGGCGCTCGAGCCACCACCCGAGGCCGAGCTCGGCGAACGCGGCGGCGATGTCGGCGTCGGTGGCGTCGTCGCGACCGGTGCGGACGTTCTCGCGGATGGTGGTGTCGAACAAGAAGCCGTCCTGGGGCACCATGCGCACCGCGCGACGCCGGCTGTCGGGCGCCACCTCGCGCAGATCGACGCCGCCGATCTCGAGGCGCCCGGCGGTGGGATCGGCGAGGCGGACCAGCAGCTTGGCGAACGTGGTCTTGCCCGACCCCGTCTCGCCGACGATGGCCACGTTGGCCCCCGCCGGGATCTCGACGTCGATGCCGTGCAGCACCCGACCGCCCTCGCGGTAGGCGAACTCGAGGCCCGTGGCCCGCACGCCCAACGCCCCCGCGGCGAGCTCGAGGCCGGGGTCGGGCTCGATGATCTCGATGGGCTGGTCGAGCACGTCGAGCACCTTGCGCCACCCGGCCAGCGCGGTCTGGGTCTGGTCGAGGATCTCACCCAGCTCGCTGATGGGGTTCAGGATGAGGTTGACGAGGAAGAGCGACGCCACCAGGGCGCCGGTGTCGAGACCCCACCCGAGCCCCCACCAGGCCCCGGCCCCCGCCACCGCGGCGAGCGCGAAGGCCCCGAAGATGTCGCCCACCGGGAAGATGACGGCGAAGTACTTCGCCGCCGCCATGCGGGCCCGGTAGGTGTTGTCGACGGCGCGGCGCAGACGGGCGCGGGTGCGGTCCTCGGTGCCGTAGGCGCGCACCACGCCGGCACCCATCACCGACTCGGACACCTCGGTGAGCATCTCGCCGACCCGGGTGCGGAGCAGGTCGTAGGCCCGCAGCTGGCGGCGCTGCAGCGCCCGCATCACCGGCAGCACCGGCAGGAAGACCGCCAGGGTGATGAGCGCCAGCTGCCACGAGTAGACGGCCAGCACGAGCAGCGTGCCGACGATGACCGTGGAGTTCACGATCCACGCCACCGCGCCCCACTGGGCGAAGCGGGCGATGGTCTCGATGTCGGAGGTGACACGGGAGACGAGGGCGCCCCGCTTGGTCTCGTTGTGGTCGGCGACCGACAGCTCGTGGATGTGGGCGAAGGTGCGCACCCGCAGCCCCCACAGCACGTCCTCGGCCACGTACATCAGCCGCAGGTAGGTGGCCCGGCTGGCCCACCACACCACGGCGATGATCACCACGGCGACACCCGATGCGGCGGCGACGAAGCCGGGGCGGTAGCCGTCGTCGCCGAGGATGCCCCGGTCGAGGATCTGCTGGATCAGCACGGGGATGACCAGCCGGCCGATGGCGGTGGCGACCGCCATGGCCACGGTGAGGGCGATGCCCTTGCGCAGCTCGGGGCTGGCGGCCAGGCCACGGCGCAGCACGCCCATGGCCCCGTCGTCGCCGAGGTCGAGGTCGTCGGACACCTCGGGGGCGAGCGCGGCGCCCTCGGCCTCGACGTCGAGGTCGAAGCGGCCGGCGTGGGCGGCCTCGAGCTCGGCCACGTGGTCCTCGACCCGCGCCGGGTCGGGGCGGTGCTGGACGCGGGCGGCGTCGTCGGTGGTGCGGTCGTCGTCGCGGGGCGTCACCCGATCGCCTCCTCTTCGTAGGCCCGCACCAGCGCCTCGTAGGCGGGCAGGGCGAGCAGCTCGGCGTGGGTGCCCTGGGCCACGACCCGACCGGCGTGCAGGTAGACGACCCGGTCGGCGAGCTCGATGGTGGACACCCGGTGGGCGACGATGACGGTGGTGGTGTCGAGGGCGCGGCGCAGCCCGTCGAGGATCTCGGCCTCGATCAGGGCGTCGACCGCGCTGGTGGCGTCGTCGAGCAGCAGCAGCCGGGGCTGGCGCACGAGCGCCCGGGCGAGCGCCACGCGCTGGCGCTGGCCACCCGAGAGGGTGACGCCCCGCTCCCCCATCGGGGTGTCGAACCCGTGGGGCAGCTCGGCGATGAAGCGGTCGGCCCGCGCGATGCGCGCCGCGGCGAGCACCTCGGCGGGCGACGCGCCGGTGTCGAGCCCGATGTTGTCGCCCACCGTGTCGGCGAACAGGAACGACTCCTGGAACACCAGCGCGGCGGCCCGCCGCAGCTCGTCGGGGCGCACGTGGGCCAGGTCGACCCCGCCGAGGCGGATGTGGCCGCGGTCGGGGTCGGAGAGGCGGACCAGCAGCTGGCAGAGCGTGCTCTTGCCCGCGCCGGTGGGCCCCACCAACGCCACGATCTCGCCGGGCGCGGCGTCGAAGCTCACGCCGTCGAGCACCGGCGCGGCGTCGCCGTAGGCGTAGCCGACGTCGCGGACCTCGAGCGCCAGGGGCCCGTCGGGGAGCCGCAGCGCGGCGTCGGGCGACGGCGAGGGGGCGGGGGGCTCGGCCAGCACCCGGTCGATGCGCTCGAGCGACACGACCGAGCGGGGCATCTCCTCGAGGAAGAACCCGACCACCCGCATCGGGAAGGCGAGCACCCCGAACAGGGCCATGGCCTGCACCAGCTCACCGGTGGTGACCGCGCCGTCGGAGAGCCGCCACGAGCCGACCAGCAACAGCACGACCGTGCCCACGTTGGGGATCAGGTCGATGGTGGGCTCGAAGGTGGCCCGCAGGCGACCGACCTCGATCCGTGAGTCGCGCAACCCGTCGGACGCCCGCCGCATGCGATCGACCTCGTGGGCCTCGCGGCCGAGGGTCTTCACCACGAGCGCCCCGTCGAAGCTCTCGTGGGCGACGTTGGACACCCGCCCCACGTGCTCCTGGACCATCGACGCCGGCTCCTCGACCCGGGCCGTGTACACCCGGTTGATGACGGTGAGGATGGGGAACACCGCCACGCCGACGAGCATCAGCATCGGGTCGACCAGGGCGAGCGACACGATGGAGAAGACGATGAGGCTGATGACGCCGGTGGTGAACGGCAGCGGGTTGAGGACCTCGGTGGCGGCCTCGACGTCGGCGTCGGCGTGGGCGAGCAGCTCGCCGGTGGGGGTGGTCTGGTGGAACGAGAGGGGCACCGCCAGGTACGTGTCGATGACCGACCGGCGCAACGACACCTGCGAGCGGTTGGCGACCATGGCCGCGAAGTAGCGCCGGACGACGACGCCGACGGCGCGCAGCACCGACAGCCCGATGATGGCCGCGGCGGCGGCCACCACCACGCCCACCTCGGTGTCACCCTCCTCGAAGGCCGGGATGATGAGCTCGTCGGTGACCCGACCGAGCACCACGGTGCCCGCCACCAGCGCCCCCGAGAACAGCACCGCGCCGCTGAGCGCGGCGAGGAACGGCCCCGGGTGGAGCCGCACGTAGCGACCGATGAGGCGGAAGCCTCGTCGCAACACCGAGGCCGGAGGGTGGGACATGGTGCTCCTGGGTGGACGGGTGGGGCGCGAACGAGCCGCCCCGGCGAGGGGGCGGCCCGTCCGCGCAGCGTGTGGTGTGACTACAGCTGCAACGACTTGGTCTCGAGGAACTCCTCGAAGCCGAACTTGCCGAGCTCGCGCCCGTTGCCAGACTGCTTGTATCCGCCGAACGGCGCCACCGCGTTGAACGAGCCGCCGTTCACGTCGACCTGGCCGGTGCGCATCCGCTTGGCGACCCGCAGGGCGCGATCCGGGTCGGCCGACCACACACCGCCGGCGAGGCCGTACTCGGTGTCGTTGGCGATGCGGATGGCGTCCTCTTCGTCCTCGTAGCCGATGATCGACAGCACCGGCCCGAAGATCTCCTCGCGGGCGATGGTCATGTCGTTGGTGACGTTGGCGAACACGGTGGGCTTGACGAAGTAGCCCGAGTCGAGGCCGTCGGGCTGCTCGGGGCCGCCGGCGACCAGCGTGGCGCCCTCCTCGATGCCCTTCTGGATGTAGGCCCGCACCCGATCCTGCTGGGCCTTCGACACGAGCGGGCCGAGCATGGCCCCCTCGTCGGTGGCCCGACCCACCGGGAAGCCGGCGGCGGCCGCCGCGGCGATCTGGGCGGCCTCGTCCATGCGGTCCTTGGGGACCAGCATGCGGGTGTGGGCGGTGCAGGTCTGCCCCGAGTTGAGGTAGCAGGCGAACACGCCCTTGGGGATCACCGCGGCGAAATCGGCGTCGTCGAGGACGATGTTGGCCGACTTGCCGCCGAGCTCGAGGTGGACCCGCTTCACCGTCTGGGCCGCCACCTCCGACACGCGCTTGCCGGCGCGGGTGGAGCCGGTGAACGACACCATGTCGATGTCGGGGCTGGCGGCGATGGCCTCGCCCACCACCGGACCGACGCCGCTGACCAGGTTGAACACGCCGGCCGGCAGACCGATGTCGTCGATGATCTCGGCGAGGATGAACGCGTTGAGCGGCGCCACCTCACTGGGCTTGAGCACCACGGTGCAGCCGGCGGCGAGAGCCGGCGCCACCTTGGCCATGATCTGGTGGAGCGGGTAGTTCCACGGCGTGATGCAGCCGACGACCCCGATGGGCTCGCGCACCACCAGGGAGTTGCCGATCTTCTCCTCCCACGGGAAGTCCTTGGCCGTCTCGAGCACCGTCGCGGTGGTGCCGGCGGGCAGCCCGGCCTGGATCATCTTCGACCACATGAGCGGCATGCCGACCTCGCCGGCGATGACCTCGGCGATCTCGTCGCTGCGGGCGCCGAGCTCCTCGGCGAGGCGCTGCACCAGCTTGAGGCGCTCCTCGAGGTCGGTGCGCGACCAGCTGTCGAACGCCCGCTTGGCCGCCGCGGCGGCCTTGTCGACGTCGGAGGCGGTGCCCTCGGGGATCGACCCCATGACCTCTTCGGTGGAGGCGTTGATGACCTCGATGCTGCCCGTGCCGTCGGACGGCACCCACGCACCGTCGATGTAGATCTTGTCGTGGACCCTCACGGTGTTCCCCCTGGATGGCGGTCGAAAGTGGGGCCCACCGTATCGCCCGGCGCCCCGTCGTCGGCCGCCCACCGTACGCCGTACAGGCCCATCCGGGCCATCCCGGGCCGCGGGACGCACTTGTCTCACACTTGTCCTATCGTGGTCAGCCGGCCCACGCACCCGACGCAGAGGATGAGATGACGATGGCGAAGATCCAGGTGGCCAACCCGGTCGTCGAGCTCGACGGCGACGAGATGACCCGGATCATCTGGCAGATGATCCGCGACCAGCTCATCCTCCCGTACCTCGACATCGAGCTCGTCTACTTCGACCTGGGCATCGAGCACCGCGACGCCACCGACGACCAGGTCACCATCGACGCCGCCCACGCCATCCAGGAGCACGGCGTCGGCGTGAAGTGCGCCACGATCACCCCCGACGAGGCACGCGTCGAGGAGTTCGGCCTGAAGCAGATGTGGCGGTCGCCCAACGGCACCATCCGGAACATCCTGGGCGGGGTCGTCTTCCGCGAGCCGATCATCATCGGCAACATCCCCCGCTACGTGCCGGGCTGGACCAAGCCCATCGTCATCGGCCGCCACGCCTACGGCGACCAGTACCGCGCCACCGACTTCCGGGTGCCGGGCGCCGGCACGCTCACCATGACCTTCACCCCCGCCGACGGCTCGGCCCCCATCGAGCACGAGGTCTTCCAGTTCCCCGACGGCGGGGTCGCCATGGGCATGTACAACCTCGACGCGTCCATCCGCGACTTCGCCCGGGCCAGCTTCCGCTACGGGCTCGACCGGGGCTACCCGGTGTACATGTCCACCAAGAACACGATCCTGAAGGCCTACGACGGGCGCTTCAAGGACCTGTTCGCCGAGGTCTTCGAGGCCGAGTTCAAGGCCGACTTCGACGCCGCCGGTCTCACCTACGAGCACCGCCTCATCGACGACATGGTGGCCGCCTCCATGAAGTGGGAGGGCGGCTACGTGTGGGCGTGCAAGAACTACGACGGCGACGTGCAGTCCGACACCGTCGCCCAGGGCTTCGGCTCGCTGGGGCTCATGACCTCGGTGCTCATGACCCCCGACGGCAAGACGGTGGAGGCCGAGGCCGCCCACGGCACCGTCACCCGCCACTACCGCGAGCACCAGAAGGGCAACCCCACCTCCACCAACCCCATCGCGTCGATCTACGCCTGGACCCGCGGCCTGGCGCACCGCGGTCACGTCGACGACACGCCCGACGTGGTCCGCTTCGCCGAGACCCTCGAGCGGGTCGTCATCGAGACCGTCGAGTCCGGGAAGATGACCAAGGACCTCGCCCTGCTCGTCGGCCCCGACCAGGGGTGGCTCACCACCGAGGAGTTCATGGCCGCCATCGACGAGAACCTCCGCGCCGCCATGGCCTGAAACCCCGTCACCTTCGTGCGTCGCCCAGCCACCCGCGCGGTGGCTGGGCTACGCAAGGAGGTTGGACGGTCGGCGGTCAGAGCATCGAGGTGTCGGCGTCGAGGCCGAGGGCCAGGCGGCCCACGGTCTCGTAGGTGCGGGGTCCGACCATCACGTGCTGGGTGGCGGTGTGCACGTCGCGGAAGCAGCGCTGCAGCGGGCTGGATGCGAACACCGACGACCCGCCACCGGCGTGGTACGCCAGGTCGGTGGCGGTGACGGCCCCGGCCACCGCGTGGGTGCAGGCGAGGCGGATGCGGGCCCGCCGATGGCCGTCGAGCGGCGCGCCCGCGACCACGTCGGCCCACGCCCGCCCCACCTCGTCGACGAGGAAGGCACGGGCCGACGACAGCGCCGCCTCGGCCCGGGCCACGTCGACCTGGGTCAGCGGCGACTCGGCGAGCCGCTTGCGCGAGTGGGCGGGCACCTTGGCGCCGGCCAGCACGACGAGCTCGTCGACGGCGCGGCGAGCGATGCCGAGCGCGACCGCGGCCACGCCGCACGCCAGCAGGGTGAAGTTCGGGAAGTGGGCGAGCGGCGCGTCGACCACGGCGCGGGTGCGCAACGGCTCGATCGTGCGGTGCTCGGGGACGACGGCCCCGTCGATCTCGACGTCGTTCGACGCCGTGCCCCGCAGCCCCGACGTGTGCCAGGTGTCGAGGAGCCGCACCTCGTCGCGAGGGACGAAGCACAGCCGCATCCCGGCGCCATCGACGATGGCCCCGCCGGCGAACCAGTCGCTGTGGTCGGCCCCGCTCCCCCAGCCCCAGCGGCCCGACACCACGAACCCGTCGCCGTCGGGCACGGCCCGCCCCTGAGGGGCGAACACACCGGCGGCCACCGTGGCCGGATCGCCGAACAGCTCACGGGCGCCGTCGGGCGGGAGGAAGAGCGACATCGACGAGGTGGTCGACGCCACCATCACGCACCAGCCGGCGGCGCCGTCGCCCCGGCTGACCGCCTCGATGGCCTCGACCATCGACAGGGCGTCGACCTCGGGGCCGCCGTAGACGGCGGGGACGAGCATGCGGAACAGCCCGGCCGTGCGCAGGGCCTCGACCACGTCGGCGTGCAGCGCCCGGGCCGACTCGGAGGCGGCGGCCTGCTCGGCGGCGAGATCCGCCGACCGCCGGGCCGCGACGACGATCGGGTGGCCGCCCGCCATCAGGCCCCGGCGAGACCGAGGTTGGCGGCGACCTCGCGGGTCGCGGTCGACCGGTTGAGCGTGTAGAAGTGCAGCCCGGGCACGCCCTCGTCGAGCAGGCGCCGCCCGAGCCCGGTGGCCACCTCGACGCCGATGGCCCGCACCGCTGCCGGGTCGTCGGCCACCGCACCGATGCGCTCGGCCAACGCCACCGGGAAGTCGGCGCCGGCGAGGCTGGCGAACCGCTGGACCTGCCCCGCGTTGGTCACCGGGATGATGCCCGGGATCACGGGCGTGTCGCAGCCCAGCGCGTCGAGCTCGTCGATCATGCGCAGGTAGTGGTCGGCGTCGAAGAAGAACTGGGTGACCCCGAAGTCGGCGGCGGCGAGCTTGGTGGCGAGGTGGCGCCGGTCGTGGTCGCGCCCGGTGGAGCGGGGGTGCAGCTCGGGGTGGGCGGCGACGCCGATGGAGAACCCGCCGACCTCGCGGACCAGCTCGACCAGCTCGAGCGCGTAGCGGAAGTCGCCCTCGGGCGCCGAGCCGTCGGTGGGCGGGTCGCCGGCCAGGGCCAAGATGTTGGCGACCCCGCCGGCGCGGTACTCCTCGAGCAGCGCCCGCACGTCGGCGCGGGTGTGGCCCACGCAGGTGAGGTGGGCCATGGCGGTGATCGACGTGTCGCGCTCGATGCCGATGACGATGTCGCGGGTGCGGTCGCGGGTGGAGCCCCCGGCGCCGTAGGTGACCGACACGAACGACGGGTGCAGGGGCTCGAGCTCGCGGATGGCCTTCTCGAGCTGGCGCTCGGCCTCGTCGGTGCGCGGCGGGAAGAACTCGAACGAGACGGTGAACCCGTCGGCGAGCAGGTCACGGATGAGCGCCATCGGACGAGAGGCTAGGACGCGGCCCGGCGTTCGGCCGCCTCGACGCAGTTGCGCAGCAGCATGGCGCGGGTCATGGGACCCACCCCACCGATGCGGGGCGACAGCCACGAGGCGACCTCGGCCACGTCGTCGGCGACGTCGGACACCACCCGCCGGCCCTCGAACGACACTCCGGCGGCGACCACCACCGCGCCGGGCCGGACCATGTCGGCGGTGATCAGGCCCGGCGACCCGGCCGCGGCCACCAACACGTCGGCGCGCCGGGTGTGGGCGGCCAGGTCGGCGACGCCCGTGTGCACGACGGTGACGGCCGCGTTGAGCCCGGGCTCTTTGAGGGTGAGCAGGTTGGCGAGGGGCCGGCCGATGGTGAGGCCCCGGCCGACGATGACCACGTGGCGGCCCCGCAGGTCGATGTCGTGGGCGGCGAGCAGCTCGACGATGCCCACCGGCGTGCACGGCCGGGGACCGCGGGTGCCCATCACCAGCTTGCCCAGGTTGACCGGGTGCAGCCCGTCGACGTCCTTGGCCGGATCGACCCGCAGCAGCGCGGCCTCGTAGTCGAGCCCCGCCGGGAACGGGTACTGCATCAGGTAGGCGTCGACCCGCTCGTCGGCGTTGAACCGGTCGACGACCGCCGCCACCTCGGCCTGGGTGGCGGTGGCGGGCAGGTGCTCGTGGACCGACGCGATGCCGAGCGACTCGCAGTCGCGGTGCTTCATGGCCACGTAGTTGGCCGAGGGGCCGTCGTCGCCCACCAGCACGGTGCCCAGCCCGGGCACGATCCCCCGCTCGCGCAGCGCGACGACGCGCGCCGCCAGCTCGTCGCGGAGGCGGGCGGCGACGGCCTCGCCGTCGAGGGTGCGTGCGGTCACGGGAGCTCCGGGGGACGTCGGCGGGGTGGGGGCCGGGGCGCGGCCCGGCGGGTGCAGGGCGACTCAGTGCAGGAAGTGTCGCTCGCCGGTGAAGATCATGGCGAGGCCGTGGCCGTCGGCGGCGGCGATGACATGGTCGTCGCGCACCGATCCGCCGGGCTGGATCACCACGCCGACGCCGGCCGCGGCGGCGGCGTCGATGCCGTCTGGGAACGGGTAGAACGCGTCGGACGCGGCGGCACCCCCCGCGGCGCGGCCGGCGGCCTTCTTGGCGGCGATCTCGCCGGACTCGACGCGGTTCTGCTGGCCCGCGCCGATGCCCCACGCCACCCCGCCGCGCACGAGCACGATGGAGTTGGACTTCACGTGGCCGCAGACGCGCCACGCCAGCTCGGCGTCGGCCCACTGCTCGGGGGTGGGCTGGGCCTTGGTGACCACCCGCCACTCGGCGCGGGTGGCGGCGAAGTGGGCGGGGTCCTGCACGAGCCAGCCGCCGTCGATCTGGCGCAGCTCGAGCCCGACGCCCGAGGGCGGCGGGGCGGTGAGCAGGCGGGTGTTCCTGCGCTTGGCCCGCAGCGCGTCGAGGGTGCCGGGCTCCCAGCCGGGAGCGATGACCACGTCGGCCTGGGCCGCGGCGACCATCTCGTCGGCGGTGGCGGCGTCGACCGGACGGTTCAGCGCCACGATGCCCCCGAACGCGGAGCGGGGGTCGCAGTCGAAGGCGCGCTGGTAGGCGTCGGCCAGCGAGTCGGCCACGGCCACGCCGCACGGGTTGGCGTGCTTGATGATGGCCACCGCGGGCGCGGCGCCGAGATCGTGGACGAGCGCCCACGCGGCGGCGGCGTCGAACAGGTTGAGGTACGACAGCGCCAGGCCCGAGTGCTGCTCGACCCCGTCCCACCAGCTGGTCTCACCGACGGCGCGGTAGCGGGCGCCCTGCTGGTGGGGGTTCTCGCCGTAGCGCAGGTCCTGCACCCGTTCGATGGCGAGGTGGACCGTGCGGGGCAGCTCGGGGGGCCCGGCGTCGGACGCCGCCCGACGGTCGACGTCGTCGAACCAGCCGACGATGGCGGCGTCGTAGGCGGCGGTGTGGGCGAACGCGTCGCGTGCCAGGCGACGGCGGGTGGCCGACGCCAGCCGGCCGTGCTCGCGCAGCTCGGCGAGCACCGCGTCGTAGTCGGCGGGGTCGACCACCACCCCGACGTGGGCGTGGTTCTTGGCCGCGGCGCGCACCATGGCCGGGCCGCCGATGTCGATCAGCTCGATCGACGGGTCGGAGCGGAACGGGTAGAGGTTCGACACGAGCAGGGCGAACGGCTCGATGCCCTGGGCCTCGAGGTCGGCGCGGTGGGCGGGCTGGTCGAGGTCGGCGAGCAGTCCGCCGTGGATGCGCGGGTGCAGGGTCTTGACCCGGTCCGACAGCATCTCGGGCGATCCGGTGACCTCCTCGACGGTGGTGACCGGCAGGCCGGCCTCGGTGAGGGCCCGGGCCGTGCCCCCGCTCGACACCAGCTCCCAGCCCAGGTCGACCAGGCCCCGGGCCAGATCGACCACCCCGGCCTTGTCGTAGACGGACAGCAGCGCTCTCACGGGGAGACCTCCAGGGGTGGGGCGTGGGTGAGCACGCCGGGATCGGCGACGACGGCGGCGAGGGTGTCGGGGTAGAGCCGGCGCTCCACCTCCTTGATGCGCTCGTGCAGCGTCGCCTCGGTGTCGTCGGGCCGGACGGGGACGGCCTCCTGGGCGAGGATCGGGCCGGCGTCGACCTCCTCGGTGGCCACGTGGACCGTGCAGCCGCTGACCTTCACCCCGTGGGCCAGCGCGTCGCGCACGGCGTGCCAGCCCGGGAACGCGGGGAGCAGCGCCGGGTGGGTGTTGACGATGCGACCGCCGTAGGCGGCGAACACCGGGGCCGCGAGGATCGTGCCGAACCCGGCCATGGCCACCAGCTCGATGTGGTGGGCCCGCAGCACGTCGACCAGGCGCTCCGAGTAGGCGGCCCGGTCGAAACCCGGGCCGAAGTCGGTGCGCTCGACCATCTCGACCGCCACGCCGTGACGGGCGGCCACGTCGGCGGCGCCACACGGGCGGTCGAGGACCGCCAGCGCGACCGGCAGGCCCCGCTCGCAGATGGCGTCGAGGATGGTCCCGCTCCCGGACGCGAGGACGGCGATCCGCACCTCGGGGACCGTACCAGTCGCCTCCCGAGCGCCCGGGGCGACGATCACCGCGCCGAGGGTGGCGCATGGTCTACGGTGCTCCCCGGACCGAACCGCCACACATCCGGAGGCCGGAGTGGATTTCAAGAAGCTCACGTTGGGGGACCAGATCCTGGGAGGCACGAGCCTCGCGGTGTTCCTGGTCCTGCTCATCTTCCCCTGGCACTCAGTCGACTTCGGGCTCGGGAGCTTCGACATCGGAGCCACCGAGAGCCCGAACGGCTTCTGGGGCCTGCTCGGCATCCTCCTGGCGCTGGTGCTGCTCGCCTCGGTGATCGTGAAGATGACCACGGCCAAGGTGCCCGATCTGCCCATCCCCATGGGCGACGCCCAGTTCTACGGCGCCATCGCCATGCTCGCCGTCCTGGTGCTCAAGCTCGTGCTCGAGACCGAATCGCTGGCCATCGGCGCCTACCTCGCCATCCTGCTCTCTGGCGGCGCCGTCTACGGCGGCTTCCTGCTCAAGGGCCAGGGCGCAGCGGCGGGCAGCACCCCTCCCCAGGCCTTCTGAGGTCGATCCTGGCGGACGTCCGCCCCACCTGAGACGCGACGGAGGCCCGCCCCC
>DATHSN010000131.1:0-9142 GCA_035464115.1 Acidimicrobiales bacterium | reverse complement strand
CAGCGCTCGGCGACGTCGCACATGCGCTCGCCGAACACGCCGTTGACGCCCACCACCACCGGAGCACCGGGGTGCACCACGTTGACGAACGCCGCCTCCATGCCCGCCGACCCGGTGCCCGACACCGGGAACGTGAGCGGGTTGGCGGTGCGGAACACCTGGCGGAGACGGTCGTTGGTCTCGTCGAGCAGCGCCAGGAACTCGGGGTCGAGATGGCCGAGCACCGGCCGCACCATCGCCTCGAGGACCTCGGGGTACGGGTTCCCGGGCCCGGGGCCCATGAGCACGCGATCGGAGTGGGGCATCACGCGGAGACTAGGCCGGCGATGATCCCGTCGAGGAGGTCGCGCTCGGAGATGACCAGCGGGTCGATCCCGAAGTAGCGCATGATCGCCACCACGAGGCAGGCGCCGCCGACGATGACCTCGGCCCGGTCGACGTGCAGCCCCGGGTTGTGGACCCGGTCGACGAGCGCCTCGGTGACGAGCGTGCGGTACACGTCCTCGGCGGCGGGCCGGGTGAGCTCGAAGCCGTCGATGACGTCGGGGTCGTAGGGATCGAGGCCGATCTCGACCGCGGCCATGGTGGTGGCGGTGCCGGCCACCGCGATCCACGTGGCGGTGGCGCCGATGTCGGGCAGCTCGCGGGCGACGTCGTCGAGGTGGGCCTCGGCCACCGACAGCGCCGACACCAGCTCCTCGGGGCGGGGCGGGTCCGAGGGCAGGAACCGCTCGGTGAAGCGCACCGACCCCATGTCGACCGACACGACCTCCGCCGTACCCGACCCGTCGCCGATGGAGAACTCGGTGGACCCGCCGCCGATGTCGATCACGCAGAACGGGCCCCGCGCCGGGTCGAGCCGGCTGGTGGCCCCGGCGAAGGTGAGACGGCCCTCCTCGTCGCCGGTGAGCACGTCGGGCCGCACCCCGATGGCCGCCTCGGCGGCGGCGAGGAACGCCACCCCGTTGTCGGCGTCGCGCACCGCGGACGTGGCGGTGGCCCGCACTCGGGTGACCCCGTGCTCGGCGAGGACGTCGCGATAGGCGCGCAGCACGTCGACGGTGCGGTCGATGGCCTCGGCGTGCAGGTGGCCGTTGCGGTCGACACCGGCGCCCAGGCGGGTGACCTGGGTGAGGCGCTCGACGGTGCGCTCGCCGTCGCCGACGAGCAGGCGGGTGGAGTTGGTGCCGCAGTCGATCGCGGCGACGAGCTCACCCATCGGACCGACCGCCCGCGGTGCGCGCCTCGACCCCGGCCGCCCGCAGCTGCTCGTCGACCCAGGCGCCGACGGGGTCGTCGCCGCCGGCGAGCCACCAGGCGTAGTGGGCGTGCAGGCACTTCACCCCTTGGCGGGTGCCGCCGACGCCGCCGGTGGGGCGGGGACCGGTGTGATCGGCCGGCAGCGCGGCGTCGCGCTCGGCGGCGGCCGCGGCGTGGGCCCGAGCCAGCGCGTCGGGATCGACCTCGGCCTCGGCGCGCCGCACGCCGCCCTCGGCCTCGAGGCGGCCGATGGCGGCGCGCAGGGCGTCGCCCACCAGCCAGTAGCGGGTGGGCATCGGGGTGCCGTCGTCGAGCAGCGGCGCGTTGCGGATCACGACGGGCGCGCCGTCGCGGTCGCGCACGACGACCTCGAACTGGCCCTGGGGGGTGCGGCCGAGCAGCTCGGCGACGAGGTCGCGCTCGGCCTCGCGGGACGCGGTGGCCCGCTCAGTCGCCACGACGCCCGGACAGCCACCGCCACACGAGCACCAGGATCACCAGCGCGGCGATGGTGGGCACCAGGCGCTTGAGCACCGGTGCGCCGGCGGTGTCGAGCAGGTCGACCGGCTCGGGCTCGGCCGACTGGATGCGCCGCACCGTGGGGGCGCTGGGCTCGCCGGCGGCGGCGGTGTCGGCAGCCTCGGTGTCGGCCGGGGCGGCGGCGCCGGTGGCGGCCGACACGGTGGCGTCGCGGGCGGTGCCGTCGGCGGCCACCGGCTCGGTGACGGGCGGGGCGGCGGCCTCGTCGGCGGTCACGGCGCCCGCGGAGTCGGCAGCGCCCTCCTCCTCGGCGTCGAGCATGGCGTGGAGGTTGTCGACGAACTGGCCGAGGAGCTTGGCGCTGACGTCGGCGAGCACGCCCCGACCGAACTGGGCGACCTTGCCGGTGACGTGCAGGTCGGTGACCACGCTGACCTTGGTGGCCGACCCGGCCTCGGCGAGGGTGGCGGTGATGGTGGCGTTGGCGTTGCCCTGGCCCCGGGTGTCGCGCCCGTCGGCCTTGAGCACGGCGACGTGGGCGGTGTCGTCCTTCTCGAGGAAGTGGGCGGTGCCCTTGTACTGGGCGGTGATGGGACCGACCTTCACCTTCACGATGCCGCGGTAGTCGTCGCCCTCGACCTCCTGGAGCTGCGCGCCCGGCAGGCACGGCGCGATCCGCTCGACATCGGTGAGCAGGACCCAGGCCTGGTCGACAGGTACTGCCACCTCGAACTCGTTGGTCAGTTCCATCGGCGGAGGTCCTCCACGGTGTCGATGTCGGCTGGTTCTCCGGAGCACGGTACCTCGGAGACGAGCTCGGGACTCCGGCGCATGAGGACCCGGGCGCCGTCGTCGCCCTCGGTGGGCAGCGCGTCCCACAGCGACCGGTGGATGCGCACCGGCGGGCGGCGCTCGCCGTCGAAGGTGGCCACCGCGAGCGGCGCCGGGCTCGCCGCCACGGCCGACCACGCCTCGGCGGGGACGAAGGGTTGGTCGCCGAGGCCGACCACCACGGCGGTGGCGCCCCGCCCGCGGGCCGCCTCGATCCCGACCGCGAGCGACGTGGCCTGACCCTCGTCCCACCGCGGGTTGCGCACCACCTCGACGCCCGGGGGCAGCAGGTCGGCGACGTCGGCCGCGCCCACCACGACCACCACCTCGAGCCCCGCCGCCACGGCGGCGGCGACCGCCCGGGTGACCACGGCGGTCCCCCGCACATCGGCCCGCAGCTTGTGGTGGTCGTCGACGTAGCGGCTGCCCGCGCCCGCCGCGAGCACCACCGCCACCACCCGCTCAGCGGCGCTCGCGTCGAGATCCCCCAGACCCGGGTCGTCGGCGGCGGGGTGGCCCATGGCCGCATCCTCGCACCCGAGCGGCGTTCACGGTGCGGCAACCGACGACTCCTACCATGGCCGCGTGCCCCGCCCCCCCGAGTCCACCCGACGACGGCCGCGGCGGGAGGTCGACCGCCGGCGCCTCATCAGCCTCGCCGTCGCGGTCGTGGTCGCGGCGGTTCCCTGGTTCGTCACCTTCGACGACCTGTCACCCGAGGGCCACCGCCTGTTCTCGGTGTTCCTCGCCGCGGTGGTGCTCTGGGTCACCGAGGCCATCCCCCTGCACGCCACCGCCGCGCTCATCATCGGGGCGCAGATCGTCCTCATCAGCGACGAGGCCATCCTCTCGCTGCCCGAGGGCTACGAGGCACCCGGCTTCGCCACGTTCTACGCGGCGCTCGCCGACCCCATCCTCATGCTCTTCCTCGGCGGGTTCGTGCTGGCCGACCTGGCGGCGCGCTACGGGCTCGACCGCAACCTGGCCCGGGTGCTCCTGCGGCCGTTCGGCACCCGGCCCGCCGCCGTGCTGGCCGGGGTCATGACGATCACCGCCATCCTCTCGATGTTCACGTCGAACACCGCGACCACCGCGGCGATGATCGCGGTGGTCCTGCCGCTGGTGGCGGGGCTCGATGCCGACGATCCCCTGCGG
This sequence comes from Acidimicrobiales bacterium, assembly GCA_035464115.1. Taxonomy (GTDB): domain Bacteria; phylum Actinomycetota; class Acidimicrobiia; order Acidimicrobiales; family SKKL01; genus DATHSN01. Next base: position 5,416 of record DATHSN010000131.1, on the reverse strand, counting down.
GTCGGCGTGATCCTCGCCGTCCCCGTCGCCGCCAACGTCGGCGGCATCGGCACGCCGGTCGGCACCCCGCCCAACGCCATCGCCCTCGGCCAGCTCAACTCGGTGGGCGACGGCGTCACCTTCCTCGAGTGGATGGCCCTCGCGGTGCCCCTCGCGCTGGTGGTGCTGGCGGTCGCGTGGTTCGCCCTGCTGCGCTTCCACCCGCCCCGGGCGGAGACCATCGAGCTCACCATCGAGGGCCGGTTCGACCGGTCCCGACCGGCGCTGATCCTCTACGCCACGTTCGCGGCCACCATCGCGCTGTGGCTCACCGAGCCGCTCCACGGGGTGCCGTCGACCATCGTCGGCTTCCTGCCGGTCGTGGTGCTCATGGCCACCGGCCTGTTCGGCGTCGACGACCTCAAGGCCATCAACTGGCACGTGCTGTGGCTCGTCGCCGGCGGCCTCGCCCTCGGCACCGGTGTGGCCGCCACCGGGTTCGACACCTGGCTCATCGGGCTCGTCGAGTGGGGCGACCTCCCCACCCTCGCCCTGCTCGCCGGGCTCGCCGCGTTCGCGCTCACCTTGTCCACCCTCATCTCGAACAGCGCCACCGCCAACCTGTTGATCCCCATCGGGCTGAGCCTGGCGGTGTCGGGCACCATCGACGCCGCCCCGCTGCTCATCGGCGTGGTCATCGCGGTGGCGTGCTCGCTCGCCATGGCCCTGCCGGTGAGCACACCCCCCAACGCCATCGCCTACAGCACGGGCATGGTGTCCACCCGCCACCTCGCCACCACCGGCATCGTGGTCGGGCTCGTGGGCGGCGTCCTCCTCGTGGTCGTCATGCCCCTGCTGTGGGACGCCGTCGGTCTGGTCCCGTCGTGAGCCCCTCCACCCCGGCCATCGTCGTGGCGACCGCCACCGACTCGGCGCTCGTGGCGGCGATCACCACCTGGGCCGCACCCGTGCTCGAGGTGCTGGCGGTCGCCGACCACGACGGCGCGCTCGCCGCGGCCGACGCCGCGGTGGCGGCGGGCCGACCGGTGCCCCTCGCCGTGGTCGACGACGACCTCCCCGACACCGACGCCAGCGAGACCCTGGTCGCCCTCCGCCGCCGACCCCAGCTGGCGGCCACCAGCCTGGTGCTCGTCACCGACCGGCCGTCGCTGCCCGCGCTCGATCCCGCCCTCGAGGCGTTCGCGGTGCACGCCATGTTCACCCGGCCCTGGGACCCCGACGTGTTGCGCACCACCCTCGGTCGGCTGATCGCCCGCCACCTCATCGAGTCCGAGGCCCCCGACGACGACCCGCTCTGGGCCGTCGCCGTCGAGGCCGACCGGGCCCGCCAGGCGCTGCGCTCGGCGCACGATCGACCGCACCTCGACCCCGGCACCGCCGGGCACTTCCTGCTGGGCGACGAGATGCCCACCGAGGAGCTCGAGGCGCTGCTGGTCACCGCCGTCGACCGGGCCCTCGGGCACCCGCCGCGCCTCGTCGTCGAGCCCGGCGCGGTGCTCGTCGAGGAGGGCGAGCACGTCGGTGGCGTCTACCTGGTGGTCGACGGCGTGGTGGCGCTCACCCACCGGGCACCCCACGGCGACGTGCTGCTGCACGAGGCCACCACCGGCCCGGTGCTCGGGGTGCTGTCGCTCACCCAGCGCGAGCCGGCGTTCCTGTCGTGCCGGGCCGTCACCCGGGTGCGAGCCATCCCCCTCACCCTCGCCCAGCTCGACGTGGCCCTCGACGACCCCGCCGTCGGGTCGCTGTTCACCCGCGTGCTGCTGCGCTCGCTCGCCCGCCGCCACCGTCGCGCCGACGAGCTCCAGCTGGAGGTCGACCGCCTGAACCGGTCGCTCGCCGCCGAGCGCGACGAGCTGGCCGCCGCCCTCGCCGCCCTCGAGGCGGCCCAGGAGCAGCTGGTCGACGCCACCCGCATGGCCACCCTCGGCGAGCTCGCGGCCGGCATCGCCCACGAGCTCAACAACCCCATCGCCGCGCTCAGCCGGGCGGTCGACCACGTGGCGGCCGACGTGGTCGCCGTGCTCGGTGACGACCCCGCCGCCGTCGCCGCCGTCACCACCGCGCTCGACGCCGAGCCGGTCGGCACCGCCGAGCTGCGGGCCCGACGGGGCGAGCTCACCGAGGTGCTGGGCGACCGACGCCTGGCCGACCGCCTGGTGCGGGCCGGCATCGTCGACCCCGCCGCCGCCCGCCGTCTGGCCGGCGAGGGCGACGCCGCCATCGCCCGGGTGGAGCGGCTCCACCAGCTCGGCACGGCGCTGCGCGACCAGCGCTCGGCGGGATCTCGCATCGCCGCGCTGGTGCGCACCATGCGGGTCCACGCCCGCGACGACGCCGGTGGCGACGCCCCGCTCGAACCGGTCGACGTGGCCGTGTCGGTCGACGACAGCATCCAGCTGCTGTCGCACCGGTTGCACGACGTCGAGGTCGACCGTCGCTACGCGCCCGCCCCCACCGTCCTGGCCCCGCCCGGCGAGCTCGAGCGGCTCTGGACCAACCTGCTCGCCAACGCGCTCGACGCCCTCGAGGGCGCCGAGCACCGCCGCATCGCCGTCGAGGTCGTGGCCTCGGCCGACGGCGACGAGGTCGTGGTGCGGATCACCGACTCGGGCGCGGGCATCCCGGCCGAGCACCGCCACCGCATCTTCGAGCCCCGGTTCACCACGAAATCGGGCCGGGTCGAGTTCGGCCTCGGTCTCGGCCTGGTCCTCAGCCGGCGGGTGGTCGAGTCGCTCGGCGGCACCATCGGGTTCGAGTCCGAGCCGGGCCGCACCACCTTCGAGGTCCGCGTGCCCGTCACCCAGCAAGGGGATCCACCAACGTGAACGAGCTCACCATCGTGTGCGTCGACGACGAGCCGGAGGTCCTCGAGGCCATCCGGCGCGACCTCGAGCCCTTCGCGGCGTGGTGCCGCATCGAGACGGCCGACGACGCGGCCGACGCCCGCAGCGCCATCGCCGAGGTCGTCGACGACGGCGACCTCCTCGCTCTCGTGCTGGCCGACCACCGCCTCCCGGGCGAGACAGGGGTCGACCTGCTGGTCGAGCTGGCCCACGACCCCGCCACCGCCAGCGCCCGCCGGGTGCTCGTCACCGGGCAGGCCGATCTGGCCGACACCGTGCGGGCCGTGAACGAGGCGGGGCTCGACCACTTCGTGGCCAAGCCGTGGGGCCACGACGCGCTCGTCGCCGTGGTGCGAAACCAGCTCACCGACTACGTGCTCGCCGCCGGGCTCGACCCGCTGCCCTACGTCCGCCACCTCGACGCCCAGCGCCTCATCGGCTCGCTCCGCGACCGCGGCGACCGCTGAGGGTCACTCGCCCGCCTCCTCGCGCCGGCCGCCGACCGTCGAGGTGGCTCGGCTACGCACGAACGGGGAGGGCGCCGATCACGCCGTGGGGTGGCCGCCGCCCGCACGCGCACGGCCACCCCACGTCGGTCACACGCCGGCGGGCTGACGGCCGGCGTCGGTGTTGGACGGTGCGGGGCCGCCGTGGCTGCCCCGCACCAGGTCTTCGAGCTCGGCCGCCAGGTCGGTGAGCGCCGAGGCGGTGGCCTGGGTGCTGCGCACCGCCTCCGACGTGGCGCCCGCCGCGGCGGCCACCTCGCCGATGTGGACCGAGATGCTCTGCTCCTGGCTCGCCGCGTCCTGCAGGCTGTGGGAGATCTCGGCCACGGTGGCGGTCTGCTCCTCGACCGCGGCGGCGATGGCCGAGCCGAACTCGGCGATGCGGCCGACCACCAGGCCGATCTCGTCGATGGCCTCGACCGCCGAGGCGGTGCCACCCTGGATCTCGCTCACCATCAGCGAGATCTGGCTCGTGGCCTCGGCGGTCTGGGTCGCCAGCTGCTTGACCTCGCCGGCCACCACCGCGAACCCCTTGCCGGCGTCGCCGGCGCGGGCGGCCTCGATGGTGGCGTTGAGGGCCAGCAGGTTCGTCTGCTCGGCGATGGCGGTGATCGTCTCGATGATCGTCCCGATGCGGGCCGAGGCCTCACCCAGGTCACCCACCGTCTGGCTGGCCCGTCCGGCGGTCTCCACCGCGGTCTCGGTCACCGAGTTCGCCTCGTGGGCGTTCTGGGCGATCTCGCGGACGGCCGCCTGCATCTCCTCGACGGCGGCGGCCACGGTGTTGACCGCGTGGGCCACCTGCTCGGATGCCTCCGACACGTCGTGGGCCTGACCCTCGGTGCGGTGGGCGGTGGCGGCGAGCGCGTCGCTCACGGTGACCAGCTCGCCCGACGAGGAGCGCAGCTTGGCGGTGCCCGCCTCGACCGAGCGGCCGATGCGACGAGAGACGAGCACGGCGAGGCCGGCGCCGAGGGCCAGCACGACCAGGCCGGCGACGATGGCGATGTTGCGGGCGTCGGTGCGCAGCCCGGTCAGCTCGCCGACGTCGACCGCGGCCATCACCACGCCGATCGGTCGACCGACGTAGTCCTCGATCGGCTCGAACAGCGCAGCCGTCTCGGCCCCGGCGTTGTCGGTCACGACCTGGCGGGACTCGCCGGCGAGCACCTCGGCCAGGGCGGCGTCGTCGACGAACCGGGTGTCGCCCAGGGTCGAGGCGAACTGCTCGAACCCACCTTCGTCGGAGGGCAGGTAGAAGGCGACGTCGGCGCCGAAGGACTCGCGGAACGAGTCGAAGAACTCCTGGCCGAACGACATGCCGAACTCGACCGAGCCGACGTGCTCCCCCGCGTCGAACACGGGCACGACGGCGCGGATGCCGAGCCCGCCGACGCCGTGCTCGAGGCCGATCGAGCGGGTCTGGGTGGTGTTGGTGGCGACGACCGTCTCACGGAACGACGACAGGTCGTCGCCGAACTTGTCGGGCATGTGCACCCGGGCGAGGGACATGGCCGGGGGCAGGTGGAACTGGAACTGCGACACCGACTTCACCTCGAGCATCGCCGCCCACGACGGCAGGTAGGCGTCGAGCAGGCCCTGGGTGTCGCCGGCGGCGACGAGGGTCCCGACACGCGGGTCGCCGGCCACCAGCTGGGCCATCATCTCGCCCTGGGCGCCCTCGGCGTCGATGGCCGCACGCAGGTTGTCCATGGTGGCGTCGAGCTCGCGCTCCTGGGCGGCGTCGGCCAGCTGGCCCGACACCACCAGGTTGGTGACCACGCCGGCGACGACGGCCAGGGCCGCCACCGCCACGGTCACGAGGACGACGCGCGCCCCGATCGATCGTGTCTGCACCCTCGCCATCTCCGCCCGACCTTCCGCTCCCGGCACCCCGTGGTGGGCGCTCGGCGAGGGAACGATCGACCTCGCGGCTCCGCCGATGAGGATTCGGGCGCTCCGCCCGTCCGGCCGCGTCGAGCGAGGTCAGAACCAGAGCTCCCACGGGCCGTCGGGCCGTGGACGGACGGCGTGCCAGGTGATCGTGAGGCGGGGCGTGGTCCC
>DATHSN010000130.1:0-8645 GCA_035464115.1 Acidimicrobiales bacterium | reverse complement strand
GACGACGTCCATCAGCGCGACTCGCCCTTGCGGTAGGGCTGGCCGTCGGCGGCCGGCATCCGCAGCTTCTGCGACGCGAAGCCGAGCACCAACAGCGTGGTGACGTGCGGCGTGAACGACACGAACTGGCGGGGGACCTCTTCGGAGAGGACGAACCAGGCGAGGAAGCCGACCGACGTGACGGCGAGCGCCGCGGCGGGGATCATGCGACGGCCGAACCCGGCCCGCAGCGCGAACACCGCGGCGAGCAGGGCCACGAACAGCAACAGGGCCTGGATGGCCTCGTCGGAGCGCAGCTGGAGGGCGTCGGCGAAGCCGAACAGGCCGGCGCCGGCCATGGCCCCGAACGGCATCCAGTTGCCGAAGATCATGGCGGCCAGGCCGATGAAGCCCCGGCCTCCGGTCTGGCCCTCGCGGTAGAGGCTGGCGGCGACGAGTGACAAGAACGCGCCGCCGAGACCCGCCATGGCGCCCGAGATGACCACGCCGGCGTACTTCATGCGGTAGACGTTCACGCCGAGCGACTCGGCGGCGTAGGGGTTCTCGCCGCACGACCGCAGGCGGAGCCCGAACCGCGTGCGCCACAGCAGCCACGCGGTGAACGGGAACAGCAGCAGGGCGATGATCGTGAACCACGACAGGTCGGCGGTGAAGCCCTTCAGGATGCCGCCGACGTCGGAGACGAGGAACCAGCCTTTGTCCTCGAACCAGCCGAACAGGTCGGGGCTCTGCCATCCGAATATCTCTCCGCCCGACAGCACGGGCAGCGACACCGACGGGACCTGCTCGGTGATGGTGGGCGACTGGGTGGCGCCGCCACCGGTCTCGGGCGTGTAGGTGATGACCGAGAGGTAGCGCGCCAACCCGGCGCCGAGGATGTTGATGGCGACGCCCGAGATGATGTGGTCGACGCCGAAGGTGACGGTGGAGACCGCGTGGATCAAGCCGCCGATGGCCCCGCCGGCCAAGCCGATGGCGATGCCCCACCAGGGTCCGAACTGCCAGGCGCCCCAGGCACCGAACCACGTGCCGAGGATCATCATGCCCTCGAGGCCGATGTTGACCACGCCGGCCCGCTCGGCGTAGATGCCGCCGAGGGCGGCGAGGCCGATGGGCACGGCGAGGCGCAGCATGGCGCCCGAGGTGCCCGACGAGGTGAGGTCGCCGGTGTCGGCGACGAAGCGGGTGACCGAGAGGAGGAACAGCCCGATGAGGGCGTAGACCACCATCTGGTTGCCGGCGACGAAGCGGGCGGCCCGCTCGTTGCGCCAGAAGGGCGCCCGGGGGCCGAGCGGGGTGGTGCCCGGGGTCTGCACGGGGGCGGTCATGCCGACACCGCCTCGGTCGACTCGGCGAGCTGCTCGGTGGCCCGGCTGACCGCCTTCTGCTCCTGCTCTTCTCGGTAGCGGCGCACGAGCTCGTAGGCGACCACGACCGAGATGACGATCACGCCCTGCATGATCACCACGATCTCCTTGGGGATGCCCTGCAGGTCGAGGATCTGCGCCGAGCGGTCCATGAACCCGAACAGCAGGGCGCCGATGGCGATGCCGATGGGGTTGTTGCGCCCGAGCAGGGCCACGGCGATGCCGTTGAAGCCGTACTGGATGGGGAAGTCGGTGTCGTAGCGGTACGAGAACCCGAGCAGCTGGGACATGCCCACCAGCCCGGCGAGGCCGCCGGAGATGAGCAACGCCTTGAGGGTCATCGACTTGGGGTTGACACCGCTGACCAGCGCGGCGGACGGGTTGAGGCCGCTGGCGCGCAGGTCGAACCCGAACCGGGTGCGCCAGATGACGATGTAGTAGGCGACACCGATGAGCGCGGCGACGATCACGAAGCCGTGCAGGTCGCTGCCGGCCCGCAGCTCGAGGCCCAGCCACTCGAGCACCGGGTTGAGCGACGGGAAGCGTCCCGACTCGGGGATCGTCTCGGTGGACAGCACGAGGCTGGTGCTGTCCTTGTCGGACAGCAGGTTCGCCAGCAGCCAGGCGGTGAGGCCGATGGAGATGGCGTTCATCATGATGGTGGAGATGACCTCGCTGACGCCCCGGTGCACCTTGAGCAGGGCGGGCACCGAGGCCCACGCCATGCCGGCGGCGACGGCGGTGGCGAGGATGACGGCCACGTGCAGCGGGGCGGGCAGCGCGATGGCCGCACCGACACCGGCGGCCACGATGGCGGCGATGCGGTACTGGCCCTCGACGCCGATGTTGAACAGGCCCATCTTGAACCCGACCGCCACGGCCAGGCCCGAGATGTAGAGCGGCACCGCCCGGTTCACCATGGAGATCAGCGAGTCGCTGCGGGTGCCGTAGGCCCACATCTCCGAGTAGGCCTCCCAGGGGCTGGCGTCGGCCAGCAGGAGGAACACCGACGAGATCACGAGCGAGATCACGACGGCGAGCAGCGGCGCGGCCAGCACGAGGCCGAGGCGGCGGATCATCGGGTGCTGACCTCCGGGTGGGGGGAGGGGACCGAGGTCACGAGGCCTCGCTCTGGCGGGCGCCGGTCATGTACGAGCCGAGCTCCTCGGCGGTGACCTTGGCGGGATCGAGGGTGGCGACCAGCCGCCCCCGGTAGATCACCACGAGGGTGTCGGACAACCCGATGAGCTCCTCGAGGTCGGCCGAGACCAGCAGCACCGCGAGGCCTGCGGCGCGGGCCTGGCGCAGCTCCTCCCACACCGCGGCCTGGGCGCCGACGTCGATGCCGCGGGTGGGGTGGGCGGCGATGAGCATCGTGGGATGGGCGGTCATCTCCCGCCCGACGATGAGCTTCTGCTGGTTGCCGCCCGAGAGGGCGTAGGCGGCCACGTCGATGCCCGGGGTGCGCACGTCGAACTCGGCGACGGTGGTGGTGGTGCGCTCGCGGGCGGCACCGATGTCGATCCACGGGCCGTGGGAGAACGGTGGCGCCGCCTGGTGGCCGAGCATCGTGTTGCTCCACAGCGGTTCGGCGAGCAGCAGGCCCTCGCGGTGGCGGTCCTGGGGGATGTAGCCCATGCCCGACTGGCGCCGCTCGCGGGTCGACCACGACGTGATCTCCTCGTCGCCGAGGCGGATGGTGCCCGACGTCTGCGCCAGGGTGCCGAGCAGCGCGCTGATGAGCTGGTGCTGGCCGTTGCCCTCCACACCGGCCACGCCGAGGACCTCGCCGCGGCGGATGCGGAACGAGATGTCGGCGATGAGGTCGCGCCCGTCGTCGTCGGTGACGGTGAGGTCGGTCACCTCGAGCTCGACGACGTCGGTGACGGTGGACTCACGGGTCTCGGGGGTGGGCAGCTCGGAGCCGACCATCATCTCGGCCAGCTGGCGGGACGTGGTGGTGGTCGGGTCGGCTTCGGCCACGGTGGTGCCGCCCCGGATCACCGTGATGCTGTCGGCGATGTCGAGGACCTCGTCGAGCTTGTGGGAGATGAAGATGATGGTGACGCCCTCGCGCTTGAGCTCGCGCAGGTTGCGGAACAGGTCGGTGACCTCTTGGGGCACCAGCACCGCGGTGGGCTCGTCGAGGATGAGGATGCGGGCGCCGCGGTAGAGCACCTTCAAGATCTCGACCCGCTGGCGCTCGCCGACCCCGAGCGACTCGACGAGGGTGTCGGGCCGCACCGGGAACCCGTAGGTGTCAGCCAGCTCGACGATGCGGTCGCGGGCGGCGTCGAAGTCGAGGCGGGGGCCGCGCGTGGGCTCGTCGCCGAGGATGATGTTCTCGAGCACCGTCAGGTTGTCGGCGAGCATGAAGTGCTGGTGCACCATGCCGATGCCGGCCTCGATGGCGTCGGTGGGTGTCTTGAGATCGACGCGCTGGCCGTTCACCGAGATGGTGCCCTCGTCGGGCTGGTGCATCCCGTACAGCGTCTTCATCAGCGTCGACTTGCCGGCCCCGTTCTCGCCGACGATGGCGTGGACCTCGCCGGCGGCCACCGTGAGGTTGATGTCGCGGTTGGCGATGACGCCCGGGAACGTCTTGGTGATGCCCCGGAGCTCGACCGCCGGAGCGGTGGAGACGACGGCGGTGTCGACCACGGGTGACCTCGGAGGTACGGCGGCCCGATGGGCCGGGTGGCGGAAAAGGGCGACGGGCCCGGGGCGACACTAGCCCCGGGCCCATCGTCAGAAGTTCCATCCGTGGGTGAGCGGGCTCACCCGTCGCCGGGCCGTTACGGCGCGGTCGGCACCTCGATCTCGCCGGCCACGATCTGGGCCTTGAGATCCTCGAGCTGGGTGACGACGTCGGCGGGGAGGAAGTCGCCGCTCGTGGCGAACCCGACGCCGTCGACCGACAGGTCGAACACCCGGACGCCACCCTCGGTGTCGCCCTCGGTGAAGGCCTTGATGGTCTCGAACACCGCCACGTCGACCCGCTTGAGCATCGAGGTGAGGATGTACTGGTTCAGCGGCTCGCCGACCGTGAGGTACTGGTCGGAGTCGACGCCGATGGCCCACACCTCGCCGGGGGCACCGGCCTCGGAGGCGGCCTCGAAGACACCGTTCCCGGAGCCGCCGGCCGCGTGGTACACGACGTCGGCGCCGCCCTGGAACATCGAGGCGGCGACCTCCTTGCCGCGGGCCGGGTCGGTGAAGCCGGCGAAGTCCGGCGGCTGGGTGATGTAGCTCACCTGGATCTCGATGTCGGGGTTCACGGCACGGGCGCCGGCCTCGTAGCCCGCCTGGAACTTCTGGATCAGCGGGATCTCGACGCCACCGACGAAGCCGATGTTGCCGGTCTGGCTGGTGAGCGCCGCGGCGGCGCCGACCAGGAACGAGCCCTGCTCCTCGGCGAAGACGAGGCCCTCGATGTTGTCGCCCTCGGGGGCGGCGTCGACGATGGCGAAGGTGGTGTCGGGGAAGTCGGCCGATGCGCTGAGCACGGCCTCCTCGAACGCGAACCCGACGCCGATCACGAGGTCGAAGCCCTCCTCGGCGAGGAGCCGCAGGAGCTCCTCACGGTTCTCGCCACCGGCGGTGGGCTCGAGGTCCTCGGTCTCGACGCCGAGCTCCTCGGCGGCCTGATCGAGGCCCAGGGCGGCGGCGTCGTTGAACGACTGGTCGCCACGGCCACCGATGTCGTACACCATGCCGACGCGGATGTCGCCGGCCGGCTCCTCGCCACCTTCGGTGGTCTCGGTGGTGCCCTCGTCATCGTCGTCGCCCTCGTCGGGCGCGGCGGTGGTCTCGGTGGTGTCATCGTCGGTCGCGGTGTCGTCGTCGTCGTCACCGCACGCGGCGGCGACGAGAGCGAAGACGGCGAGCAGGGCGAGCAGGAGCCGCCAGGAGCTCAGCTTCTTGCGCACGTAGTCCTCCATGGTCCAGCGGCGTGCGAACCTCGCCCGCCGCGCTCGTGCAGTCGCTGGCCCCGGGGGACCGGGGGGAACCGCACGCGCGACACCGTACTCCTCGGTAACGACCGGGTGTCTCCGCGGCAGCCGGCGGGGGATCGGGGGACCAGCGGACGTCAGATCCGCGTCAGCGCGGCGCGTCGACGCGGCAGGCGGCGGTGGCGCCCGGGAGGCGGTAGCGGTAGCGCGCGACGAGCCGGTAGGCGGGCGCCGCGAGCCAGCGCACGGGTGCGGTGACGAGGAGTCGACCGACGACGGGCCACAGCCCCCGGGCCGCCATCAGCGACCGCCCCACCGCCAGGTGGCCCTCGTGGCGGTGACCCTGCTCGTCGAGCCACCAGGCGGCACGGGTGACGTCGTCGACGGTGAGCCCCACCGCCGCCAGGTCGGGCAGGTCCTGCCAGGGCGTGACCCGCACCCCGGCCCGCAGGCGCCGCCCGATCCAGCGCGCCGACGCGGTGCAGAACCCGCAGTCGCCGTCGTAGACGAGCGTGGGGGTGGAGGCGGGCACACCACCAGTGTGCCGCCCGGTTCGGGACGCGACACGCCCCGGGCGCAGGCCCGGGGCGGGATCGGTGCGTGCCGCCGGGGGCGGGGCGCCGGTCGGCGCGCCGCTCAGCGGTCGATCGACGAGGTCAGCGGCCGCCGTTCGGCTTGGTGCGCTTGTTGGCCTTGTTGCGGCGGGCCTTGGCCCGCTTCTTGCTGGTGCGCTTGGACATGGGGCGACAGCCTACCGGTCGGGCGCCTGGGCACCTTCTCCGGGCCCGGCGGGGCAACCGTCCGGGGTGAGCGTCCGGGGTGACCGTCCGGGGCGCCCGGTACGCTGCCGCCGATGGAGCGATTCGGGTTCGTCGGCCTCCCCAACGCCGGCAAGTCGTCGTTGTACAACGCGCTCGCCGGCGGTGGCGCGCTCGCCGCTCCCTACGCGTTCGCCACCACCGACCCCAACGTCGGGGTGGCCAAGGTGGTCGACGAGCGCCTCGATCGGCTCGCCGCCATGAGCGCGTCGCGCAACGTGGTGCCCGCCGCCGTGCAGTTCACCGACATCGGCGGTCTCGTCGAAGGGGCCAGCAAGGGCGAGGGCCTCGGCAACAAGTTCCTCGCCGGCATCCGCGAGGTCGACGCGGTGGTCTACGTGCTGCGGGCCTTCGCCGACCCCGACGTCCCCGGCCCGTCCGACCCGCTCGAGCACCTGCGCGTCGTCGAGCTCGAGCTCACGCTGGCCGACCTCGAGACCGTCGAGTCCCAGATCGACAAGCGCCGCAAGGCGGCCAAGGGCGACCGCTCGCTGCTCGACGAGGTGGCTGCGCTGTCGGCCGCGCTCGAGGTGCTGTCCGAGGGCACGCCTCTCTACCGGTCGTCGCTGAAGCCCGCCGACCGTGAGCTGCTGCGGCCCTGGTTCCTGCTCACCAACAAGCCGGTGCTCGCCATCGTCAACGTCGACGAGGACGGCCTCGAGCACCTCGACGAGGTCGTCGCGCCGGTCGAGGCCGAGCTCGGTGGGGTGGCCGAGGTCATCGGCGCGTGCATCCAGCTCGAGGCCGAGGCCGCGCTCCTCGACGCCGACGAGCGCCGCGAGATGCTCGAGGGCCTCGGTCTCGGTGAGGGCGCGCTGCCGCGGTTCCTGCGCGCCGCCTACCACCTGCTCGGGCTGCGCACCTTCTTCACCACCGGGGAGAAGGAGAGCCGGGCGTGGACGTTCCGGGCCGGCTCCAAGGCCCCCCAGGCGGCGGGGCGCATCCACACCGACTTCGAGCGCGGGTTCATCCGCGCCGAGGTGATCCACTGGGACGAGCTGCTCGAGGTCGGCTCGTGGGCCAAGGCCCGCGAGACCGGCAAGCTGCGGGTCGAGGGCAAGGACTACGAGGTGGCCGACGGCGACGTGATGGAGATCCGCTTCAACGTGTGAGCGGACCCGGCCCGCCGGGGCCGGCCGGCTCGACGAGGCGACGACGGCGACGGGAGGGGCTGAGGTGGCCTGGCTGGTGCACGACGACGTGGTGCTGGCGTCGTTGGAGGTCCCCACCACCCGACGCGACCGCGCCCGTGGCCTGCTCGGGCGCGACGAGTTCGACGAGGCGATGCTCCTGCAGCCGTGCCGGTCGGTGCACACCGTGGGCATGCGCTTCCCGATCGACGTGGCCGTCTGCGACGCCGACCTGGTCGTCCTGCGGGTGGTCACCCTGCGGCCGAACCGGGTCACCCGCCCGTCGTGGCGGGGTCGAGCCGTCGTCGAGGTCCCCGCCGGCACGTTCGCCCACTGGGGCATCGGCCCCGGCGACCAGCTCGAGGTCCGGGCGTGACCGTCGGGCGGCTGGTCCTCGTCGCCACGCCCATCGGCAACCTGGGCGACCTGAGCCCGCGCGCGGTGGCGGCCCTCGCCGCCGCCGATGCGGTGGCCTGCGAGGACACCCGGCGCACGGGGCGGCTGCTCGAGCACGCCGGCATCCGGGCCCGCACCCTCATCGTGGTGAACGACCACACCGAGAGCGCCCGCACCGCCGAGATCCTGGCGCGCCTCGACGCGGCCGAGACGGTGGCCGTCGTGTCCGACGCGGGCACGCCCGGCATCTCCGACCCCGGCGAGCGGCTGGTGCGGGCGGCGGCCGCCGCCGGCCACGTGGTCGAGGTGGTGCCGGGGCCGTCGGCCGCCATCGCCGGGCTGGTGGCGAGCGGGCTGGCGACCGGGCGCTTCTGCTTCGAGGGGTTCCTGCCCCGCAAGGGCTCCGGGCGCACCGAGCGGCTCGCCGCGCTGGCCGACGAGCGGCGCACCATCGTCCTCTACGAGGCGCCGCACCGCCTGGCCCGCACCCTCGCCGACCTCGCCGACGCGCTGGGCGGCACCCGTCGGTGCGCGCTCGCCCGCGAGCTCACCAAGCTGCACGAGGAGGTGTGGCGGGGCACCCTCGCGGCGGGCGTCGCCCACGCCGCCGAGGTGGAGCCCCGCGGCGAGTACGTGGTGGTGGTCGACGGCGCGCCCGCCCCCGAGCCCCCCGACGACGATCGCCTCGTCGCCGACGTGCGCGCCCTGGTGGGCGCGGGCGCGTCGACCCGCGACGCCGCGGCCGACGTCGCCCGGCGCCACGGGGTGTCGAAGCGCCGCGTCTACGACCTGGCCGTCGGCCAGGCGTGACCGGAAGGACTCGACCGGGACGGCCGACACTCGTCCTGGTGCGCGTCGGCCCGGCCCCGACCTAACGTCCCCGGATGCCCGGGCGAGTGGTGACACGCTGGTGGGTCGTGATCGGGGTGGCGATGCTGCTCGCCACGGCCTGCGGGGACGACTCCGCCGGCGACGGCGGAG
>DATHSN010000129.1:0-2492 GCA_035464115.1 Acidimicrobiales bacterium | reverse complement strand
GTCGAGCTCGGCGGCGAGCGCCAACGAGCGTCGCAGCAGCGTCACCACGTCGGCGTAGGGCCCCGCGAGGCCCTCGGCGTCGTCCTCGTCGGGCCAGTCGTCGACCTCGGCGCGGGGGTAGGGGTCGTCGTCGAACCACTGCCGGACCCGCATCCGCCGGGTGCCGACCGTGGCGACGACCCAGCGCCCGTCGTCGAGCTCCTCGGCCTGCAGGATCCGGGCGACGGTGCCCACGTCGGTGCGGGTGTCGCCGCCACCGACCTCGCTCCCCCGCTCGATCAGCACCACGCCGAACTCCTGGTCGCCGGCCAGCACGTCACGGACGAGCGACCGGTAGCGGAGCTCGAACACGTGGAGGGGGAGGACCAGACCGGGGACCAGCACGCTGCCGAGGGGGAACATGGGCAGCATGGTCATGGCGCCAGGCTAGAGGCGAGGTGCTCGGTCGGGCGGTTGTCGGTCGACAGGTGAACAGTTAGCGTATCGAATCAATGTCGCTCATCACCCGCCGCAGCACCGAGGAGGCCCGAGCCGAGGGGGCGACCCCGCCCGGCGCACCGCCGGCGGGCGTCCCGGGCGGCCGACCGGGCGGGTCGACGTTCGCGGCGCTCGCCATCGCGCCCTATCGCCTGCTCTGGGCCGGTGGCGTCTTCTCGTTCCTCGCGGTGCAGATGCAGATCATCGCCCGGGGGTGGTTGGCCTACGACCTCACCGGGTCGAACGCCGGGCTGGGCGCGGTCTACCTCGGGTTCGGGGTGCCCATGTTGCTGCTCACCCCGTGGGGCGGTGTGGTGGCCGACCGCATGTCGAAGCGCCAGGTGATCCTCGCCTCGCAGCTCCTCCTCGCGCTGTCGGCTGCCGCGGTGGGCGCCGCGGTGGCGTTCGATGCACTCACCTACTGGATGCTCATCGCGTCAGCCGCCCTGCAGGCCGCTGCGTTCTCGTTCCTCGGCCCGGCCCGCATGGCCTTCACCGGCGAGCTGGTCGGGCGCCAATCGCTGTCCAACGCCATCGTGCTGCAGCAGATGAGCATGAACGGCACCCGCATCTTCGGGCCGTCGCTGGCCGGTCTGCTCATCGGTGTGGCCTGGTTCGGGCCGGCCGGGGTCTACTTCCTCACCGCGGCGCTCACCGCGGTGGCCTCCGCGGTCACCTTCCGGCTCCCGCCGGGTCATCCCGCCGGGGATCGCGAGCAGCAGAGCCCGGGGCGCGAGATGGCCGACGGGCTGCGCTACGCGCGCGACAACCCGCACCTGCTGCTGCTGCTCCTCACCTCGCTCGTGGTGGTGATGACGGCGTTCCCCTACATGGCGTTCCTGCCCACCCTCGCCGAGGAGACGTTCGACGCGGGCGCCAGCGGCTACGGGCTCATGTCGGGGGCCACCGCCATCGGCGCGGTGGCGGCCTCGCTCCTCATCGCCAAGCGAGCTGGCGGTCCCGCCGCCGGGCGCCTCCAGGTGGGAGCGGGTCTGGCCTTCGCCGCCGGGTTGGTGCTGCTCACGATCGCGCCGAGCTACGGGGTGGCGCTGGTGGTGCTCGTGCTCATCGGCGGCGCGGCGGCGGGGTTCCAGTCGCTCAACAACTCGATGGTGCTGATGGGCAGCGACTTCGCCTACCACGGCCGCATGCAGTCGCTCATGATGCTCAGCGTCTCGGGCTTCGGGATGATGGCCCTGCCCCTCGGCGCCTTCGCCGACGCCGTCGGCCTCGACACCACGCTCGCGCTGATGGGCGTGGTCACCGCCGCCACGGTGCTGCTCTACGCCGTGCTGCGGGGGCGGCTCGACCGCCGCATCGGGGCGGCTCCCGTGTCGACGGCCTGGGCCCCGTCGAGCGTCAGTCGGTCCCGGACCCGACGGGCCGCGGGGCCACCACGTCGGGGTCGATGTCGGGCACGGTGGCCAGCGCCACGGCGAGCTCGTCGACCCGGGTCTGGTCGCGCTCGGGCAGGAACTCGCCGTCGGGCCCGTTGACCAGGTAGGCGAAGGTCCACGTGCTCCCCGACTCGGCCTCGACGAAGCCGGCGAGGGCCACGACGTTGCGCAGCGACCCGGTCTTGGCCGTGACCCGCCCCTCGGCGGGCGTGCCGACCATGCGCCCCTGGAGCGTGCCCGAGCGGCCGCTCACCGCCAGGCCCGCGGCCAGCGCCGACTCCGGGCCGGCGTCGTCGAGCACCCGCACCAGGGCCTGGCACGTGAGGCGGTTGGCGAGGTCGAGACCCGATCCGTCGACGGGGGCGACGCCCTCGACGGGGACCCCCGCCTCGGCCAGCACCTGCACCATGGCCGCGGTGCCCGCGGTGGTGCTGCCCACCGCGCCACGCTGGGCGGCCAGCTCCTTCACCAACAGCTCGGCGGTGGTGTTGTCGGAGTAGCGCAGCATCTGGGCGACGACGGTGGCGACGGGCGGCGACTCGAGCACGGCCAGCTCGACCACCTGCTCGGGCGCGGGCGCCGAGCGGGCGTCGGCCCCGATGGTGACGCCCCGCTCGA
>DATHSN010000128.1:0-1853 GCA_035464115.1 Acidimicrobiales bacterium | reverse complement strand
TGGGCGGCGGGTCGTCGGGGGGCACACGGGTCGGCGCCGGGGGTGGCGCCGGCGACGCCACCGGCACCGGGCGGGTCAGCGCGGCGTAGGCCGCGGCCAGCTCGGCGGCGCGGGCGCCGGCGTCGGCGCGGTCGGGGGCGACGTCGGGGTGGTGCTCGCGCATGAGCCGCCGGTAGGCGCGGCGGATGTCGGCGGGCCCGGCGTGGGCGTCGACCCCGAGCACCCGGCGCGCCGCGGCCGGATCGTGGGCGCTCGACCGCGGGGACATCGCCCCAGCCTCGCGCACCCCCTCCCGGTGACCGGGATCACGCCGACGTACCATGCGGACCGGTTCGTGGATCCGGGGGGACGACGGCCGGCGGCGCAGCGGTGCGTCCGCTCGGCGACGTGCGCCCGCTCGCGGGCCTCACGTCCACCGACCTCACGGGGCACGCCCATGATCCTCGACCACGCCGCCGCCCGACCCGACGAGCTGGCGGTCGACGACCTGGCCCGCACCCGCACGTGGGCGCAGCTGATCGACCGGGCCCACCGGTTGGGCCACCTGTTGCGCGACGAGCACGGGGTGGGCCCCGGCGATCACGTCTCGATGCTCATGGGCAACCGCGTCGAGTTCCCCGAGCTGGTCCTCGCCTCGGTGCTCACCGGCATCTGGATCACGCCGATCAACTGGCACCTGACCGCCGACGAGGTGGCCTACATCCTCGACGACTCGGGGGCGAAGGTGCTGGTCACCGACCCCGCGTTCGAGGCCACGGCGCGCGCCGCCGTCACCCGGGCCGCCGCGCACCCGCCGATGCACGTGGCCGGCGACGATCTCGACCGCGCCGTCGCCGACGCGTCGGACGCGCCGTTCGCGCTCGACGGTCCGGCCGGCGGCACGATGATGTACACGAGCGGCACCACCGGCCGGCCCAAGGGCGTGAAGCGACCACGGGCCTCGGGGGTCGAGGCCACCCTGCGCTCCCTCGGCGACGGGCCCACACCGCTCGGTCTCGAGGGCTCGGGCCCGCACCTGGTCACCGGTCCGCTCTACCACTCGGCGCCGGGCGGGTTCGCCCAGATCGACCTGCACCACGGCGCGCCGCTCGTGCTCATGAGCCGCTGGGACGAAGAGGCCACGCTCCGCCTCATCGACGACCGGGGTGTGGTCACCACGCACCTGGTCCCCACCATGTTCGTCCGCCTCCTGCGCCTGCCCGACGACGTGCGGGCCTCGTTCGACGGCTCGTCGCTGCGCACCGTGATCCACGGGGCGGCACCGGTGGCCCCCCAGGTGAAGGCCCGCATGATCGAGTGGTGGGGGCCGGTGCTGCTCGAGTACTGGGGCTCCACCGAGGGTGGGGTGTTCACCCTGGTCGGCTCGCAGGACTGGCTCGACCACCCGGGCACGGTGGGGCGGGCGCTGCCGTCCTACGAGGTGTTCGCCGTCGACGAGGACGGCACCCGGCTGCCGCCCGGCGAGGTCGGCACCCTCTACACCCGCAACCTGCTCACCACCGAGGTCTTCGAGTACCACAACGCCCCGGAGAAGACCGCCGGCGCGCACCTGGCGCCGGGCACCTTCACCATGGGCGACGTCGGGCGGGTCGACGACGACGGCTTCGTCCACCTGTCGGACCGCAGCGCCAACATGATCATCTCGGGCGGGGTCAACATCTATCCGGCCGAGATCGAGGCCGTGCTCCACGACCATCCGGCCATCGCCGATGTCGCCGTGTTCGGGATCCCCGACGACGAGTGGGGCGAGCAAGTGAAGGCCGCCGTCCAGCTGCGCGAGGGCGTTGCGCCGTCCGAGCAGCTGGCCGACGACATCATGGCCTTCGCCCGGGAGCGCCTCGCGGGGTACAAGG
>DATHSN010000127.1:0-8710 GCA_035464115.1 Acidimicrobiales bacterium | reverse complement strand
GTGCGATGCCCTGATCCTCGACGAGGACTCGATCAGCGACACCTATCCCTACATGGAGATGGGCAGCCAGGACGCCGTCATCGGCCACGAGGCGACCGTATCGAAGGTCGCCGACGAGCAGCTGTTCTACCTGACCTCACGGGGGCTCACCGAGGAACAGGCCATGGGCATGATCGTCAACGGCTTCATCGAGCCGGTCACCCGCACCCTGCCCATGGAGTACGCGGTGGAGTGGAGCCGGCTCATCGAGCTGCAGATGGAGGGCTCGGTCGGCTGATGCCGGCCGGTCGTCCGGGGTGCCGCCATGCCCATGCGTCAGGACTGCAAGTACTTCGAGTCGCGCACCTATCCCACCGGTGACACGGTGCGGAAGTGCGATCTCGACCTCGCACCCGAAGCGCCGTGGCGGTGCCCCGACGACTGCCCGAAGTACACCCGCCGCCTCGCCGACGTCGACTGGCGCCACGGCACCCTCGTCACCCCGCCCACGCCCCTCGCCCCGGCCAGCCTGGGCGACGACGACAGCATCGCCCGGCTCCTCGACGAGGCCGAGGACATCGTCAACGCGGCCGGCCCGTCGATCCTCGCCGAGCTCGAGGCCGAGCGGGCCCGCCGGCCCCTGTGGAAGCGGCTGTTCCGCCGCGACCGTGGCTGAGCCCACCTCCCACCTTCCCCTTCGTTCGCACGGAGCGTGATCACCCTGAGCGCCATCACCCCCGACATCGCCGCGTCCCTCGCCGGCCCCGACTGGCTGCGGACCCGACGCGTGGCCGCCGCCGAGCGGGCCGCGTCGGCCGCGCTGCCGAGCACCGACGAGGAGGTGTGGCGCTACAGCCGCATCGACGACCTCGACCTCGACCGGTTCCGCTTCGGCGCCGAGCTCGACGTGCCCGCCGGCGTGCCCGACGGCCTGGCGACGGTGCTCGCCGCGGTCCCCGACCCCGCCGCGCTGGTCGTGGTGCGCGACGGCCGGGTCGTGCACGTCGAGCTGGCGGCGCGCTGGGCCGACAAGGGCGTGGCGGTGGGCCGGCTGGCCGACGCCACCGGCGCCGAGGACGTGCTCGGCTCGGTGGCGGGCGCCGAGGGCGACGTGTTCGCCGAGCTCAACGACGCCTTCAGCGTCGACCCGGTGCTGGTGCGCGTGCCCGCCGGGGTGTCGGTCGAGGGCCCGGTCGTGATCGCGCACTGGACCGAGACCCCCGACATCGCCGTGCTGCCGCGCCTCGTGGTGCAGGCGGGCGCCGACTCCGACGTGGCGGTCCTCGACATCCAGGCCTCGCCCGACGGGGTCGAGAACCTGGTGCTGCCCATCGTCGAGCTCGACGTGGCTGCCGCGGCCCGGGTGGCCTACGTCGGCCTCCAGGACCTCGGCGACCGCACCTGGCAGATCGCGTCGCAGGTGTCGACGGTGGGCGCCCAGGCCACCTTGCGCTCGTACACCGCGGCGTTCGGGGGCGACTACGCCCGGCTGCGCACCGACTGCCGCCTGGTCGGCCCCGGGGCCACCGGCGACCTGCTCGCCGCCTACTTCGGCTCGGGCGACCAGACCCTCGACTTCCGCACCTTCCAGGACCACGCCGCCCCCGACACCACGTCGAACCTGCTGTTCAAGGGCGCGGTCGGCGGCCGCTCGCGCTCGGTCTACACCGGGCTCATCCAGGTCCGTCCCGACGCCCGGGGCACCAACGCGTTCCAGACGAACCGCAACATCAAGCTGTCGCCCGACGCGTGGGCCGAGTCGGTGCCCAACCTGCAGATCGAGAACAACGACGTGCACTGCTCGCACGCCTCCACCGTCGGCCCCATCGACGAGGACCAGCGCTTCTACCTCGAGAGCCGCGGCGTGCCGCCCCGGGTGGCCGAGCGCCTGGTCGTCGCCGGGTTCTTCGACGAGGTCATCGCCCAGGTGCCGTTCCCCGGCATCGCCGAGCAGATCCGCACCCGCATCGCCGCCGAGCTCGAGGAGCGTGAGGACCAGTGAGCACCGAGCGCCTCTGCGCCCTCGACGAGCTCACCTCGGGGGCGGCCGGCCGCTTCGACGTGGGTGGCCACCGCCTCGCGGTGGTGCGCCTCGACGACGACGTCTACGTCATCGGCGACCGGTGCAGCCATCAGAACGTGTCGCTCTACGAGGGCGACGTGATCAGCGACACGCGCCAGCTCGAGTGCTGGAAGCACGGCAGCGCGTTCTCGCTCGAGACCGGCGAGCCCAGCTCGCTCCCTGCCACCAAGGCGGTTCCCGTGTACGACGTGAAGGTGATCGACGGCGACGTGTGGGTGGAGATCCCGTGAGCGGCGAGCTGCGCATCGAGGGCCTGCGGGCATCCGCAGGCGGCACCGAGATCCTCCACGGGATCGACCTGGTGGTCCGCCCGGGCGAGGTCCACGCGGTGATGGGCCCCAACGGCTCGGGCAAGAGCACGCTCTCGCACGTCATCGCCGGCCGCCCCGGCTACGAGGTGCTCGGCGGCTCGGTCACCCTCGACGGGGTCGACCTCCTGGCCCTCCCCGCGTGGGAGCGGGCCCAGGCCGGACTCTTCCTCGCCATGCAGTACCCCACCGAGGTGCCGGGCGTGTCGCTGGTCGACATGCTCACCGAGGCGCTGGTGGCGGCCGGACGTCCGGTCACCGAGGTGCGCGAGCGGATGCTGGTCGAGGCCGGCCGCATCGGCTTCGACGAGCGCTTCCTCGAGCGGCCCCTCAACGTCGACCTGTCGGGCGGCGAGAAGACGCGCAACGAGACCTTGCAGAGGGGGGTGCTCGAGCCCAAGATCGCCATCCTCGACGAGCTCGACTCGGGCCTCGACGTCGACGCGCTGCGCGACGTGAGCCGCCGCATCGAGCAGGCCACCCACGAGGGCCAGCTCGGCGTGCTCGCCATCACCCACTACAGCCGGCTGCTCCACGAGCTCAAGCCCGACGCCATCCACGTGCTGGTGAAGGGACGCATCGTCGCCGAGGGCGGGCCCGAGCTGTCCGAGGAGCTCGAGCGCACCGGCTACGCCGCCTACCTCCCGGCCGAGGAGGCCGCCGCCGAGGCGACGGCCGCCGACCCCTTCGCCGACCCCTTCGCCTGATCCGCGCACCCTTCATGGCCCGACCCGAACGACTCGACGACGACGCCATCGCCGCCGCGCTCGCCGACCTGCCCGGGTGGACCCGCGAGGGCGACGCCATCGTGGCCGACCACCGCTTCGCCGACTTCGCCGAGGCGTTCGGGTTCATGGCCCGCATGGCGGTGGTCTCCGAGGCGATGGACCACCATCCCGAGTGGAGCAACGTGTGGAACCGGGTGACGGTCCGCATGACCACCCACGACGCCGGCGGCATCACCCAGCTCGACGTCGACTGGGCCCGCCGGGCCGCCCTCCCCGACGGCGGCTGAGGTGGTGGGCCGCTGATCCGCGGTCGTCGTCAGCCGCGCGACGGGTGGGGGAACGCCACGCGGCGGCGCACGATCGCCCGAGCCGACTCGGCCGGCACCGGCCTCTGCCACAGGTAGCCCTGGCCCACCTCGCACCCGAGCTCGCGCAGCACGGCGAGCTGGGACTCGGTCTCGATGCCCTCGGCGACCACGTCGAGGTCGAGAGCGAGGGCGAGCGACACGAGGGCGGCGACGATGGCGCGGTCGGCGCGGTCGGTGTCGATGCCGCTCACGAACGAGCGGTCGATCTTGAACTGGTCGACGTGGAGGTCGCGGGCCCGCGACAGCGACGAGGCCCCGGTGCCGACGTCGTCGAGGGCGAGCTGCACGCCGAGGCAACGGAGCCCCTCGATGACCACCGGGGAGGGTTGGGCGTTGTCACCGCCCTGCTCGGTGATCTCGAGTCGGAGCGCAGCGGCAGGAAGCCCGGTGCGGCGCAGCACGCCCGAGACGAGGTCGACGACCGAGGCGTGCGACAGGGCCTCGGGGTTGACGTTGACGGCCACGGTGGGGGCCTCGTCGACGTCGTCGCGCCAGGCCACGGCCTCGGCGCAGGCGTGGTCGAGCACGAGCGACAAGACGTGCACCTCGAGCCCGCAGCGATCAGCGGAGGCGAGGGCCCGTTCGGGTCCGAGCAGGCCGTGGGCCGGGTGGCGCCAGCGCAGCAGCGCTTCGAAGCCCACGAGGGAGCCGGTGGTGAGGTCGATCTGGGGCTCGTACCAGACCTCGAGGTCACGCAGGTCGATGACGGCGTCGTCCTGGAGGGCGGCGACGGGGAGGCTGCGCAGGTTGACCACCCGAGCGAGGGACTCGCCCACGGGCCAACGGTGGGTGTCGGCGCCGCTGCTCCCTGCCACCTCGGCTTCTTGGCCCATGGCGTCCCCCCGGGGATCCCATCGTCGTGGAGGCCTGTTCGCCCTGCCTCCACATCCGATGACGCCCAGTAACCGTACCGGCACTCAGCGTCAGAGCGCAAGGGTGGTTCACATACTTGTAGCGTTCGCCCGAGCGCGCGGAGCGGTCGGCGCAGCCCTCAGGAGTCGGAGCCCTCGATCTCGTCGAGGCCCGAGGCCAAGGTGTTCCACGACAACGTGGCGCACTTGATCCGCACCGGGAACTTCACCACGCCGCGCAGCGCCTCGAGGTCGCCGAGCTTCACATCGGGCACCTCGGGCTCGGGGGCGGTGTCGTCGCCGTCGAGGCGGTGCTCGTGGATCGACATCATGGCTTTGAACGCGGTGATCAGCTGGCGGGCCTCGGCCACCGTCTTGCCCTTGACCGCGGCCGACATCATCGACGCCGACGACTGGCTGATCGAGCAGCCCTGGCCCCCGATGCGGATGTCCTCGATGACCCCGTCGTGCTCGAGCAGGTCGACCACGATCTCGTCGCCGCACAGGGGGTTGAAGCCCTCCGAGCGGTGCGCGGGCGGCACCTCGAGCGACCCGCGATTGCGGGGGCTGCGGTAGTGGTCGAGGATGATCTCGCGGTAGAGATCTTCGAGGCCGGGCATGGCGGGGCTCCGGGAGGGGTCAGAAGGCGAAGAACTCGGACGCCGACGCGAGGGCGTCGCCCAGGGCGTCGACATCGGCCTCGTCGTTGTAGACGTAGAGCGAGGCTCGGGCCGTGGCGCCGACGCCCATCTTACGCATCAGCGGCTTGGCGCAGTGGTGGCCGGCGCGCACGCAGACCCCCTCTTGGTCGAGGACCTGGGAGATGTCGTGGGGGTGCAGCTCGCCGAACGCGAACGACAGCACGCCGCCGCGCTCGGACGGCTCGGCCGGGCCGTGCACGACGAGGGTGTCGCCGAAGCGGTCGTGCAGCGTGCGCAGCGCGTAGGCGGTGAGCTCGACCTCGTGGCGGCGCACCGCCTCCATCCCCAGTGCCTCGAGGTAGTCGATGGCGGCGCCGAGCCCGACCGCCTCGGCGATGGGCGGGGTGCCGGCCTCGAACTTCCAGGGCACGTCGTTGGTGGTGAACCCGTCGAGGCGGACGTCGCGGATCATCTCGCCGCCGCCGAGGAACGGGGGCATGGCCTCGAGCAGCTCGGGGCGGGCCCACAGCACGCCGATGCCGGTGGGGCCGAGCATCTTGTGGCCCGAGAAGGCGAGGAAGTCGGCGCCGAGCTCGCCGACGTCGGTGGGCAGGTGCGGCAGCAGCTGGCACGCGTCGACGAGGGCGAGCGCGCCCGCCGCGTGGGCGGCGTCGGTGAGCTCGCGGATGGGGGTGATCGTGCCGAGGACGTTGGACATGGCGGTGAAGCCGAACAGCTTCACGCCGTCGAGGAGCCGGTCGAGGTCGGTGAGGTCGAGCTTGCCGTCGGCGGTGAGCGGCACCCAGCGCAGCTCGAAACCTCGCTCGGCGGCCAGCATGTGCCACGGCACGATGTTGCCGTGGTGCTCCATCTCGGTGAGCAGCACCGCGTCGCCCGGACCGAGGTTGGCCCGGCCCCACGACTGGGCCACCAGGTTGATGCTCTCGGTGGCGTTCTTGGTGAACACGACCCCGGTCGGCTCGGCGGCCCCGATGAAGCGGGCGGTGGTGGCCCGGGCGCCCTCGTAGGCGTGGGTGGCCTCGGTGGCGATCTTGTAGACGCCCCGGTGCACGTTGGCGTTCATGGTGGCGTAGTACGCATCCATGGCCTCGAGCACGGCGATGGGCTTCTGGCTGGTGGCCGCCGAGTCGAGGTAGACGAGCCGCCTCCCGTCGACCTCGCGGGCGAGGATCGGGAAGTCCTTCTTGATGGCGGCGACGTCGAGTGAGGTGCTCATCGGGTGCCCATCATCGCGTCCGCCACGCGTCGTAGCCCTCGCGCTCGAGGCGCTCGGCCAGATCGGGGCCGCCGGACTCGACGATGCGGCCGTCGATGAGGATGTGCACGACGTCGGGCTGGAGGTGCTCGAGGAGCCGCTGGTAGTGGGTGATGGCGAGCACGCCGAGATCGGGACGGTCGCGGCGGACCTCCTGCACACCGCGGGCGACGACCTTCAGCGCGTCGATGTCGAGCCCGGAGTCGGTCTCGTCGAGCACTGCCAGCTCGGGCTCGAGGATGGCCATCTGGAGGATCTCGTTGCGCTTCTTCTCGCCGCCCGAGAAGCCCTCGTTGAGGTAGCGGTCGGCGAAGGACGGATCCATGTCGAGGCGCTCCATCCACTCCATGATCGCCAGGCGCAGCTCGAGCACCGACAGATCGATGCCCTTGCGGGCCGACAGGGCCTGGCGCAGGAAGTTGATGACCGAGACCCCGGCGATCTCCTGGGGGTACTGGAAGGCGAGGAACATGCCCGACTTGCCGCGCACGTCGGCGCCCCACTCGGTGATGTCGTCGCCCTTGAAGCGGATCGATCCGGCGGTGACCTCGTACTCGGGGCTGCCGAGCAGGGTGCTGGCGAGGGTGGACTTCCCCGACCCGTTCGGGCCCATGAGGGCGTGGACCTCGCCGGCGCCGACCACCAGGTCGACGCCCTTCAGGATCTCCGCGCCGTCGGTGCTGACGTGGAGGCCATCGATCTCGAAGAGGGGGGCTGCCATGCCGGCCAGTCTAGGCGCCGTGCCGGATTAGCACTACCGCCATAGTGCTAATCGGCGCGGGTGGCCGGGCTCGGCTCCTGGTGGGCGTGGAGGTCTTCCTTCCAGGTGCGGAACCGGGTGTGGCGGGTGCCGCTCGGCCCGACGCCGTCGCCGGTGCCGTCGGGGAACAGGCGGAAGGCGTAGGTGCGGGTGAGGTCGTCGGCGTCGAGGACGAGGTAGCGGGCGTCGGCCCGGCTGGCGGGACCGGCCCGCCACAACAGCCACCGACCGAGGCGGCGCTTGTAGGTGACGAGGGGCGCGGCGATGTCGTCGCCCAGGTGGAGCAGCTCGTCGGGGGCCTCGATCCACGCCTCGGCGGGGATGTTGCGGTCGCGGATGGGCGTCGGCGGCAGGTCGTCGGTGTGCACCGGCGTGGGGTCGACGGGGCGCTGGTCGGCCGGGAGGGCGCCACGGAGACCGCCCCCGTCGGGAGCGGCGGGCTCGTCGGGAGCGGCAGGCTCGGCGTCACCAGCCACGGTCGATCCACTCCTGGAGGTGGGGGCGCTCGGTGCCGATGGTGGTGTCGTCGCCGTGGCCGGGCATGACGACCACCTCGGGGTCGAGGCGGGCGAACAGCTCGTCCTCGATCGACCGGATGATGGTGGGGAAGTCGCCGCCCTCGTACTTCGTGGCGCCGGGACCGCCCGGGAAGAGGGTGTCGCCGCTGAACAGCACGGGCGCGCCCTCGAGCTTGAAGCACATCGACCCCGGTGTGTGCCCGGGAGTGTGGATGGTGCGGAGGCGGAGGCGGCCGACCTCGAGCACCGAGTCGGGTTCGAGCACGAAGTCGTAGGCGTCGAGCATGGCGGCGTCCTCGGCGGTGACACCCACCTCGTAGCCGGCGTCGCGGACGGCGGGCACGGCCTGGATGTGGTCCCAGTGGCCGTGCGTCTCGAGCACGGTGCGCACGTTCAGGGTCCGGCACAGCTCGAGCAGGCGCTCGTGCTCGTTGGCTGCGTCGAGCAGCACGGCGTCGCCGGTCTCGCGGCAACGCAGGACGAACACGTTGTTGTCGACGGGGCCGACCACGATCTTGTGGATCTCGGCGCGGGAGTCGGACCAGTGCAGGGTGTCGGCGGCCATGCCCCCAGTGTGCCCGGAGGCGGGGTGGGGCGCCTCGCCCTCAACCTGCGAGGGGCGACACCACCTCGAGCCCGAGGGCGGCGGCGGCGGGGATCTGCTGGCGGTCGAAGGTGACCCAGCGGACGGGGCGGGGGAGCCGGTCGGCGGCGGCGAGGTGGACGGCGTCGACGGTGCGCACCCCGTAGGTGGCGCCGATCTCCACCGCCCGGGCCAGGCACCGGTCGTCGACGGGGACGACGACGAACGCCTCCCAGTCGTCGCGCAGCGCCGACCACAGCGCCTGGGCCTGGCGGGGGTGGGCGGCGACGCGGTGCAGGGCGAGCTGGGCCTCGGACCGGGCGAGGGCCGAGGCCGCCCACACCGGGTCGGCGGCGAGGGCCTCGTTCACCAGGTCGCGGCCGGGGGCGCGGACGTAGCGGCGCACCAGGGCCGACGTGTCGAGCGCGACGGTCATCGGCGGTGGCCCGGCGGGGCCGTTCGTCCGGCAGAAGTGGCTGCTGAGCGACCACTTCTGCCGGAAGAACGCCCGGCCCGGCGGTCGGCCGCCCTGCGGAGCCGCCCCTCGGCGTCGATTCGACGTCGATTCGACGCGATCGTCACCCACGGGTGACGGCCGCGGAATCCGCGCGGTTT
>DATHSN010000126.1:0-1724 GCA_035464115.1 Acidimicrobiales bacterium | reverse complement strand
AGGCCCCGTCCTTGCGGAAGCGGTCGCGCAGCTGGCGGGGCACGCCCGCCACCTTGCGGCCCACCTCCCCCGCCACCCGGGGCCCCTCACCGAGCTGGTCGAGGAGGCGGAGCCACTCCCGCTCGTCCTCGTCGGGCGGCGGGAGCGCACCGGCCACCGGTGCCACCTCGAGCTCCCGGCTCTCCCAGCCCGCGGCCCGCACCTCCTCGCGGTAGATCGCCAGGATCTGCTCGAGCTCGGTGAGCAGGCGATCGAGCTTGTATCGGCTGATGATCCGCACCCGCTCGAGCAGCGACTCGGTGCGACCGGCGGTCTGCAGGTAGCGGGCGAGCCCGACAGCCAGACCCCGGAGCATCGCGTGACGCTCGCGCCACTGGGCCTCGTACTCCTCGACGAGCGGCGCCAAGGTGTCGGGACGCTGCTCGGCCCGTCTCATCAGGTAGAGCGCCTGCCAGCGCGACAGCGCCAGCTCGGCGTGCACGTGGGCCTGGAGCCAGAACACGGTGCGATCGCGGTGCAGCGCCCGGTTGAGGGTCTTCACCCGGGTGCCGAGGCCGGCGCTGTCGTCGGCGAGCACCGCCCGCAACGACCCGAGCCGCTGGGTGGTGAGCTCGTGGGCCCGGGTGACGGGTTGGGCGAGGTTGGCCACCATCTGCCAGTGGTCGTCGTCGAGCTCGCCGTGCAGCTGCGCGGCGCGGAACACCTGGTCGAGGACGGCGGCGTTGGCGGCGAGCTCGGCGAGGGTCGAGTCGTGGAGGTGGTCGACGACGTAGCCGAGGTCCTCGCTGATCGCCTCGAGCTGCTGCTCGATGCGGGCCTGCTGCAGGTGCAGCGCCACCGCCCCCGCCAGCGACGGGAGGGCGACGAGGAGCTTCGACGCCGTCGCCGGGTCGACGAACGTGAGGTGCTGGGCGACCCGGCCGTCGGCGGAGCGGACCACGCCGTAGATGCCGCCGTTGGGAGCGGCGGTGCCGCCGTGGGTCCGCAGCGCGGCTGCGGACTCCTTGGAGAGCTTGACCCACCGGCCCGACACCGCCTGCGCCGCACCCTGGAGCTCGGGGGTGGCTGCCGCGAGCCGTTGGGCGGCAGCGAGGAAGGCGGCCGGCACCTCGGCGCCGACCTCCCCGAGCGATCGGACGACCTCGGGCGGACCGAAGGCCACGACCTCGTCGGGACCGGCCCAGTGGATCGTCACGAGCTCGCTCGGGGCGTCGGGCTCCATCTCCTCCATCATGGATGAGTCGGTCATCGCGAGTCGCAGCTCCTCACCTCTGACGCAGCCTCGCCGCGACCGAATCGGCCACGCGATCGACCACGTCAGGGGCGAGGACCGTGGGGCGCTCGGTGATTCGGGCGACCAGACGACGTGTCGAGCAGAACATCACGCCGTCGACCACGGGCGTTGCCCGCTTCGGGCTCACCGAGACCTGAGCGCCGTGAACGACGACCAGTGGAGTGACCTCCACCCCGACGATCGCCGTCACCGCAGTGGCCTGGCGCTCCGCCTGTCGAACCACACCGTCGAGGGACCGGCCGCGAGATCTGGCGACTCCACGCTGGATGTCGACGTTGGCCCCGTAGTGCTTGGTCTCGACCGTGAAGACCCCGGTCGGCCCAACGACCACGTGGTCGAGGTTCGCCCTCGAACCGGGCATGGCCACGTCGTGGAGCACGACGTAGGTGTCAGGCAGATCGTTCAGCACGTTCGCTGTGATCTCTTCGCC
>DATHSN010000125.1:0-10034 GCA_035464115.1 Acidimicrobiales bacterium | reverse complement strand
AGGCACGTACCGCGAGCACGGGCACGCCCTGGCGCGCGGGATCTCGGCGCGCTCGATCATGGCGGAGATGTTCGGCAAGGTCACCGGCTGCAGCCGCGGGCGGGGCGGGTCGATGCACCTGTTCGACGCCGACACCCGGTTCTACGGCGGCAACGCCATCGTCGCCGGTGGGCTCCCCGTGGCGGTGGGCCTCGCGCTCGCCGACGCCATGCGGGGCGACGACGTCGTCACCGTCTGCTTCTTCGGCGAGGGCGCCATGGCCGAGGGCGAGTTCCACGAGTCGATGAACCTCGCGGCGCTGTGGCGCCTGCCGGTGCTGTTCTGCTGCGAGAACAACCTCTACGCCATGGGCACCGCCCTCGACCGGTCCGAGTCGCAGATCGACCTGTCGATCAAGGCGGCGGCCTACGGGGTCCCCGCCTGGCCGGTCGACGGGATGGACGTCGAGGCGGTGGCCGCCGCCGCCCGCCACGCCGTCGCCGCCATCCGCGGGGGTGGCGGACCGCACTTCCTCGAGCTGCGCACCTACCGGTTCCGGGCGCACTCGATGTTCGACCCCGAGCGCTACCGCGACAAGGCCGAGGTGGCCGAGTGGCGCGAGCGCGACCCGATCGAGCTCCACGCCGCCCGGCTCGTCGCCGACGGCATCCTCGACGACGACGCCCACCGGGCCATCGAGGCTGCGGCCGACGCCGAGATCGACGAGGCGGTCGCCGCCGCCGAGGCCGGCACCGACGAGCCCGTCGAGGACCTCACCCGCTGGGTGATGTCCGAGCGCGAGGAGGCCCGGCGATGACCGCCACCATCGAGCCCACCGCCCCTCCGGTCACGACCACGTACCGCGAGGCGATCCGCGAGGCGCTGCGCGACGCGCTCACCCGTGACGAGCGGGTCTTCCTCATGGGCGAGGACGTCGGCGCCTACGGCGGCTGCTTCGCGGTGAGCCTCGGGCTCTTCGAGGAGTTCGGTCCCGAGCGGGTGCGCGACACCCCCCTGTCGGAGTCGGCGTTCGTCGGGGCGGGCATCGGCGCCGCGCTCGGCGGGATGCGCCCGATCGTCGAGGTGATGACGGTCAACTTCAGCCTGCTGGCCCTCGACCAGATCATGAACAACGCGGCCACGCTGCTGCACATGTCGGGCGGGCAGCTCAACGTGCCGATCGTCATCCGGATGACCACGGGCGCGGGCCGCCAGCTCGCCGCCCAGCACTCCCACAGCCTCGAGGGCTGGTTCGCCCACATCCCCGGCATCCGCGTGGTGGCCCCCGCCACCCTCGCCGACGCCCGGGGGATGCTGTGGACCGCGCTCGAGGACCCCGACCCCGTGCTGGTGTTCGAGCACGGCGGGCTCTACAACCAGCGGGGCCTGCTCGCCCCCGACGCCGGTCCGGTCGACCTCGACCGCGCCGCCGTGCGCCGCACGGGCGACGACGTCACGATCATCACCTACGGCGGCACGCTCCCGACCGCGCTCGACGCCGCCGACGTCCTCGACGGCGAGGGCATCGCCGCCGAGGTGATCGACCTGCGCACCCTGCGCCCGCTCGACGACGCCACGATCTTCGCGTCGGTCGCCCGGACCCGCCGCGCCGTCGTCGTCGACGAGGGCTGGCGGTCGGGCTCGCTGTCGGGGGAGATCGCCGCCCGCCTCGGCGAGGAGCTGTTCTACGACCTCGACGCGCCGGTCCTGCGGGTCTGCAGCGCCGAGGTGCCGGTGCCCTACGCCCGTCACCTCGAGCAGGCGGCGCTGCCCCAGGTGCCCGACATCGTCGCCGCGGCCCGCCAGGTGGTGCGCTGATGGGTGAGCTGCGCCTGCCGTCGCTCGGCGCCGACATGGAGCGCGCCACGATCCTCGAGTGGCGCGTCGCGCCCGGCGACGAGGTCCGTCGGGGCGACATCGTCGTGGTGGTCGACACCGAGAAGTCCGACATCGAGGTGGAGACCTGGGAGTCGGGGGTCGTGGCCGAGCTGCTGGTCGACGTGGGCGACGAGATCCCCGTCGGGACCCCCATCGCCCGCCTCGGCGAGGCGGCGCCGTCGGCTGCGGCGCCCGTCGGTGAGGAGCAGGCGGTCGGCGAGGAGGAGGTCGTCGCCGAGCACGAGAGGGCCCGGCCCGAGCCGGTGGCGGTGGGGGCGTCGACCCGCGGCGCGGCCGAGGTCCGCCACGCCCGTCACGTGCTGTCGCCGGTGGTCCGTCACCTGGCCGACGAGCTCGGCATCGACGCCGAGTCGCTGGAGGGGACGGGACCGGGCGGGGTCGTCACCCGCGCCGACGTGGCCCACGCCGCGGTCGCCCGCGCCACCCCCACACCCGAGCCCGCGTCCGCCCCCGTCCCGGTGGACGGCGCGGACCAGATCCGGTCTCCTGGCCCGGCCAGCACCGAACGGCCGCCGGAGACGACCGTGCGGTCGTCGCCCTACGCCCGCCACCTGGCCGACCAGCTCGGGATCGCCCTGCCCGCCACGGGCAGCGGCCCCGACGGCGCGGTGGTGGCCGCCGACGTCCTCGCCGCCCGCGACCGTCAGCCGCCGGCCGAGGCGCCGGCCGCCGAGGCCCCGGCCGTCACCGACACGCCGGCCGAGGCGCCGGCCGCGGAGGCCCCGGCCAAGGAGGCCCCGGCCGCCGCCCAGCCGTCGGCCGACGGCGCGGTCGATCCGGTCCGGGTCGCCATCGCCCGGCTGATGGCGCGCTCGAAGCGGGAGATCCCGCACTACTACGTGTCGACCACGGTCGATGCCGGGCCGATGCTCGCCTGGCTCGAGGCCCGCAACGCCGACCGTCCGCCCACGGCGCGGGTCCTGCCCGCCGCCGTCGTCCTCGCGGCGGTCGCCCGCGCCGCCCGCGACGTCCCCGAGCTCAACGGGTGGTGGCGCGACGAGCGCTTCGAGCCCGCCGACGGGGTGCGCCTCGGGGTGGCGATCGCCCGCCGCGAGGGCGGTCTGGTGGCCCCCGCCATCGACCACGCCGACGCTGCGTCGCTCGACGAGATCATGGCGGGCCTGCGTGACCTGGTGGCCCGCGTCCGGTCGGGTCGCCTGCGCGGGGCCGACATGGCCGACCCGTCGATCACCGTCACCAACCTCGGCGACACGGGCGTCGAGTCGGTGATCGCGGTGATCTACCCTCCGCAGGTGGCCATGGTGGGGGTGGGACGGATCCAGGAGCGCCCGTGGGTGGTCGACGGCGAGCTCGTCGTGCGACCGCTCGTCGAGATCTCCCTGGCGGCCGACCACCGCGCCACCGACGGGCGCACCGGCGCCCGGTTCCTCGCCGCCCTCGATCGGCTCCTGGCCGATCCGGCGACCCTCGACCCCGACTGAACGGAGACATCGTGGACGACGACCGCGCCCGCACGGTGATCGCTGAGGCGTTGCACGGCATCGCACCGGAGGCCGACCTCGACACGGTCGACCCCGACGAGGCGCTCCAGGAGGAGCTCGACCTCGACTCGATGGACTTCTTGAACCTGGTGACCGCGGTCTACGAGGCCACCGGGCTCGAGATCCCCGAGCGCGACTACCCGGAGGTGTCGACGCTGGGTGGCTTCGTCCGCTACCTGTCGGCGCGGGCCACCGCGTGAGCCACCCCAACGCCGACCGGGTCGCCGACGCGGCCCGCCAGCGGGGCCTCGACGTCGAGATCCGTGAGTTCCCCGAAGGAACGCGCACCGCGGTCGACGCGGCGGCGGCCATCGGCGTCGACGTCGGCCAGATCGTGAAGTCGCTGGTGTTCCAGGTCGACGACGAGGTGGTCGTGGCGCTGGTGAGCGGCCCCAACCGGCTCGACGAGGCCCGCCTGGCCGCCGCGGCCGGAGGGTCGCAGGTGGGCAAGGTCGGCGCCGACGCGGTGCGCGCCGCCACCGGCTACCCCATCGGCGGGGTGCCCCCGTTCGGCCACGCCCAAACGCTGCGGACGTTCGTCGACGCCGACCTGCTCGGCTACGACGAGGTGTGGGCAGCCGCGGGCACCCCCCGCCACGTCTTCGGGGTGCAGCCCCACGCGCTGGTGGAGGCGAGCGGAGGAGCGGTGGCCGACTTGGCGACCGGCTGACCCGACGACGGCCTGGTGCGGGTCGCGACGTCACCGGTCGGCACGGCGTCGGGTCACCGGATCCGCTTCAGCCATCCTCCTGGGTGGAACGTCACGCCGAAGGACTCACAGGAGCGATCGGCGACGAACCGCTCGTCCTCGGCGAGGAAGGTCGCCACCGCCGCGGCCGGACCCGAGCCGGCGCCGGGACCGGGATCGCAGGTGACGACCGTGTCCTCGACGACGAGATGGCTGCCGACGCTCACCAGCTCGCCATAGGCGCGACACACCTCGAGGGTGTGGGCCTCGAGGTGGTTCGAATCCTCGATCACCATGACGGGTCCGTCGTCGAGGATGCGTCGGGCGACCTCGTCGATGACATCGGTGGCGCGCCCGGCGACGAGCTCGACCCTCGGATGCTCCAGCACCCGACGATCGACCAGCTCGGGCCGCTTGTCGACGCCCACGACGCGTCCGGCGCCGAGGACGTCCAGCAGGGTGGCGAGGTAGAGCATGGTCCCGCCCCTGAAGCAGCCGATCTCGATGATGGTGCTCGGCCGCAGCTCGACGACGAGCTCCTGCAGCACCCATGCATCCACGGGGTTCTTGATCATGGGAACCCCCGCGAAGGTGGTGCGCAGCGCCCGTCGCTGCCACGACGCCATCAGGGCCGACACCGGTGCGTCGAGCGACTCGATCCCCGATGCCGCCGATGGCGACGTCGATCGCCCCTCAGCCTCCACGGAGCTGCACCATCGCCGAGCGCAGCCCGGCAGGTCCGGATCGCCGGGCCCGACGATGCGCGAGGTGCGCGGCTCGGTCGAACGCCGCCAGCGTCCCGGCCACGGCGTCGCGTCGGTCCGCGCCGAGGGTGTCGCAGGCCTCGTCGAACGGCCGGCTGAACTTGCGGTCGTACTGGCGGTCGAACGAGTTGCCGGGGCGGCGATGGAACCGGACCGTGGAGGCGCCGAGGTCCTCGCCGGTGCCCCAGCGACGCACGAGCCGGTTGTAGAAGATGTCGTCACATCCCACAGCGGCGACGGCGGGATCCTCGACGAACCCGCCGACCAGACGGTGCAGGTGCCGGCGAACGGCCAGCGGTTGCGTCAGGGATCGCTCGATGGCGTCCGTCCAGTCCGGGTGGACGGGGTCGTCGAACAGCACCCGGGTCCTCACGAAGTCGCGCCGGTGGTCCTCGTCGAGGGCAGCGAGGCAGGTGCCGACGTGGTCGGGCAGGTACTCGTCGTCCTGGTCGAGGAACAGCAGCACCGCGGCGTCGACCATCGCGGCGGCGAGGTTGCGCGCTGCCCCGGTGCCGCCGTTGGTGGGGCGGCGGGTCACGACCATCGGCACCGCTGATCGTGCGGCGATGCCCTCGACGACATCGACCGTGCCGTCGGTGGACCCATCGTCGGCGATCGACACGACGACGCGTCGCCCGGACCGCTCGATGCTCTCGATGGCGCTCTCCAGGGCGCGACCGACGGTCTCGGCCCCCTGGTAGGTGGGAACGAGGACGGCGGCCTCGGCGCCGGGCGGGCCCGAACCCGGATGGCGTGTCGCCGGCATGCTGCCGCCCAGCTCGCTCAGGATCCGAACCGACGTGGTGCGAAGCCGAGTGGGTTCCCGAACCTGAGCGACTTGCTCCCGGAGAAGAGCCACGTGTCGTTGAAGTAGCCGTTGACCTCGTCCGGCTCGGTGTCACCGAGTCCGGTCATCTCGGCCAGCGCGACGGCCAGGTCGTCGTCGCTCAGCTCGAACCCCTGGGCCTCGGACTCGGCGCGCAGCGCCGCGAGGTACGCAGCGTCGATGCGCGCCGCAGCCTCATCGTCGTCGGCCAGCACGACCAGGAACTCCTTGGCCTTCTCCACTGACATGTCGGCATCTCTCCTCGGTGCGGTGAACGTGTTCGGGGCCGAGACGACGCGACGCCGTCGGGGTTACAGCGGAACCGGTCGGTCCCGGACCACGCCGCGACCGGCGAGTGACGTCACCGAGCGCTCCGGTCACCGGGCCTCCAGCCAGGTCATGAGCTCGCGCAGCCCCGACTCGAGGGTCGTGCGCGGGCGGACGCGGAGGGGGATCCGCGCCGGTGATCCGACTCGGCACCGCACGCCCTCGGGGCGATCGAGCTGGGGCTCGATCGTCGCGTCGTATCCGGCGATGCGGGCGGCGCAGGTCGCCACGTCGATGAAGCTGGTCGCCACGCCAGTGGCGATGTTCATCGGCCGCCCGGGGTCTCCCTCGGCCCAGGTCGCCCGGAAGACATCGACGAAGTCGTCGATGAAGACGAGATCGCGCTGCTGACGGCCGGTCCCCCACACCGTCAGTGGATCCCGTCGCTCGAGGGCGCGCTGGGCGATGGCGGTCAGCGGGTAGTCGTCGCTCTGGCCGGGGCCGAACACCGTGAACGGGCGGTAGACCGTGACGTCCACACCGAAGCGATCCTGCAGGAGCCCGGCCATGTGCTCACCGCACAGCTTTGACCAGCCGTAGGTGAGGTCGGGCGACCCGACCACGCCCCGGGCCAGCTCGACCTCGCACTCCTGCAGCGGGTGGGCGTCGAGCGTCATCTGTCGGTCGATCGGGTAGACGGCCGACGAGGAGACGTACGTGACCCGCTGTGGTCGGGTCCGAGCTGCGAAGTCGAACAGGACGGCATCGAGTCCGGTGTTCGATGCGACCACGAAGGGTTGGTGCTCGATCCCGGTGCGACCACCGATGCGCGCCGCGAGATGGACGACGAGGTCGTAGCGACGGTCGACCGTGGGGAGCCAGGCCGTCATGTCCGCGGTGACCCAGGATGCGCATCCGGGCTCGGGCGGGACGGGCCGCACCTCGACGACGTCGACCTCGGCCCCATCGGCGATGCAGGCGCGCACGAGGTGGCGACCGAGGAACCCGCCGCCGCCGGTGACGAGCACCCGCATCACGATGACCTTCCCCGGGGTCCGGTCGGCGTCACAGCGCCTCCGCCCACGTCCGCAGCCGGGCCGCCGACCGTGCGAGACCGCGCTCTCGATCGTCGACCAGCGACGCCACGAGCACGTCGTCGTCGTCCTCGAGCGCCGCCAGCATCGCTGTTGCGACGTCGTCGAGGTCGTGACCGTGGAAACCGCTGATCCCCGAGCCGGCGGCGAAGCGACGGTTGGCGACGGGAACGGTGGACGACGCGATGGCCTGCGCGAAACCGCCGGACGCCTTGCCGGCGAGGTACGGCCGGGTCGGCGCGTAGAAGTCGTCGATGAGGGGCAGCGCGTAGTGGCATCCCGCCAGCTCGCGACGGAGCTCGCCGTTGGAGAGCTGGGCGGCGGGCGTCACGGCCAGGAACTCGCGCAGGCCCCGTTCCTCGGCGGCCGCGAAGAACCGGGGTCCGTCGAGGCCGAGGGGCACGCCCAGCGGCAGCTCGGCGTCGGTCCAGCGTCCGATCAGCCGCACCTGCACGTCGCTCGGTGCGAACCCGGCACAGCGGACGCGGTCGAGTCCCCGCAGGAGCGACCCGTAGTTGCGGCGACGGAGCTGCAGGTTCCCGACGACACCGAAGGTGACCGGATCGCGACGAGGCTCGCGATCCGGCACCGGACCGGCGAACCACGGATCGAGCAACATCGCTCGGGGGTGACGAACCGTCGCGTGCCGGTTGAGCACGACCCAGGTGACGTCGGGGTGATCGGCGAGCGTGCCGGTGGGCGTGTGCGCCACGAGCAGCTTCGGCAACGGCAGGTCGAGGGCGAACGCCAGCCGGTCGACCGGCTCGGGGGTGCACATCAGCACGAAGTCGTAGCCACCGTCGAGCAACCGCTCGCGCAGCTGGTCGGTGGCCCGACAGGGATCGTGCGGATCGTCGACGTCGATGGGGACGACGGTCGGCTCGACTCCCGTCCCCTCGAACGGGCCGAGGGCGAGGTTCTCGGACAGGACGTGGAACTCGGCGTCGATGCCGGCCCGTGCCGCGAGGTGCGCGTACGAGGGCAGCATCTCGCCGTGCAGCACGTTGAGCTCGACGACGGCGCCGCGTGGACGACTCATCGTGGTCCTCGTCGCAGGCTCGGTCGATCGCTCGGCAGCGGCGCGTACGGCGCTCGCACCGACAGGTGACGGCGGATCTGCTCCTGGGCCAGACGTGTCCGGGGCTCGGCGTCGAGGTTGTCCGCGTGGACGTTGTAGATGTAGTGCACGTCTTCGAGGAAGCGGAAGTGGTCCCCGGCGAGCTCGAGCATGGGGTACAGGTAGGCCATGTCCGAGCCCCGCCGGATCCAGTGCCGCCCGCCGATGGTGAAGTCAACCGGGTCGATGGCGCGCCACAGGTGGGGACGGAAGACGTGCGGATGGGCGTAGCACCACGGCAGCGCGCGGAACAGGCGTTCCTCGACGATCCGGTCGCGGTGGGACGCGAAGGCCCGGCGCCGCTCACCGAGCAGCTGGTTCCAGCGCTCGGCCCGGCGCGCCCGTTGGGGGACCGTCGCCACGGCGCGCATCCCGCCCGACGTGAGCCAGACCGAGTCGTCGAAGGCCGCCTCGAGCGCGCGGAGGGCGCCGGCGTGGGCCAACCAGTCGTCGCCGTCGACGAGACAGACCAGCTCGTCGTCCTGCGGGTCGGCGGCGTCGATGCCGAGGGCCCGGCTGTGGAGCGCGTAGCGGCGCTCCTCGTTGCGACGCAGCTGCCAGTCGTTGCGCGCGCAGAAGCCCGCGGCGACCCTCGACACCGCCGGGTCGGGTGACGCGTCGTCGACGATCGTGACGTCGAAGTCCGGATGATCCTGCCGCTCCAGGCTCCGGAGGCAGATCTCCAACCAGGCGCTGCGTTGGTACGCGGGAACGATGACCCGCACGCGGCTCATCGCGGCGATCCCGTCGGTGCGAGCTCGCGGTAGATCGACACGATGTCGTCGACGAACCGGGCCGGGTCGAACCGCTGACCCGCTCGGCGCAGAGCGGCGACGTCGACGTGCGGGTCATCGAGCTCTCGTTCGATCCGAGCCAGCCAGGTGCGGGGATCGGGTCCGAGCCAGGGATCCGGCAGGTCGGCCAACGCCTCGCGCAGGCCCTCCACCGGCGTGGCCAGGACAGGTGTGCCGGCGCGCAGGGCCTCCACGGCCACGCGCCCGAACCCCTCGGACCGGGAGGGCACGAGCACCAGGTCGAACGCCCCCAGGTGCGCGCCTGCGTCGGGGACGAAGCCCACCATCCGCATCTGGGGGTGTCCGCTGGTGTGGCGACGGAGCAGTTGCGCGTGCCACCCGTTGGCTCGCCCGACGAACACGACATCGACGTCGCGCCGCCGAGCCGTCAGATCCGCGAGCGCAGGAAGCGCATCGAGCTGGCCCTTGCGGGGACCGATCCCGCCCAGCAGCGCGATGGTTCGCCGCCCCGTTCGCGTCAGCACCGAGCCGCCGCGCGGCATCGAGGAGGGTGCGACGCCGTTGTAGACGACCCGGATGTTGCTCGCCGGTCGGAACCGCCGCGCGGTGGCCTGCGAGTTCGCGACCACCAGATCTGCCAGGCGCGCCAGGTGGGGATCGTGGACGGTGGGGTTCGGGACGAGCGCGTGCAGGATGACCGGCAGCCCGAGGTCGGCGCCGTGCGCGGCACGGAACCCGCCGGCCGAATAGGTGTGGACGACGGAGCACGACGGCGCGGCGTCACGCAGCACGGCGCGCAGATCGTTGCGCCCGCACACGCGGCGATCCACGGGGAGCCCGTCGAGCAGCGGGCCGGGCGTCGGCAAGACCACGACGGGGTCGAGCCCCCGCTCGAGGAGGCCCTCGACGAGCATCACGAGACCGACCTCCCCGCCCCCGAGCTGGAAGCCGCGGTTGGCGAGCAACAACGGCCTCATGCGGTGATCCTCACCCGCAGGAGCTCGTCCCAGGCGTCGCCGACCCGATCCCAGTCGAAGCGGACCGCCGTGTCTCGTCCCGCCGCCCCCAGCGCCGCTCGCTCGCCGGGGTCGTCGTGGAGGTCGATGAGGGCCATCGCGGCGCGATCGAGGTCGGCGATCGCCC
>DATHSN010000124.1:0-2881 GCA_035464115.1 Acidimicrobiales bacterium | reverse complement strand
GGCGTAGGTGGCGCTGCGGGGCGCGGGCACCAGCCCGGCCAGCGACGACACCAGCACCACCCCACCCGCGCCCCGCGGGACCATGGCGCCGAGGGCGGCGTGGGTGACCCGCACCGGGGCGAGCAGGTTCACCCGGATCTCGGCTTCCTCGCCCTCGAGGGGCAGCTCGTGGAACACCCCACCCGTGCCGAAGCAGGCGTTGGCGACGAGCACGTCGTCGGGGGCGGCCTCGGCGGCCACCCGCCGACAGGCGGCCGCGGGGGCGGCGTCGTCGGCCAGGTCGGTGACCAGCACCTCGACCTCGACGCCGTGGCGCTGGCGGAGCTCGATGGCGAGGCGGTCGAGCCGGGGCAGGTCGCGGGCCACGAGGACCACGTGGGTGCCGTCGGCGGCGAGGCGGCGCGCGATGGCGGTGCCGATGCCGCTCGACGCACCGGTGACCAGAGCCCGGTGCCAGCGGGGCGGCCCGCTCACGGGGCCACCGGTCCGGCGGTGCGCGGCCCCGCGTCGGCGGGCGGCCGCAGCATCGCCCCCGCGACGGGCACGTGACGCCGGGCGACCTTGCGGCCGGCGTGGTCGGCAGCGGGCTCGAAGCCCCGGTCGGCGAGCAGCGGCCGCACGCCCCGGAGGGGGTCGGTGTCGTCGACAGGGTCGGGGACGTCGACCGCGAGCAGGACCTCCTCGGCCGCCATGGCCTCGAGCTCGAGCAGGAGCATCTCGCCGATGCCGTGGGTGAGGGCCTCGTCGGCGACGGCGAAGCGGTCGACCAGCATGCGGGCGTCGTCGCGGCGCGCGGTGATGAGGCCCACCACGCGCTCCTCGCGTCGGGCGACCACCACCCGCAGGTCGGCCGGAGGTGGGCCGGGGTCGATGTCGTCGGGCAGGAGCGTCCAGTCGAGCAGCACGCCGGCCGCCTCGGGATCGAGCACGGTGGAGCGGGTGAGCTCGACGGCGAGCCCACCGCGTCCGACGATGCGCCGGGGGCCGAGCGCCACGTCGGCGATGGTCCGCCACCGGCGCATCCCGGTGGGACCGCGCACCTCGCGCAACAGCTGGACGTGGGTGAGGGCGACGGCGAGCTCGAAGAAGTGCAGGGCGTCGAGCGTGGGCACCACCCGGTCGGCCGGCAGGTCGACGCGCAGCGTGGCGTGGGGCACGAACGGGTGGGCGAGCGGGCGCTCGAGGGGCCCGCGGCGCGCCGCCTGGTGCATGCGCGGCACCAGGTCGAGGTCGCGCTGATCGGCGCGGGGGCGCACGTCGAGGTAGATCACCGGGCCCCGGGGCCCGAACGACCGGGGCGGACCGAAGGTGAGGTGCAGGGGGCCGTCGACCGATGCCGCCGTGTCGCGCAGGACGCCGAGGGCGATGGGGATCTCGTCGACCCGCAGGTTCACCGGGGGCACGAGGGTGACGTGGGGCGGGATCTTGTCGCGGTCACGGTCGCCGATGGCGCGCCGCAGACCATCGATCTCGTCGCTCGCGGGAGGGGGCACGACGAGCGCGACACCCACCCGGATCCGTGGCATGGGGACGCACGGTAGTCACGCCCCGTGCGGGACGTCCACGCCCGGGGTCGCCCGCTAGGGGGCGTGGACCACCTGGAGGCGGACGTGGGCCCGCCGCAGCGCCGCCTCGCGCTCCACGTCGGTGAGGTGCTCGCTGGCCTGCTCGAGGCGCTCCTGGGCGCGACGGGCGCGGTCGGCGTCGATCTGGCTCGACAGCTCGGCGATGTCGGACAGGATCGTGACCCGGTCGAACGCGCACTCGACGAAGCCCTCGTGGACCGCGGCGACCTCTTCGGTGCCGTCGGCCATCACGATGCGCACCGGGTGGACCTGCAGCGTGCCGACGAACGGCACGTGCCCGGGCTGGAAGGCGATGTCGCCGGCCGTGGTGCGGGCGATGACCATCTGGGCCTCGCCCGAGAACAGGATCCGCTCGGGCGAGACCAGCTCGACCTGCAGCACCGTCAGCTCCGGGCCAGCTGGGCGGCCTTGGCGCGGGCGTCGTCGGCGCCGCCCACGTTGAGGAACGCCTGCTCGGGCAGGTCGTCGAGCTCGCCGGTGACCAGCAGCTCGAAGCTCTCGACGGTCTCCTCGACCGGGGTGGTGACGCCGGGCAGGCCGGTGAAGACCTCGGCGACGTACATCGGCTGGGAGAGGAAGCGCTGGACCTTGCGGGCCCGGCTCACCGTGACGCGGTCCTCCTCGGACAGCTCGTCGAGGCCGAGGATGGCGATGATGTCCTGCAGCTCCTTGTAGCGCTGGAGGATCTCCTGCACCCGGCGAGCCACGTTGTAGTGGCGCTCGCCGACGACCTCGGGCGACAGGATCGTCGAGGTGGAGGCCAGCGGGTCGACCGCGGGGTAGATGCCGAGCGCCGCGATGTCGCGGGAGAGCTCGGTGGTGCCGTCGAAGTGGGTGAACGACGTGAACGGCGCCGGGTCGGTGTAGTCGTCGGCGGGCACGTAGACGGCCTGCAGCGAGGTGATCGAGCGACCCCGGGTGGAGGTGATGCGCTCCTGGAGCTCGCCCATCTCGTCGGCGAGGGTGGGCTGGTAGCCCACCGCCGAGGGCATGCGGCCGAGGAGGGTGGACACCTCGGAGCCGGCCTGCACGAACCGGAAGATGTTGTCGATGAACAGCAGCACGTCCTGCTGCGGCACGTCGCGGAAGTACTCGGCCATGGTGAGCGCCGACAGGGCGACCCGCAGGCGCACGCCCGGGGGCTCGTCCATCTGGCCGAACACCAGCGCGGCCTTCTCGAGCACGCCCGACTCGCCCATCTCGATGAACAGGTCGGTGCCCTCACGGGTGCGCTCGCCCACCCCGGCGAA
The DNA here is from genome assembly GCA_035464115.1 of Acidimicrobiales bacterium. GTDB lineage: Bacteria > Actinomycetota > Acidimicrobiia > Acidimicrobiales > SKKL01 > DATHSN01. The sequence continues at coordinate 45 of DATHSN010000124.1, read as the reverse complement.
CACCGACACACCGCCGTGGTTCTGGGCCACGCGGCGGATCATCTC
>DATHSN010000123.1:0-7689 GCA_035464115.1 Acidimicrobiales bacterium | reverse complement strand
GGCACCCCGAGGACCAGGTCGACCGGGTGTCGGGCGGCCTCGGCCGTCCACGCCGGGCTGCCCTCGGGGAAGGTGATCGCCCACGGCAGGTCGGTGGCGGCCCCGAAGCAGCAGCCCCGACCGAGGCACCCGCACCGCACGCACGCCACCCCGACACCGCCGCCGATCACCGCCGCGTCGGCCAGCGGCCGCAGCGACAGGCCGAGGTGGCGGGCGGCGACGGCGCCGGCGACCATGCCGCCGACGAACCCGCCGTAGAGCGACAGGCCGGCGAAGCGCAGCGCGATCAGCCGCGACGGGTCGTCGCGGTAGCCGTCGGGCTCGAACCCGGCGTGGCCGAGGCGTGCGCCGATCCACACCCCGACCAGCGTGGCTCCCGCCACGACCAGGAGCGGCCGGGTCGCGAGCCCCGAGCGGCGGGCGACCACCACGGTGAGGCCCACCGCCACGATCGCGCCGATCAGGTGCAGCGCGGTGTAGGCGCCGACCGGGTGGCTCCCGACGTGGAACAGGACGGGGAACACGACGGCTAGGGCCCCTGCTGGGTGGCGCCCCAGGTGCCGGCCGCGATGATGTCCTCGCTGCCCATCGAGAAGGTGCCGGTGAGCCCGACCTCACCGTTCGGCCGCCGAACCGCGGTGCCGCGCCACTCGCCACCCTCGATCGCGAACGAGAGGCTCGACCCCGACCACGACAGCGGCACCGTCAACGACTCCGCCGCCTGCCCGGTCTCGGTCGGTGGGGTGACCGTCACCGTCACCTGACCGCCGCCACCCACGTCGGCGACCACGTCGAGGCGCAACACGAGGATCAGGCCGATCACGTCGGCCAGGTCGCAGCCCTCGTCGGCGAGGGCGTCGGGGGGCAGCGGCACCACCTCTCCGGTGTCGGCGTCGACGCCGCTCAGCGAGGTGATGGTGGCCGATCCGTTCCAGATGCCGTTCAGGTCGATGGGATCGAGGGTGATCCGGCTCGCCGCGCCGGTGTCGGACCGGCGCACCACGATCCACGTCGGGTAGTCGAGCACCGAGACCGACCACGAGACGTCGCCCGCCGCGGCCAGCCGCTGGCTGGGTGCTCCCGAGAGCGCGTGGTCGCCGCTCACCGAGATCGCCACGTCGGTGCAGCCCTCGCGACAGGCCTGCACGTAGCCCGTGACCGTCCAGGCGTCGTCCTCGCCCCGCACCGCCACCGCGTCGATGATCGAGAGCTGCTCGAGCAGCTCGGGGGTGATCTCGCTGAGGGGTCGGCCGAGGCGCTCGGCGATCACCCGGCGCACCGCCTCGTCGACGGCGAGGACCCGGCCGCCGACGCCCTGGTCGATGGCGACGTCGTCGTCGCCGATGCGCACGGTGGTGCGGGCGGTCTCGGTGAGGATGGCCTTGATCTCGGCGGCGGTCAGATCGGGGTTCACCGCGAGGAGCAGCGCGGCGGCGGCCGTGACCTGGGGCGCGGCGTTGCTGGTCCCGCCGTCGGTGGCGATGACCGCGCCGTCGGGACCGACGCCGCGCACGGCCTGGTGGCCGGGGGCGGCGAGGGTGACCTCGAACTGCTGACCCTCGGTGGCGTTGGCGCGGTTGGAGTACGACGTGGTGGCGCCATCGGTGTTCACCGACCCGACGGTGATCATGTTGGGCAGCGCGAGCCCGCTCGGGTAGCGGCGGGACCCGTCGATGGCCTGGCTGTCGTTGCCGGCCGAGGCGACGAAGAGCACGTCGGGGTGCCGCTCGGCCATCCGCTCGAAGAAGAGTCGGTGGGCCCGGGCCGTGGCGGCGTCGCAGTTGGTGCAGCCCCACGACATGTTGATGACGCGGGCGCCGTCGGCGATCTGGCCGGCGATCGCCGCGAAGTTGCCGGTCGTGTAGGAGACCCCGTCGTCCCAGACGATCTGCGCGTCGTCGTCGGGGTCGGGGGCGACCACCGTGAACCCCGAGTTGCCGTAGGGCGGGCTGAAGACGTCGGTCCTCGAGATCGTCAGGTTCGACCGCAGCGGTCCGGCGACGCCGACCGCACCGCCGTTGTCGGGGTCGCCGGCGAGGGTGGTCATCACGCCCGTGCCGTGGCTGCCGCCCGGGTCGGGCACCCCGTCGCGCACGCGCGGGGTGGCCCGCTCACCGGCCGCGGGGTCGGGGAAGCGGACCCGCACGCCGGGGCCGTCCTCGGCGCTCGGGAACTCGCTGAGCGCGTGGTCCGGGCCCCGGTACAGCCCGTCGTCGGTGACGCCGACGTGCACCGGGTGCAGCTGCAGGCCGCTGCCCCGCAGGTACTCCCAGGCCTGGGGCGCGCCGACCAGCTGCAGCGCCCCGCCCCGCCCGTCGGCGTACACGGGGTCGTCCATCGGGCTCTCCCGCACGCCCCAGATCTCCTCGTCGAGCTGGGCCGTGCCGTTCGGGAACGCGAGCTCGACGCCCGGGACCGCCGCGGCCGTGGCCACCGCCGCGTCGATGCCGGCGTGGTCGGTCGGGTCGATCCGGATCTGGAACAGCGCCGCGAGCTCGACCCGGCCCACGACGGCCCCGCCCACCGCCGCAGCGGCGGCGGAGGCGATCTGGTCGGCATCGGCTCCGCCGGCGATGACGAGGACCTGGTCGGCCGCGACCGCCCCACCGTCGTCGAGGCGCAGCGGCTCGGCGGCGGGGGCGACGATCTCCACCACGCCGACATCGTCCGGATCGGCTCCGGACGCACCGGCGGTCTCGTCGGCGGCGGTGGCCTGCGGACCGGTCCCGACGTCGGTGCCGTCGCCGTCGCGGGTCGCGACGACGAGGCCGGCGACGAGGGCGAGCGCCGCCAGCACGCCGGCGATGACGAACGGCACGGTCCGGTCGGCGCGGGGGAGCAGCCCGGGGATCGAGGCCGCCCGCTGCGACGTGGCGGCTCCCTCGACCCACAGCACGTCATCGGGACCGATCCGGCCCGACGCGGCCATCTCCTCCAGCTGGTGCCACGTGAACGGCCCGAACCGATGTCCCTGCCGTTCGAGGTACCAACGCTGCCCACCCTGGCCCGTCGGATCGCCCATGTCACACCTCGCACGCCGTGCGGCACCCGAGCAGTCGGATCGTCGCGCCGACCGCGGTCATCTCCCAGGGGCGAAGGTCCACCGGTGGCGCCTCGCGCCGGCCCCGGCCGGTAGCGTCGGCGGCCATGTGCGGCCGCTTCGTCGCCACCACGCCGCCGGACCAGCTGGCCGACTACTTCGCTGCGCAGCTGCGCGCCGAGACCCTGCTCGAGCCCGCGTACAACGTCGCGCCCACCCGGCAGGTGTACACGGTGCTCGTCGACGGCGACGTCCGCGCCGTCGACCTCACTCGCTGGGGCCTGGTGCCGGGGTGGGCCAAGGACGTCTCGATCGGCAACCGGATGATCAACGCCCGGGCCGAGACGCTCGCCACCAAGAACGCCTTCAAGGGCCCGCTGCGGCGCCGGCGCTGCATCATCCCGGTCGACGGGTTCTACGAGTGGACGGTGGTGCCGGGTCAGAAGAAGAAGCAGCCCTGGTACATCCACCGCCCCGACGGCGAGCCCTACGCGTTCGCCGGGCTGTGGGAGGTGTGGCGCGGCCCCGAGCGCGACCAGGAGCCGCTGCGGTCGTCGACCATCATCACCACCGAGGCCAACGAGCCCATGCGTGAGCTCCACGACCGCATGCCGGTGATCCTGCCGCCGTCGGCGTGGGACACCTGGCTCGACCCGCAGGTCGACGACGTCGAGCTGCTCGGCTCGCTGCTCGTGCCGGCGCCACCCGAGCTGGTGACGTTCCACCCGGTCTCCACCGAGGTGAACGACGCTCGCAACCGGGGCGAGCACCTCGTCGATCCGGTCGACCCACCCGGCGACGGCGCCGCCTCGTGATCCCCAACCGGAGCTTCCGGCGTCGGGCCGACTTCGCGCTGCTGCGGTGGCAGGCCCGCCTCGACGGCGAGTGGGCCGACCGGGTGCTGCCCTGGGTGGTGGCCGCGGTCCTGGCGCTGGTGTTCGCCGCGCTGTCGCTCGCCCGGGCCCGCAGCTTCGACACCGGCATCGACCTGGCCACGTGGGTCCAGGGTGCGTGGAAGCTCAACGAGGGCCTCGACCCCGAGATCACGATCACCGGCCGGCACCTGTTCGCGCCGCAGCTCGCCATCGGCTTCGCGCCCATCGCGCTGGTCACCCGGCTGCTGGCCCCGATCCCCACGCTGCTCGTCGTGCAGGCCGTCGCCCTCGGGCTCGTCGTCGTCCCCCTCTGGGGCATCGCCCGGCGGATCTGCGACCTCCGGGTCGGGGCGTCGTTGGCCGTGGTGGTCGCCTACGCCGTGTTCCCGCCCGTGCACGCCCTGAACCTCGACGGCTTCCACACCGCCACGGTGGCGCTCCCGTTCCTCGTGGCCGCCGCCTACACCGGCATGCGGGGGCACCCGGCGTGGACCATCGTGCTGGCGGTCGCCGCCATGGCGCTGCGCGCCGACCTGGGGTTCGCGGTGGCCGCGCTCGGCGTGGTCATGACCATCGAGAAGCGCCCCCGCCTCGGGGCCGCCCTCTTCGTCGGTGGCCTGGCCTGGACCACGCTCGCCCTCGTCACCGTCCAGCACCAGCTCGCCGACGGCTTCGCCCACGCCGAGGCGTTCGCCGACTTCGGCGACACCGTCCCCGGTGCGGTCTGGGGGCTCATCACCAGCCCCGGCGTGGTCATCGGTCGCATCATGGCCGAGGACTCCTTCGACGTCGCCGTCGGCCTGCTGGCCCCCCTCGCCTTCCTGCCCGTGCTCGCGCCCCGCTACTTGTTCCCGATCCTGCCCCCGATGGCCCTGGTCCTCGTCGCCGACGTGCCCCTCGCCTTCGGCGACGGGCTCGAGCGCCTGGTGCCGGCCATCGCCTTCGTGCTCCTGGCCCTGCCGTTCGCGCTGGCCCGCATCGGCCGCCGCAGCATCGAGCGGGTGCTCGTCGACCGCCGGGTGCTGGGCGCGCTGGGCCTCGCCGCGATCGTCTTCTTCGTGCACGACAGCCCGTCGTCGCCGTACCGCGAGCCGTGGGGGTGGGGGTCGCGCGACGCCACCGACGCGGCGCGCCTGGCGGCCATCGAGCGCATCGACGAGGGCGACGGCGTGCGCTCGTCGCCCTCGCTGCTCGCCGAGCTGGCGTCGCGGCGGCGCATCGAGGTGCTCCTCGACGACCCCGCCACCGGGGTGGGGTCGGTGGGTCGGGGGGTCGACGTGGCCGTCTGGACCGACGCCGAGACCGAGTCGTGGAGCCCGCTGCGGCGCGCCGCCATCGTCGACGGCCTCGACGAGCGGGGCTGGGACGTGGACGAGAGCGAGGCGGGCGTCACGTTCGCCCGTCGACCGCCGCCCGACTGAGGTCGCTCACGCCGGGGGCGGCTCGTGACCCAGCTCGCGCAACGCGGCCCGGATGGCCTCGGCGGCCGAGTCGAGCGCAGCGGCGTCGGGGGAGGTGTCGGCGTTGGCGAAATCGAGGTCGTGGACCCCGCGGATCGGCACCACGTGGAGGTGGACGTGGGGGACCTCGAGCCCGGCGATCATCATCGCCACCTTCTCGGGCCGGAACGCCCGGTCGAGGGCCTGGCCCACGTGCTGGGCCACGGCGGTGAGGTGCGCGAGCAGGTCGGGCGGGAGGTCGATCCAGTGGTCGATCTCCTCGACGGGGACCACCAGGGTGTGGCCGGGCTGCAGCGGGCCGATGGAGAGGAAGGCCACCGCCCGCTCGTCGCGCCACACGAAGCGGCCCGGCAGCTCGCCGGCGATGATGCGGGAGAAGATCGACGTCATGGTCGGATCGTAGAGTGGCCAGATGACCGACGTCCCGACCCCCGCTCCCACCTCGGGGCCGTGGACGGTCCCCAACCTGATCTCCGTCGTGCGCCTGGCGCTCGTCCCGGTGTTCGTCTGGCTCGTCGTCGGCGCCGACGAGCCCCTGTGGGCGGCGGTGCTGCTCGGGGCGCTGGGCGCCACCGACTGGGTCGACGGCTGGTTCGCCCGCCGGTTCGACCAGGTCTCCGAGCTGGGCAAGATCCTCGACCCCACGGCCGACCGGCTCATGTTGCTGGTGGCCGTCATCGTCATCGCCGCCGAGGGCGCGGTGCCGTGGTGGTTCGCCATCTTGACCCTCGTGCGCGAGGGCGGCGTGTCGATCGCCGCGCTGGTGATGGCCGCGCTCGGCGCCCGCCGCATCGACGTCACCTGGTGGGGCAAGACCGGCACGTTCCTGTTGATGTTCAGCTACCCGCTCTTCCTGGCCTCGTCGTCGGACTGGTTCCTCGCCGACGCCGCGCTGGTCGCGGCCTGGGTGTGCGGCATCCCCGGCCTGGCCATCTCGTGGTACTCCGCCGCCGGCTACGTGCCGCTGGCGATGGCCGCGGTCACCCAGGGGCGGGCGACCACCACCGCGCCCACCGACGACGGCATCGCCGAGCGCTGAGCTCGGCGCGCGGCCTCGACGTCTAGTCGACCCTCACCCGAGACCCGGGCGGGTCCGAGGTGTAGCGTCGAGCCCATGAACGTGCCCGACGAGCTGCGCTACTCGTCCGACCACGAGTGGGTCCGAGTCGAAGGCGACAGGGTCCGCATCGGCCTCACCGACTACGCCCAGGACGCCCTCGGCGACGTGGTCTTCGTCGACGTCCCCGAGGCGGGCCGCACCGTCGCGGCCGGCGAGTCGCTGAGCGAGGTGGAGTCGACCAAGTCGGTGTCCGATGTCTACGCGCCGGTGGCGGGGGTCATCATCGAGGTCAACGCCGAGCTCGCCGACGCACCCGAGCGCCTCAACGTCGACCCCTACGGCGACGGGTGGATCTGCACCATCGAGCCCACCGATCCCGCGGCGGTCGAGGGCCTCCTCGACGCGGCCGGCTACCGGGCCCTGGTCGAGGGCTGACGTCGTGGCCGACGCGGTCTGCGCGGCGTGCGGGCACCACAACGCGCTCGGCGCGAACTTCTGCTCGTCGTGCGGCGCGCCCCTCGACGAGCGGGGCGGCGACCACACCACCATGACGTTCCGCCCCGACGAGCTGACCCCCGCCGAGGAAGCGGCGATCGACGAGGCCGCGCTGCCGCCCGACATCGGCATCCTGCTCGTGCGGCGGGGGCCCAAGGCCGGGTCGCGCTACGTGCTGTCGAGCGCGGTCACCACCGTCGGCCGCCACCCCGAGAGCGAGATCTTCCTCGACGACATCACCGTCTCGCGCCGCCACGCCGAGATCCTCCGCACCGGCACCCGCTACGAGCTGCGCGACGCCGGTTCGCTCAACGGCACCTACCTGAACCGTGAGCGCATCGAGGCGGCCGAGCTCCACGACGGCGATCTCGTGCAGGTCGGCAAGTTCAAGCTCATGTTCGTCGCCACCGGCGAGCACGGCGAGTGACTCCAGCCGAGCGCGACACCGAGCGGGGCATCGACCTCGACGACCGTGCCCACCTGTCCATCGGTGAGGTCCTGGCCCTCCTGCAGGACGAGTTCCCCGACGTCACCATCTCCAAGATCCGCTTCCTCGAGAGCCAGGGGCTCCTCGACCCGGAGCGCACGCCGTCGGGGTACCGCAAGTTCTACGACCCCGACGTGGCCCGGCTGCGCTGGATCCTCGAGCAGCAGCGCGAGCACTTCCTGCCCCTGCGGGTCATCAAGGACCGCCTCGACCGCGGCGACTGGAGCCCGGGCACCACGACGGGTCCCGACGGCTCGTCCGCGGTGGGGGAG
>DATHSN010000122.1:0-6099 GCA_035464115.1 Acidimicrobiales bacterium | reverse complement strand
GTGCACGAGCGTCGCCGCCAGCGCGAGGCGCCGTTGCATCCCGCCCGACGCCTCGCGCACCAGCGTGCGGCGATCGGGGTACAGGTCGACCAGATCGAGGACCTCGCGCAGCCGCGGGCGGCGTCGGTAGCGCACACCGTTCAGCGACGCGTGGAGCTGCAGGTTCTCCCACAGCGTGAGCGCGGGGAACAGCGCCGGCTGCTGGGGCAGGTAGCCGAGATCCTGGCGGTCGGCGGTGCGCAGGTCGGTGGGGCGCCGCCCCCCGACCCACACGTCACCGGCGTCGGGGCGGTACACCCCGTTGAGCAGGCGCACGGTGGTCGTCTTGCCGCAGCCCGACGGACCGATGAGCCCGAGGATCGACCCGGTGGGCACCCGCATGGTCAGGTCCTCGACCACCCACCTGTCGTCGAAGCGCTTCCCGAGGTGCTCTGTCTCGATGGCTGCGGGCCCGCCATCGTGGGCCGTCATCCCGGCAGGATCAGCGCGTCCACCACGTGCACGACGCCGGCGTCGCCCACCCCGATGTCGGCCTCGGTCACCGTCGCCCCGCCCACGGTGACCGTCGCGCCGTCGGACTCGACCGAGAGGGTCTCACCGAGCCGGCTCTCGAGCTGGTCGCGCTCGTAGAGGTCGCTCCCGGTGATCCGCTCATCGACGAGGTGGTTGCGCAACGTGTCGATCAGCAGCTCGGGATCGCCGACGAGGTCGGCCAGCTCCTCGGCGTCGATGGTGGTGAACGCCTCGTCGTCGGGGGCGAAGAAGGTGAACTCGCCGGTGTCGACCAGGTCGTCGACGTCGACGCCCTGGAGGGCGGTGGCCAGGCTCGTCAGCCCGCGGTCGCGCAGCTCGGCGACCAGCTGCGACTGGACGTCGCCGGCGACGTCGTCGACGGTCGACGTGGTGGTGCCGTCGTCAGCGCTCTCGGTGGTGCCTTCGACCTCGGGGTCGTCATCGGTGGTGGTGGTGGTGGTGGTGTCGCCCGCCTCGACGGTCGACGTGGTCGCATCATCGGCGCCGGTGGCGTCGTCGGTGTCGTCGCCGCACGCCGCGACGAGGGCGATGAGCGCGACGAGCGCGATGACGAGCGAGAGGGGCCGGCGCGGCCGGCGGCCTGAGGACCACATGAGAGCTCCTGCGGATCGGGGTCGATGCGACGTGGCCCCGAGTCGCTACCCCGACGACGGCTCTTCGATGCTGCCCCGGGTGTCGGCCCCGGCCGCTCGGCGACCGGGGCCCACCGGTCAGTCGCTGGATCGCTGGGTGCCGACCTTGAGCTCCTTGAACGGCACGTCGCGGTCGACCTGGGGCTCGCGGGGCAGGCCCAGCACCCGCTCGCCGATGATGTTGCGCTGCACCTCGTCGGTGCCCCCGGCGATGCGCGCCGCCGGCGCCTGGAGGACCGCTGCGGTCCACCGCCCGCCACGTGGGTCGTCGTCGGCCCAGGCGACGCCCGCCGGTCCGGCCAGCGCGATGCCGAGGTCGGACGCCCGACGCGACAGGACCGCACCCGCCAGCTTGGCGATCGATCCCTCGGGCCCCGGGGCCCGGCCCGCCTTGAGCGCGGCCCGGGTGCGTTGGGCGATGAACCCGATGACCCGCTGGCGGATGTAGACGTCGGCGAGCTGCTGGCGCACCACGGGATCGTCGATGAGGCCACGGGCGCGAGCGATCTTCACGTAGGGCTCGATGCCGGTGGAGCTGCCCCGGCGGGCGCCGCCACCGCCGGACCCGATGGCCACCCGCTCGTTCATGAGCATGGCGATGGCGCAGCGCCACCCGTCGTCGACCTCGCCGATGACGTTGGTGTGGGGGACGCGCACGTCGTCGAAGAAGACCTCGTTGAAGCCGCTGCCGCCGTTCATCTGGCGCAGGGGCCGGATGGTGACCGCGGGGTCGTGGAAGTCGATGATGAACATGGTGATGCCGCGGTGCTTGGGCTGATCGACGTTGGTCCGGCAGATCACCGCCCCGAAGTCGGAGTGCTGGGCGCCCGTGGTCCACACCTTCTGGCCGTTGATGACCCACTCGTCGCCGTCGCGCACGGCGCGGGCCTGCAGCGACGCCACGTCGCTGCCCGCGCCCGGCTCGGAGAACAGCTGGGACCACACCTCCTCGCCGCGCAGCGCCTTGGCCACGTAGCGCTCCTTCTGCTCGGGCGTGCCGTACTCGAGCAGCGTGGGGATCACCATGCCGAGACCGATGGTGTAGAGGCCGGTGGGCAGCTCGTGGCCGGTGGCCTCCTCGGTGAACACCCGCTGGTGCTCGTTGGTGAGCCCGGCGCCGCCGTACTCCTGGGGCCAGGTGATGCCGGCCAGGCCGGCGTCGAACAGGGCGGCCTGGAAGGCCTTGGCCTGCTCGACGCTCGGTGCCTCGGCGTCGGGCGTGTCGTCGTCGGCCGCCCCGGGCTCGGGGCGGCGCCGCGCCGGCGCGTGCTCGGCGAGGAACGCGCGGACCCGGGCCCGGAACTCGGCCAGCTCGGCGGTGTCGCGGTCGGTGGACTCGATCTCGATGGTCGCCATGGCGGCGCGGCCTCCCCCGGTCGGCGACGCGACGCAGGCGGCGTCACGTCGGTCGTGTCGGAGGTCACGGTACGCAACCACGGCTCGGGTGGACCATTCGGGCCCCGCTGGGATGCGCCCCGGCGTCCCCGACGCCCGGAGTCGACCCACGCGCGATTGGCCGGGGGCCGCGAGCGGGTAGGAATCAGGGTGCGGGTGAGCGCCGCCGCCCCGCGCGGCCAGTCCCGGAGGACTCCTCATGCAGGTCTGGAACTCGGCGGTCATCGCTGCCGCTGTCGCCGTCACGGTGCTGGTCGTGGTGGTGGTCACCGTCGCGCAGTGGCGCGCCACCACCGCCGAGCGGGGCCGTCGGACCGACCGCTTGCGGGCCACGTTCGGCGGTGAGTACGACGAGATCGTCGCTCGCGCCGGGCGTCGCCAGGGCGAGGCCGAGCTCGAGGAGCGTGCCCGCGACCTCGGGTCGTTCGACGCCCCCGCCATCGAACCCATCCTGCGGGCCGAGCTGGCCGAGCGCTGGGCCCGGGTCCAGCTGTCGTTCGTCGACCGACCCGACGAGGCGGTGCGTCGCGCCGGAGCGCTGGTGGCCGAGGCGCTCCGCCGACGCCACCTCCCGGCCGACACCTTCGACGAGCGCGCCGCCAGCGTGGCGCTCGAGGTGCCCGACCACGCCGCCGCGTACCAGCGGGCCCACGATGCGCTCGGCGCCGACCCCGGCGGTGAGCGCGAGCTCGACGTGGCCGCCCTCCGCCAGGCCCTGCTCGACCTCCGGGCGACCTTCGAGGACCTCCTCGACCGCCCCGACCACCGGCCGGAGCCAGCTGACGGGTCCGGTCCGGGAGGCGCGACCGGCCCCGGCGCCGCGGGGGATGCTCACGGCCCGCAGCCGGTCGATCGGTTTGGGTGAGGTCGATGCGGGGCACGTCCCGGTTGACACTTCCGAAGGAGGTCCCGTGGACACCCGCACCATCGCCGTGTTGGCGCTCATCATCGCTGTCGTGATCTTGCTGATCTTCCTGCTCTGAGCCTGCCGCCCCGCCCCCCGTCCGGACGTTTCGGCGGGGCGGGGCGCGGGCAGGCGGACACCATGCCCAACCCGCAGAGCCCCGAGGTGCGTCGCAGCGGCACCACCGACCTCGATCCCGACAGCATCGGGCCGGCGTTGGAGGCCCGGCGGTCACCAGGATCGTCGGGACCGACCGGGCCCGTGCCCGAGGACAACCAGCCGGGGCACCACCCTGCCCACGACCAGGACAAGCCGCCGCTCGACGACTTCGCCGAGCGCTTCGGCGCGCGTCGCCCCGACGATGCCGACCAGGCCGAGGGCGACCACCCCGACACCGACCAGCCCGAGGCCGACCAGGCCGAGGCCGAGGGCGTGACGGTCCACGACCCCGACGCGCTGGTGGCGCGCTCAACCGCCCGCGCCGAGCGCATCGCAGACGAGGCCCTGCGCCCCGATGCGACCACGGGCCCCACCCCCGCCGAGCCCGGGGCGGGTGAGCTCGCCTCCCAGGGCCTGTCCATCGCCACCAGCGCCTGCCGCTGGGGTCTGGCCGTGCTGCGCTACGGCGCCCGGTCGGCGACCGGGTGGGTGCCGGGACGACGCTGAGCGCCCGTTCGGGCCCGACGCCACGCTGCGTCGGGCCCGGACGGTGCCGATCAGGCGATGGCCTCGGCCGGGTCGCGCAGGTCGATGCGGCCGCGCCAGGTGTCGTGCTCGGCGATGGCGGAGGCGTAGCGAGCCTGGCGGATCGCCACCCGGCCGTGCGGCTTGGCCTCCACCTTGGGCCGGAACTGGGCGACGATGCCGTCGCGGATCATGTCGAGCGCATCGGACCGGAGCTGGGAGACCCGTGACGGGGTGACGCCCAGGAGCTCGGCGACCTCGTCGAAGGTGCGCCCCTCGAGGTAGATGCCGACGACGACCAGGCGATGGCGCTCGGGGAGCTCGGCGAGCGCGGCCCGCAGGTAGCCGGCCAGCTCCCGCTGCTCGAGCCGCTCCTCGGCGCCCGGCGAGGTCCGATCGGCGAGCAGCTCGGCGAGCGCCGGTGCGCCGTCACTCGGACCGGACTCGTCGAGCGCGGCGATGACCCCGCGATGGAGGCGCTCGCGCATGGTGCGCAGGTCGTCCTCGCTCACACCCATCTCGGCGGCGATCGCCGCGTCGGTGGGAGCGACGCCCTCGTGGGCGGCGAGCCGCTGCACGGCCTCGTCGGCCGAGCGCGCCAGCTGCCGGGTCGAGCGCGGCACCCAGTCGAGGCTGCGGACCGCGTCGAGCACCGCACCCCGGATCCGGGTGCCGGCGTAGCGGTGGAAGGGGACCCCCCGCTCGGGGTCGAACCGGTTGGCCGCCTCGACCAGCCCGAGCAGCCCGGCGGCCACCAGGTCGGAGCGGTCGACGTGGCGGGGGAACGACGCGCTCACCCGCAACACGATGTGCTCCACCAACGGCATGTGTTGTCGGACCAACGCCTCTCGCGTCTCGCCCATCGGTCCTGCTCCCCTCTCCGCCGGCCAAGGCGGAAGTTCATCTCGCTCGGGGATCGTGGCGGGCGCTCGGGCCGCGGATCAGGGCCGAAGGTCCTCTTGTGGTCATGTCACCACTCTGCGCGGTTACCACTCGCCGTGTTGGTGAGATCGCGCCACGTAGCGGGAGGAGTGACGGACGTCGCCCTGACAATTCGCGGCGAACCCTCACCCGCAGCCCGACGGTGGCGACCATGTCGGACAGCCCACTCGACGTGCCCGTCAGCCACCACGGGTGCACCGACCCCTGGGGGAGGCCCCGGATGTCCAGCACCAAGCAACGCCCGCTGAAGACCCGCATGATGATGGGTTTCGCTGCGGTGATCGCCCTGATGGCGATGTTGGCGGTCTACCTGATCACCCAGCTGTCGACGGTGTCGGGGTTGACGGCCAGCCTCGCCGAGACCGAGGTCGCCCAGATCGCCTCGGCCAACGAGGTCCAGGCCAACATGTTGAACGGGTCGCGGTTCGTGCGGGCGCACATCCTGCGCACCGAGGACGCCGACATGTCCGAGGCCAAGACCCAGGTCGACGCCGCCGTCGCGAACGTCGACGAGATCATGGCCGACCTCCAGGTCGAGCTCGTCGACTCACCCATCCGGCTCGGCCACGTCAACACGTTCATCCCCTTGTGGGACCAGGTCGAAGCCGACTGGAACAGCGTGCTCGAGTTGTCGCTGGCCGGCGACAAGCAGGAAGCCAACGACTTCCTGCGCGACGCCGGGGCCACCTTCAACCAGGCCGAGGCTGCCGCCGACGCTCTCGCCGTCGCGTCCGACGAGTTCCTCGGCGAGGGCGTCGCCAACGCCCAGAGCACCTACGAGTCGGCGCGCACCATGTCGATCGTGCTGTTGGTGCTGATCGCCGCCGCCGGCATGGCCATCGCGTTCTGGTTGGCCAAGAAGGTCTCCGGCCAGGTCGGTGACTCCGCGGAGACCCTGCGGGCCTCGAGCGACGAGCTCTCCGCCGCCTCGGTCCAGGTGTCGGCCGCCGCTGCCGAAGCCGCCGCCCAAGCCAACGCCGTCTCGGCCGCCACCGAACAGGTCTCCGC
>DATHSN010000121.1:0-2543 GCA_035464115.1 Acidimicrobiales bacterium | reverse complement strand
TCGACGCGATCGACTTCGCGCAGGCCCACGCCGACATCGACGCCGAGCAGGTCTACGTCGTCGGCTTCTCCGGCGGCGGGATGATGTCGCTGATCATGGCGGGACGGCACGCCGACCGCTTCGCCGGCGCGGTGTCGTGGGTGCCGATCTACAACCTCGTGGAGTGGGCGGCCGATCAGCCCCGGGCCCGCTACGTGGCCGACATCAGCGCCTCGTGCGGGGGCAACCCCCTCGGCGGCGGCGACGCCTGGCTCCAGTGCACCCACCGCAGCCCCAGCACCCACCTCAACGGGGCCCGCACGGCGGGCATCCCCGTGTTCATCGGACACGGCAGCACCGACGGGATCGTCTACCCCGACCACAGCGTGCGGGCCTTCAACCAGCTCGCCGATCCCGAGGACCGCCTCACGCCGGCGCAGTCCGACGCCATCGGCCGGCGCACCCTCCCCGCCGAGCTCCGGGGCCAGATCGGCACCACCACCTACTTCCGGGGCGGCGATCCCACCCCGGTGTTCGCCCGCCAGTCGGGCCCGGTGCGCCTGGTGCTGTTCTCCGGCGGCCACGCCGGGGTGTTCAACCCCGGCCTCGAGTGGATGGTGAACCTGCGGGCGGCGGCGCCCCCGTCGCAGGTCGTGCGCGACGCCGTGTCGCGGCTCTACGTCGCCTACTTCGACCGCGAGCCCGACACCGCCGGGCTCGGCTACTGGACCCGCGTCTACGCCCACGGTCGCTCGCTGTCGTCCATCTCGTCGCACTTCGCGGTGTCGCCCGAGTTCGTCGGGCGCTACGGCGACGTCGACGACGAGGGCTTCGTCCGGCTCGTCTACGCCAACGTGCTCGGGCGCGACCCCGACGGCGGCGGCCTCGCCTACTGGACCGGCGTGCTCGAGTCGGGCCGCAGCCGCGGCAGCCTCATGGTGGGCTTCTCGCAGTCGGCCGAGTTCCGGGCCCTCACCGGCACGACATGAGCCCCGACCGTCCCGACCCGATCTCACGCCGGCGCCTGCTCGGCCTGCTCGGGGCGGGCGCGGCCACCGTGGCCGCCGGTGGGGTCGTGGGGCGACGCCTGATCGACGAGCGCTCGACCCCGACGGCCGGTGCCCCGCCCGGCACCCAGCCGCCGACGACCCTGGCCCCGACGACCCAGCCCCCGACGAGCTCGTCGTCCACCACGAGCACCAGCACCACGAGCACCACCACCGAGCCCGAGACCACGACCACCACGGCGCCGCTCGACGCGGTGGCGCCCTACCAGGTGGTGGCCGACGAGGTGTTCGTCGCCACCAAGCTCGCCGCGGTGCGCGCCGTCGAGGCGCTGGTCACCTACCGCCCCGGTGAGCGGATCGAGGACCCGATCGCACGGGCCCTGGTCCACGCCACCCCCGATGTCGACCGGGCCGGCCTGGAGGCCGCCGCCGGGCTGGTCTTCGTGCGCGACGCCGCCTCGGTCGGACGGGTCGTCTACCCCCAGCTCGGCGGGCTCGACCCCCACGACGACCCCACCACCGGGTCGGTCATGGTCGTGGTCGAGCAGCGGGTCCGCGACGGTGTCGGCGACCGGGCCCACACCCGCTGCATCGACGTGCGGGTCCGGCGCGAGGCCGACGGGTGGCGCGTCGAGGGCGTCGCCGACGCGTCGGGCTGGCCCTCGGATCGGCCGGTGGCGGTGGGGGAGCAGGCCGCCCGGGTGCTCGACCACCCCGCCATCGACCTTCCCGACAGCGCCCGGTGGGACATCCACGACGGCATCGTCGACGACCGGATCCTGCGCGAGCTGGCCGACCTCGCCGACCGGGTGCCCGTCGGGGTCACCACGTGTCGGCGGGGCCACCCCGTGAACGTGTTCGCCACCCCCAACCTGAGCGCCCACACGGTGGGTCGGGCCGTCGACCTGTGGGCCATCGACGGGGTGCCCGTGGTCCAGCAGCGCGCCGAGGGATCCGCGGCCCACGCCGTGGCCCGTGACCTGTTCGACGGCGGGCGGGTGTCGCGCCTGGGCGCCCCGTGGGCGTTCGGCCCGGGCTCGTGGACCGACCCCGTCCACCTCGACCACCTGCACCTCGGCGTGAGCGCCTGACGTATCCCCGCACGCGGTGGTGGCGATCACCACCGTACGTGGGCATGTTCGGCCCGCGACCGGGTACGCACAGGTGTGACCGAGGGGGACGGACGATGCTCGACTGGGTGCGCTTGATCCACGCCATGCTGGCGGCCGGCGTGATGTTCCTCACCGGCATGTTCGTCGGCGTCTGGCCGCTCGCCATCGTGGCCGCCTACGCCGGAGGCCGTGTCGCCGCCGACATCGACCTCGAGAGCCGCGGGCTGTCGGTGGGCCGGACCGTGCCGACCGTCGCCGAGGCCCGCGCCCGGGCCCGACGCCGCGCCGGCGTCCCCGAGGTGATCGACCTGCGCGACGCGGTCGTCGATCGGTCGACGGCCCGCGAGCGCTGCGCTCGCACTGTGTGATCCGCTCAGGCTGACGAGCAGGGCGTTCACGCGCTGGAGCGCCTGCGCACGTGATCGAGCAGACGGCGACGGTTGCG
>DATHSN010000120.1:0-1671 GCA_035464115.1 Acidimicrobiales bacterium | reverse complement strand
GAGAGCCTGGCGGTCCTGCTGCCGCCGATCTCGGTGTTCGAGGACCCCGAGGGTCGCCGAGGCACGCTCGTCGGTGTCGCCGAGCAGGCGGTCGCACCGGGCGTGCGGTTCGCCTGGGACGTCGGCATCGGGAACGAAGACCGTCCTCCTGACCTGTCGCTCCGCGTCGCCGCCCGCGACGGAGACGCCAGCGTCGACGTCACCGGCGCCAGCGACCGACTGCGCGTCGCCTGGCGGGTGACACGCCCGTTGGCGAACGGCTGGACGGTCGCCTACGCACAGCGGCTCGAGGGCGGCGCGTGGGACGGGCCGGCGCGCGACCAGAGCGTGACGGCGGGTTGGTCGCGGGGATGGGCCACACCCACCTCGACGGTGGCGCAGGTCGACGCCGAGGCGTCGACCTTCGTCGCTCTGACGGCGCAGACGCTTCCCGGCGGCGAGATCGTCGGGACGCGATGGGGCGGCTCACTGCGGGTCCGCGTCGCTGGAGAGGCCCGCGCCGGTTGGCGTCCGGCACTGGAGGTCGCGGCGGGCACGACCGCCTATCCGGCCGAGGGCGCCCTCCAGACGTGGGTGTCCGCCGCCCCGAGAGCGACGCTGACGCTGGGTGGCTTGCGCCTCGACGTCGAGCACCTCTCGCGTTGGGTCTGGGGCGCGTCGCCCTTCGGCGCGACGGTGGACCGGCTGGGTCCGCTGCACCGCAGCGACGTGCGGGCGTCGGTCACGTTCGGCGCCGACGGTGGGGGGCCGGGCAGGTTGGCGGCAGCGGTGCGGTGGGACTGGCGAGCCGACCCCGTGAGACCGGGTCAGGCGATCGGTCTCGAGCGTCTCGAGCTGAGCGGCTCGACCTCCGGCTCCGCCTGGGGTGGCCGCCTCAGCGCGAGTGCGGACGCCGCCCTCGCCGGCGCGGTCGACCCCAGGCCCGGCCGGACGTCGTCACTCGGCGCGGCCGTGGCCTGGAGCCGGGACGCCTGGGAGCTCGGCGCGCGGGTGCGCCTCGACCCGACGGCGCCCGGTTGGCCCTGGCGTGAGGCGACGGTGTCCGCGGCCGTGCCGATCGCGGCCGGCGACTGGTGGTGGCGGCCGTACGTGGCGGTCGACCTGGCTTCCTTCGCGCGAGAGGAGGCGCGCTGGTGGGTGGGCCACGGGCTCGACGTGGCATGGACGAGCGATTTCGGCGTGCTCGACGTCGGCTACCGCTACGACGACGGGATCGGCCTACAGGTCAACCTCGGGGTGCGCTTCGAGTCGCGGCCGCTCGAGCTCGACCGGCTCGACCCCGGCAGCGAGGAGGGGCCGTGAGGGGCGGCCGCGGGGGACCTACGGTAGAGTGCCGACGCGGATGAGGACGTCTTGAGTCGCATCGACCGCTACCTGCTGCGCGAGGCCTGGCCACCGCTCCTGTTCGGCACCCTGCTCTACGCGGGGTTGGCGGTGGTGGGGGCGACGTTGCCACGGCTGCAGTGGATCGTGGGGACGCCGGTCGCCGAGCTCGGCTGGTGGCTGTTGACGCTCTTGCCGCAGGCGCTGGTGCAGACGGCGCCGGTGGCCCTGGTGCTGGGCGTGCTCCTGGCCTTCGGGCGCCTGACCACCGATCACGAGCTGACGGCGATCCAGGCCGGCGGGGTGCCGACCGCGCGGGTCACGAGCGTGTTCGTCGGGATCGGGGTG
>DATHSN010000119.1:0-9150 GCA_035464115.1 Acidimicrobiales bacterium | reverse complement strand
GCCTCGCCACCGTCGACCGCCTCTACGAGGCGGCCCTCTCCGTCGGGCGGCTGAGCCAGGAGGTGGTGGCGCGCCACCGCGCCGGGCTCGGCGCGGTGGGAGCGGCGGGGACGGCCACGTTCATCCTCGGCGGCCAGATCGCCGGCTCCCCCGCCGACATCCTCCTCGTGTACCCCGAGGGCAACTACATCCGGGCGTCCGACGAGCGCCCGTTCCTGCAGATCGGCGAGAGCAAGTACGGCAGGTTCATGCTCGAGCTGGCGGTGCACGCCCGGGCCGGCATCGAGGTGGCCACCAAGGTGGCGCTCAGCTCCATGGTGAGCTCGGCGCGGGCGAACCTGTCGGTCGGCCCGCCCTACGACATCGCGGTCTACCGCAACGACAGCCTCGAGCTCGAGGAGCACCGCATCCTCGACCGGTCGGAGTACCTCGAGCAGCTGCAGGACGTGTGGGTGCGCCACATGCTCGACGCCGTCGACCAGCTCCCGCCGATCCCGTAGCGGTCAGGCCCCGAGGGCGCGGGCTAGCCCGAGGAGGTCGTCGAGGGACTTGCCGGGCCCACCCACGAGCGTGGGGATCCCCCGCCCGCCCAACCGCGACGCGAGCGCCTCGGCGGGACCCGCGGCCTCCGGGGTGGTCACGGTGAGCACGGCGAGATCGACCTCGTGGCCGTCGCAGAACCGCTCGAGGTCGTCGGCGGGCATGTCGGCGCCGAGGTGGTGGACCGACCAGTTGTCCTCGCGCAGCGCGGCGGCAGCCATGGCGGTGGGGAGGGCGTGGTGGTCGCCGCTCAGCGCCGCGACCACCGCCACCCCGCGCCGACGGCCCCGGGGATTGGGGTGCAGGTCGCCGAGGATGCGCTCCACGATGGCCGACGCCCGGTGCTCCACCCAGATGTCGAGCTCGCCGGCGCGCCACGCCGCCCCGATCCGGCGCAGCGGCGGGACGAGCACCTGCCCGATCAGGTCGGTCACCGTGGAGCCGTCGTCGGTGAGGCGGCGCGCGATCGTGCGGGCGACCCCCTCGTCGCCGGTGAGCAGCGCCTCGTGCATCCGGTCGGCCTGACGGGCCAGGCGCGTGGGCCGGGGCGGGGGTGGCGGGGCCGGGTGGGAACGGGCCGCGACCAGCGCGTCGAGGTCGGTGCGGGCGACGACGTACTGCCCCGCGACGCGGGTGGCGGGCAGCCGGCCGGTGCGGACCCAGCGGTAGGCGGTCTGGTAGTGGACGCCGGCGATCCGGGCGGCGTCGGCCAACCCCACTGAGTCACGAGCACGTCCCATCGTCGGACCTTAGCCCAATCCGAAGAAATTCATGTGCAAGAGCACTAAATAGCGCTAAATGGCGATAGATCGGGAGGAGACCAAACCGGTCGATTCGAGAGGAGTGACCGTGGAAGCAGTGCTCGAGCTCAGCGAAGGTCAATACGACCTGGTGTACAACGCGTTCTCGTTCGTGATCGCCTCGATGGGGGCGGCGTTCGTGTTCTTCCTGCTGGCCCGGGGCCGAGTGGCCCCCCAGCACCGCATGGCGGTGACGATCTCCACCCTCGTCGTCGGCATCGCGCTCTACCACTACCTGCGGATCTTCGGATCGTGGGTCGATGCCTTCTCCTTCACCGGCACCGGCTACGTCCAAGACGGCGTCCCGTTCAACGAGGGCTACCGCTACGTCGACTGGCTGCTCACGGTGCCGTTGCTGCTGGCCGAGCTCGTCGTGGTGCTCAAGCTCGCGCCCAGCACCACCCGCAGCCTGCTGATCCGCCTCTCGGTCGCAGCCACCGCCATGATCGTGCTCGGCTACCCGGGCGAGATCGCCGATCCCGACAGCGCCTCCCGCCTGGTGTGGGGGATCCTCGGCACCATCCCGTTCGTCTACATCCTCTACGTGCTCTTCGGTGAGCTGGGCCGGTCGCTCGGCCGCCAGAGCGAGCGGGTGCGGTCGCTGGTCGGTTGGCTCCGCTACATCGTGCTCGTCACCTGGAGCGTCTACCCGCTCGCCTTCGTGGCCCCGATGGTCATCGACGACGCCGCGCTCGCCGAGGTCGTCCGCCAGGTCGGCTACTCGGTGGCCGACGTGCTCGCCAAGCCGCTGTTCGGCCTGCTCGTGCTCGGCATCGCCATCCTCAAGTCCCGAGAGGACGGTTACGCCGAGCCGGGCGAGGTGCGTGCACCCGACGACGCCCGGACGCTCGCCACGACCTGAGCGTCGTCCACCACCACCCAGGTCGGCCCGGCACATCAACGTGCCGGGCCGACCGCAGGTCGCGCCCCCAGCCCGTCGCTCCGTCACCCCGACGCCGGAAGGACTCCGATGCCCGTCTCCACCCAGCACCCGAGCATGCACCACCTGGTCGAGTCACCGCTCGACGACCCGCCGGCGCGGTTCGCCCGCCGGCCCTTCTACGCCGAGACGGTCGCGCTGCTCCGCGGCGTGCGCGACCACGACCTGGCGTCGCTGTCGGCGCTGTGCGACGACGACTTCGGCATCGTCGACGTCGACCCGTCGGGCGCCGCCCGCCCGATCCGCACCCGAGCCGAGTGGGTGGCGTGGTTCCGTGAGCTGTTCGCCACGCTCGACGCCATGGACGCCACCACCGACTCCGAGATCCTCGGCTACCACGCCGTGCGCGACGGCGCGCTCGGCTACTCGGTGCTCGAGTTCCGCCAGACGCTCGCCGTGGGCCCGCACGTGGCGACGTTCGACTGCGTCGCCACCATCGTCTGGAAGCGCACCGAGGCCGGTTGGCGGGAGGCCCGCTGGCACGCCTCGGTGATCTCGTCGGACGTCCCCGAGGCCCTCGCCGCGGGCACGGGCGCCGCGTCGACAGCAGCCTGAGGGCGCCGCGCCTCTAGCATCCGGTCCATGCCGGACGGGAGCAGGGCGCAGCGCTCCGAGGCCGAGCTGTTGCGGCACACGATCGACGCCCTGCCGGTCGGGATCGTCAACGTCGACGCCGAGGGGCGCATCCGGCGGGCCAACGACCGCCTCGGCGAGATGGTGGGGCTCACGCCCGCCGACATGATCGGACGCTCGCTCCTCGACTTCGTCGCCCCCGACGACCACGAGCTCGCGGTGTCGATGCTCACCCAGGCCGCCCGGTACACCGAGCTCATGGGGCCGGCGCGGGTCCGCTACCTCGACGCCGCCGGCGACGTGTGGAGCACCGAGGTCTGGGGCCGCAACGCGCTCGACGATCCCGACCTCGACGGCTACCTGCTCGTGTTCACGCCCGAGTCGACCAACGACGGCCTGGCGGCGGCCACCCGGGCGATCGCCGCCGGGCGCCCGGCACGAGACGCCCACGCCGAGCTGGCGTTGTCCCTGGCCCGGTTCCCGATGTCGGGCGCCGGGTCGATGCTCACCGTCGACGGCGACCACCTCCACCGGGAGGGCGCGTGGCCGGTCGCCGGGGGGTGCCCGGCGCCGCGCACCCTCGACGACGGGCCCGGCGACGCGCCGTGGATCGTCGCGCTGCGCACGGGCGCCCGGGTCGACGCCCACGATGCCGCCACCCAGCCCGCCTGGTTGCGCGACGCGCTGGCCCCCACCGAGCTGCGCGTCGTCTGCGCCCGCCCGGTGGTCGGTCGCGCCGGCCTGGTGGGGGTGCTCGTGGCCTGGTTGCCGGACCCGGGGCCGCCGAGCGCCAACCAGGACCGTTGGCTGGGTGAGGCGGTCGCCATCGCCGCCCTCGCCGCCGACCAGGACGCGGCGCGTCGCAGCCTCGAGGCCGACGTCCACGTCGACCCGCTCACCGGGCTCGCCAACCGCAGGCGGCTCGCGGACCTGGCCGACGACCCCACCGCATCGGTGGCGGGGCTGCTCTACGTCGACCTCGACGGGTTCAAGGCCGTGAACGACGCCCTCGGTCACGACACCGGCGACGAGGTGCTCCGCCAGGTCGGCGCCCGGTTGGCAGGGGCGGTGCGCACCGACGACGTGGCGATCCGGGTGGGTGGCGACGAGTTCGCGGTGGTGTGCACCGCGCCCATCGACACCGAGGGGCTCATCGCGTTGGGCGAGCGCCTCGCCCGTGTGATCGCCGAGCCCGTCGCCCGCCGCGACGGTGACGTGGGGCGCGACGCCCCGATCGTGCTGGCGGCGAGCATCGGCATCGCCGTCGGCTCGCCCGGACGCTCCCTCCACGAGCTGGTGTCGCTGGCCGACCGGGCGATGTACCGCGCCAAGCGCGACCCCACCGCGTCGTGGGCGATCGCCGGCGACGGCGACTGATCGAGGTCGCGGGTCCGAGGACACCCTGCTCGCGGTCGTCGCGCTCAGCGCCGGTGCCGCGCTGGTGCGCGCCGGTGACCGCGGCATCAGGCGCCTGGCGTAACCGCACCGGCCGGCTGTCGTCGTGTCCGCATGGACCACACCCACGACGTCCTCGCCGCCCTCGGCCGCAAGCTCGACGCCCTCGACCTCACGGCCGAGGAGCACGCCGCCCTACTCGACGTCCTGACCCCCAACACCGACGAGGTCGCCGGCTTCGCCGCGACCTCGTTCGGTGCGCTCCTGCCGACGCTGGGCCTCATGGGCACGGCCGGCAGCCCGGACATCTTCACGGACCCCGGCACCCGCATCGCCGGGACGGCCGGCAGCCCGGAGATCTTCAAGGACCCCGGTACCCGGCTCGCCGGGGCAGCCGGCAGCCCGGACATCTGAGCGATCCGACCGGGCAGGACCTGGCGTCGCCGGCGACCGCTCGACGGATCGCCACGCGACCAGCCCGGCGCGATCCCCGGCTCAGCTCCCGACGAGGTGGAACAGCACCGCCGACTCGGGGTGCAGCACGGGTGGGCGGATCCCGACGGCGGCGAGCTCTCGGCCCGTGAGCTCCAGTGATCGGTCGTCGGTGAGCCAGCCCGGGTGGCGCCGGGCGATGCCCCACCGCTCACCGGGCAACGGGACCGGCGCCACCCGGTAGCGGCGATCGGGGTCCAGACCGGGCAGGCGCAGCAGCGGTGGGGTGAGGCTCGCGGCGGTGGCGAGCTGGGCCCAGCTCACGAGCGCCTCGGCCCGGTCGGGCGCGTAGACGCCGTGGGCCAGGTAGGGGGCCTCGGTGTCGAAGCGGACCACGTCACCCGAGTGCAGCAGCGGCCGGAAGCGCCGGTGCAGGGCGATGGCGGCGGTGAGTCGACCCCGGTCGCGTTCGTCGAGGGCGGCGATGTCCCACTCGACGCCGAGGTGGCCGAACATCGCCGTGGCGGCGCGGAACGCCAGGCGGTGGACCCGGCCCGTGGTGTGCGAGCGGGTGGGGCCGATGTGGGCGCCCATGACCTCGGGCGGCACGAACATCGAGACCCCCCGCTGGATCGCCTGGCGCTCGAGCGCGTCGTTGCAGTCGCTGGTCCACACCCGCTCGGTGCGCCGGAGGATCTCGTGGTCGATGCGGCCGCCACCCGACGAGCACGACTCGATCTCCACCCCGGGGTGCGCCGCCCGCAGGTCGTCGAGCAGGCGGTAGACGGCGAGCGTCTGGGCGTGGGTGCCCGCTGCACCAGAGGCTCCGGCGGCCTGCACGTGGTCGCGGTTCATGTCCCACTTCACGTAGGCGATGTCGTGGTCGCGCAGCAGCGCGTCGAGCTGGCCGAGGATGTGGGCGTAGGCCTCGGGCTGCGCCAGGTCGAGGACGAGCTGGTTGCGGGACAGCACCGGTTCGTAGCGGTCGTCGACCAGCGCCCACTCGGGGTGGGCCCGGTACAGGTCGCTGTCGGGGTTCACCATCTCGGGCTCGACCCAGATGCCGAACTCCATCCCGAGCGCCCGCACGTGCTCGATGAGCGGCGCCAGGCCGTCGGGGTGGACGGCGGCCGACACGGTCCAGTCGCCGAGACCGCTCGTGTCGTCGCGGCGTGACCCGAACCAGCCGTCGTCGAGGACGAACCGCTCGATGCCGACCTCGGCGGCCACGTCGGCGAGCGCCCGGAGCCGGTCGAGGTCGTGGTCGAAGTAGACCGCCTCCCAGGTGTTGAGGGTGACCGGTCGGGGCGACGTCGGGTGCCCGGGACGGGCCCGCAGGTGGCGGTGGAACCCCCACGACGCCGGCGTGAGCCCCGACTCGGACCACACCGCCACGACCTCGGGTGTGCGGTACGACTCGCCGGGCTCGAGCACCACCTCGCCGGGGTGCAGCAGCTCGCCGAGCTGGAGCAGACGCCGTCCGTCGGGGAGGCGTTCAGCCAGGATCGAGTGGTTCCCGCTCCACGCCAGGTGGGCGCCCCACACCTCGCCGCCCCACTCCCCGACACCAGCGGGCCCGGCGAACACGAGCGGCGGGTGCTCGTGAGAGGTGCGGCCCCGCAGGTTCTCGGCGAGGTGGGCGCCGGAGATCCACGGCCGACGCTCGAGCTGCATCTCGCGGGCCCACCGGCCCGTGAACGTGAGCAGCTCGTCGGCCTGGTCGGGCAGCGGCACCGTCACGCTGAGGCCGTCGAGCAGGTAGCGGGTCGTCCCGTGGTTGGTGAGCTCGACCTGGACGACGAGGGCGTGGTCGAGCCGGAACGTGGTGGTGAGCCCGAGGCCGGCGTGCTCGTCGACGGCCCGCACCTCGAGCGCAGAGCCGTCGAGGACGTGCCCGGCGGGGGCGAACCGGGGTGCCCAGTCGCGCCCGCCGGGGCGGTGCCCCCGCAGCCCCGGCCGGCCGGCGGCACCGCTGCCGTGCTCGGGCAGGATCGCGATGGCCGCGGGATCGTCGCCCGCGCCGGGCACGCTCGGCCGGTCGAGGGCGGCGAGGACGCCGTCGAGGGTGGCCCCGTCACCGAGGTCGGCCCCCCAGTGGGCGACGATCGGGACCCCACCACGGACGTCGACGACGACCTCGGTCCCGCGGGCCCGGAGTCGGACGATGCCCTCGGTGCCGGCTCTGCCCTCGGTGTCAGCCATGAGCCGCGAAACCTAACCTGACGCAGTGACCTCCGCAGTGGGACCAGCCCTCGACCGGGCCGTCGACGCCCACCGGGCCCGCTGGGGGGAACCGCACCGCGTCGCCCGGGCGCCGGGGCGGGTCAACCTCATCGGCGAGCACACCGACTACAACGACGGCTTCTGCCTGCCGATGGCGCTGCCGTTCGACACCGTGGTCGCCATGTCCGACGAGGGCGACGCCGAGCGGGGTCGGGTGCACGTGGTGTCGGAGGGGTTCGGCGAGGTGGTGGTCACCCCGGGCGACGATCCCGCCGCCACCGTGCCCTGGGCCCGTCACCTCGCGGGCGTGGTCCACCTGCTCGGGTCCGCCGGCGTGCCGAGCGGCGGGTGGCGGGCCACCGTCGCCACCGACATCCCCACCGGGGCGAGCCTGTCGTCGTCGGCGGCGATCGAGGTGGCGACCACCGTCGCGCTGGTGGACCGCGCCGGGCGGGCGTGGAGCCCGATCGACATCGCCCGGTTGGGCCAGCGCGTCGAGCACGAGGTGGTCGGGTTGGCCAGCGGGATCATGGACCAGCTCATCTCGGCCGGGGCGGTGGAGGGCGCCGCCGGGCTGATCGACTGCCGTTCGCTCACCCTGACGCCGGTGCCGCTCCCGCCGGGCACCGTCGTCGCCGTGCTCGACACCGGCACCCGCCGGGTGCTGGCCGAGGCCGCCTACGGCGACCGTCGCGCCGCGTGCGAGCGCGCCGCCCGCGCCATCGGCGTGCCCGCCCTCCGCGACGCCACCCTCGACCAGGTCGAGAGCCTCACCGACCCCGAGCTGCGGGCCCGGGCTCGCCACGTCGTCACGGAGAACCGTCGGACCCTCGACGCCGTCGCGGCCATGCAGCGAGGCGATGCCGTGACGCTGGGCCGGCTCATGTCGGCCAGCCACGCCAGCCTGCGCGACGACTTCGAGGTGTCGAGCCCGGCGCTCGACCACATGGTGGGCGTCGCCCACCACGCACCCGGGTGCCTCGGTGCCCGCATGACGGGCGGTGGCTTCGCCGGCTGCGCGGTCGCGCTCGTCGACGGCGACCGCATCGAGGCGTTCACCCGTGCCGTGCTCGACGCCGACCGCCACGACGGTCATCGCGTCGCCGTGTGGCCATGCGCCGCGTCGGCAGGCGCGAGCACGGTGGCATCGTGCTGACCCCGGTCGACCCTCCCCGCTCCAGCATCAGGGATGTCCTGCGATTGAGCCCCGAACCGATCGACACCTGGGAGCACGTCGTCGCGGCGATGCCACAGCTGGTGTGGATCGCCGGCGGGGACGCACCCGGCTCGACCTGACCCGACGGTACGTGCCCCGTCACCCTTGCGGCGAGGTCCGTGTCGCCGCTCGCCCGATGCTCACCACCCGGCGGACGCGGTTGCCGGACGCGTCGTACTCGAGGTCGATCCGCCATCCGGCGTCGTCGACGACAGCGACGAGCCGACCCCGGGCGTCGTGCTCGTACCGACGGCGGAAGGCGTGCGCGTCGGCGGTCGGCGTGGTCGGGTCGGCTCCGGTGGTCATCTCGCTCCTGGTGGTCCACAGCCCGACGGGGGCTCCCGGTAGAGGTCGTCGGGGCCGGCGATCAGGTCGGCACCGATCTCGGCTCCATGGCCGATCCCCTGGATCCAGTCCACCGCGTCGTTGGCCTGGGTCACGATGTCGCCGCTCGGGAACAGCCCGCCGAGCGGTCCCCGGGCCAGATCCGCCAGGCTCACCAGCGCCCTCGGGTCGCCGTTCGCCGCGCGCACCATGCCCTCGACCAGGTTCCGCACCGCGGCGGCCGGTGTCCCCAGTCCCGGCACCAGCTCGGCGGCGCGCACGAACGGCTCGAGATACGCCTCGGTGTTGCGCAACGTCCCCGCCCGGATCTCGGCGGCGGACGCCGGTCGGGTGCGGACCTCGCCATCGCGCATGGCCCCGGTCGCCACGTCCACGGCGTGGGGGAGCATCGGCAGGCCACCCGGACCCGGATGGATCACGACCGGACCCGAGGTCCCGACCACGCTGTCCCGGACCGGTCGGACGACGCCGAGGTCGAGTTCGGTGAGAGCCCGACGGCCCGCGGCCCCGGGGCCGTTGCCGAAGTCGGTGACCGCCCGGGACACCGTGTCGACCAGGTCGTGCAGCCACGGAGGGATGCCGCTGGTGCCGGCGGCGTCGACCCGGTCGATCGGATCGTCGTCGCCGTAGACGTACAGGTTGGTGCCGCCGAGCAGGCCGATCGGGTCGGGCTGGACGAACCGCCC
>DATHSN010000118.1:0-1624 GCA_035464115.1 Acidimicrobiales bacterium | reverse complement strand
ACGCCAGCGGGGCGGCCGCCGCCGCCCGGCGCGCCATCACCGAGGCCGATGCCACCGACGACCGGGGGGCCCAGGCGCTCGCCCGCCTGGCCGCGGCGGAGTCGGCTGCCGCCGCCGGCGCCCCCGACCCGGCCCTGCGTGCCGAGGTCGACGAGCGCCTCGCCGAGCTCGGCTGCACGGCGAGCGGTTGGGTGGCCGTGCACCGCGCCATCGCCGCCGCGGTCAGCGGCGCCCCCAGCAGCGTCTGAGCCCAGCCCGTGTGGGTCGGGGTCGTCGCACGCGCGCGACCGGTCGAGCCATCGCGTCCACGGCGAGGAGAGCATCGTCGTGCCGCGCCCGTCAGGCCGCGGCCGTGATGGGGCCGCCGCCGTTGGGGCGGTGGTAGGTCCAGGTGCCGTCGGGTTCGCGGTGGGGGATGAACCCGGCTTCCTTCAACCGGTTGTGGTAGCCGCAGCCGGGCCAGCCGTTGGTGGTGTCGGTGGGTCCGCCGGCTCGCCAGGGGTCGACGTGGTCGATCTGGAGGTGGCGGACCGCTCGGTCACAGCCGGGCCACATGCACCGTGGTGGGCCGCCGTTGAGGCTCTGGTTCAACAGCACGGCGTCGCGGGCCGCTCCGGTGAAGCAGCGTTGCTTGCGCCCCAGGTCGATCACCGTGCCTTTGGCGTCGACGACGACGCGGCGGACGTGGCCGATCACCGCGGCGGCGACCGCGTCGCCGGGGTGCAGGTGGTAGCCGCTGAGGGTGTGACAGACCCGCCCGGTGGGGTCGATGGTGTCTGGCGCGGGAGTGTCGGCGCCGGCGAGGCGGGCCAGCTCGGTCTCGAAGCTGGCCTGGTCGATCACGATGTTCACCAGCGGCTCCGGGCGACGCCCCTCGGGCGGTGCCGTTGCGGCCCGGTGCGCCATCGCCACCAGCGCGTCGGCGCGTCGTTGGGCGGGGGTGCGGGCCAACTCGTCGGGCGCGACGTCGTCGCGACCCAACCGAGCCCGGGCTTCGGCGAGGTCGGTGCGGTGCTCGGCGTCGACGAACCGGTCGAAGATCTCAGCGAACGTGGCGCCCTGGAGCGCCCCGAAGGTCGCGGTGAGCGCGAAGGACTGCTCGCTGGGGTCCTGCACCAGCGTGGCGCGCCGGCGGGCGTGGGTGATCTCGCTGCGCTGGGCGGCGCCGTCGGCATCAGCGAGGCGTTCCCACTCGCCGAGCCACGACACAAGATCGCCATGGGCCTCGGTGGCGGCCTGCTCGGCGAAGATCGCATCGGCGCCCTCGAGGAACGGTCGCACCCGCGGGTTCGATGCCACCCGCGCGATGGCGCGCACCGACGCGGTCGGCACCGCGCCCCGCCGGTACGCGTCAGCCACGCACGGCAACCACCGCAGCGCCCGCGCCCGCGACAGACGTTGCGTCGCTTCCGGGCCCGGGAGCCGACCGAGGTGCACGAGCGCTGCTTTGGCGTTGCGGTGCCCGTCGACGCCGTAGGCGCCGGT
Organism: Acidimicrobiales bacterium; assembly: GCA_035464115.1. GTDB lineage: Bacteria > Actinomycetota > Acidimicrobiia > Acidimicrobiales > SKKL01 > DATHSN01. The sequence continues at coordinate 139 of DATHSN010000118.1, read as the reverse complement.
GCGGTCGACGTGGCCGGCCAGGCGGTCGGTGCCGTGGTCCATCTGGCGGCGCACCACCTCGGCCCTGCGCACCACCGCCCACACCTCCGGTGCGTCCATCACCTCGAGATCGAGGCTCTGGTACGCCACCACCGCCGCC
>DATHSN010000117.1:0-3336 GCA_035464115.1 Acidimicrobiales bacterium | reverse complement strand
TCGGGCACCGCCACCAGCTGGTCGGCGGGGACGGCGGCCCGCTCGGCGTAGACGCCGGGCATGATGCCGCCGTACGCCACCCGGTCGCCGACCGCGAACCCGGTGACCCCGGCGCCGACGGCGGCGACGCGCCCCGCGGCCTCGATGCCCACCACGAGCGGCAGCTCGACCCGGTAGGGCGTGCCCGCACGGTGCTGGGTGTCGACGAAGTTCACGCCCACGTGGTCGTGGTCGACCAGCACCTCGCCGAGCCCCGGCGTCGGCTCCGGCAGCTCCACCACCTCGAGCACCTCTGGTCCACCGAACCCGCGCACCTGCATCGCCCGCATCGGCCGGATGTTAGGGCCGCCCGCGTGGTTCGCCACCGCCCCGCGCGCGCGACGACACTGTGCTCACCCTCACCCCCGGAGGTCATGGTGACCGTTGACGCCCACCCCGACGACGACGTGCTCGGCGCCGGCCTCGACCAGGCAGCCGTCTTCGCGGTGCTGAACCGCATCCTCGAGTCCGAGCTCTCCGGCGTGGTGCGCTACACGCACTACTCGTTCATGATCACGGGGCCGCACCGCATCCCGCTGGTCGACTTCATGAAGGCCCAGGCCGAGGAGTCGCTCCTGCACGCGCAGCAGGCCGGCGAGATCCTCACCGGGCTCGGTGGCCACCCGTCGCTGCGGATCGCCACCATCGAGGAGTCGCACCGCCACGACATCGGGGCGATCCTCGCCGAGAGCCTCGGCCACGAGATGGAGGCCCTCGGGCTGTACCGCGAGCTCCTGGGCCTCGTCGAGCACGGCTCGGTGTTCCTCGAGGAGTACGCCCGGGGCCAGATCGGCCAGGAGGAGCAGCACCAGCTCGAGCTGCGGAAGATGCTCCGCGACTACGCCCCGGCGGGGTGATGGCCCGACCCGTCCGCGTCCTCGTCTGCGTGGGTGGCGACTGCCGCAGCTCCCCCGGGTTCGCCAAGGTGCTCGCCATCGCGGCGTCCACCGAGGGCGCCACCACCGTGTCGTGCCAGGACATCTGCTCGGGACCGGTCGTCGGCCTCGAGCGCGACGGGCCGATCCGCTGGTACTCGAAGGTGCGAGGTGACCGGCGCCGCACCCTCGCTCGCATCGTCGCCGGTGACGCCCCCCGACGGGCGCTGGCGAGCCGCGAGGTGCGCGCCCGCCGTGGTCGGCTGCGACGGCCCGAGCGTCGTCGGGCCCTGCGCGCCCGCTGACGCCAGTTGTCGCCAACTCCCGATTATTGACACTGTCCAAAATCGGTGGGACCATGCACGGCGTGCCCACCGACCCCGCCGCGGTCCTCCGCCGTCACGAGCTGCAGGTGACCGCCCAGCGGCTCGCCGTCCTGCGCGCCGTCATGGCTCAGCCCCACATCACGGCCCACGACGTGGCCGAGGCGGTGCGCGAGCAGATCGGTGCCATCTCCCGCCAGTCGGTGCACGACACCCTCTCGCTGCTCACCGAACGCGACCTCATCCGGCGGATCCAGCCCGCAGGGTCGCCGGCGCGCTTCGAGGATCGCGTCGGCGACAACCACCACCACCTGGTCTGCCGGCGCTGCGACCGCCTCGTCGACGTCGACTGCGCCACCGGCGAGGTGCCCTGCCTCGTCCCGGTCGACGACGGGAGCTTCCTCGTCGACGAGGCCGAGGTCATCTACTGGGGCATCTGCCCCGAGTGCCAGCGCGCCGCCACCTGACCGACCCCGCCACCTGACCGACACCGAGCACGGCAGCAACGACGTCCACCCACACGAGGAGATCCCGATGACCGACAACCCGACCGCCAAGCCCGAATGGGGTTCACTCACCTCCGGCGAGTTCCAGTCCAACGAGAAGTGGTGGCCCAACTCGCTCAACCTGCGCATCCTGCACCAGAGCCATCCGGACTCCACGCCGCTCGGCGTCGACTTCGACTACCGCGCCACCGTCGCCGGCATCGACATCGACGAGCTCACCCGCGACGTCGACCAGCTGATGACCGACTCGCAGTCGTGGTGGCCGGCCGACTGGGGTCACTACGGCCCGTTCTTCATCCGCATGTCGTGGCACGCCGCCGGCACCTACCGGGTGAGCGACGGCCGGGGTGGCGCCGGCACCGGTGCCCAGCGCTACGCCCCGCTCAACTCGTGGCCCGACAACGGCAACCTCGACAAGGCCCGCCGCCTGCTGCTGCCGATCAAGAAGAAGTGGGGCAAGGCCATCTCGTGGGCCGACCTGTTCGTCTTCGCCGGCAACCGCGCCCTCGAGACCATGGGCTTCCGCACCTTCGGGTTCTCGTTCGGCCGTGACGACATCTGGGCGCCCGAGGACGACATCTACTGGGGCCCCGAGAACGAGTGGCTCTCCATCCAGAACGAGCGCTACACCGGCACCTGGGAGGACGGCAGCCGCACCCTCGACAACCCGCTCGCCGCGGTCCAGATGGGCCTCATCTACGTGAACCCCGAGGGCCCCAACGGCGTGCCCGACGCCCTGAAGTCGGCCCACGACATCCGTGAGACGTTCGGCCGCATGGCGATGAACGACGAGGAGACCGTCGCCCTCACCGTCGGCGGGCACACCTTCGGCAAGATGCACGGCGCCGTCGCCCCCGACAACCACGGGCCCGAGCCCGAGGGCGGCAGCCTCGCCGACCAGGGCTTCGGCTGGGCCAACAAGCACGAGACCGGCTTCGGTGAGTACACCCTCACCTCGGGCCTCGAGGGCGCCTGGACCCCAACGCCCACCCAGTGGGACAACACGTACCTCGACACGATCTTCGCCCACGAGTGGGAGCTGGTGGAGTCGCCCGCCGGCGCCAAGCAGTGGCAGCCCCGCGAGGTGAAGGACGGCTACTGGGTGCCCGACGCCCACGTCGAGGGCAAGGTGAACCCGCCCACCATGTCGACCGCCGACATGGCCATGATCACCGACCCGGCCTACCTGGAGATCTCCAAGCGGTTCCACGAGAACCCCGACCAGCTCGCCGACGCCTTCGCCCGGGCCTGGTTCAAGCTGCTGCACCGCGACATGGGCCCGGCCATCCGCTACGTCGGCCCGCAGGTGCCCGACGAGCAGCTCCTGTGGCAGGACAACGTGCCCGCCCACGAGGGCCCGATGATCGGCGACGCCGAGATCGCCGAGCTGAAGTCGACCATCCTCGACTCCGGCCTCGGCACCGACGAGCTCGTTCGCACGGCATGGGCCTCGGCGTCGACCTACCGTCGCACCGACTTCCGCGGCGGAGCCAACGGCGCCCGGATCCGTCTCTCGCCGATGAGCGAATGGGACGTCAACGTCCAGTCCGGTGTCAACCCGGTGATCTCGAAGCTCGACGAGATCCGCAGCGC
>DATHSN010000116.1:0-1887 GCA_035464115.1 Acidimicrobiales bacterium | reverse complement strand
GATCTGGCGGCGGTCGTCGACGCGGTCGAGCGGGCGGCGGCGGCCTCGGCCGGTATCGCCGCCGCTCTCGCCGACGTGGCGGGGGCGCTGCGGCCGGCCGGGCCGGAGGGCGAGGGCCCCCGTGGCCGGACCGGTGAGCGCCGCTCGCAGGTGACCGATCGGCGTGCCGGCCCCGATGCTGCCCGCCCCGATGCTGCCGGCCCCGATGGGGGCGACGACCGCGCCGATGCGGGTGGCGACGGGGCCGGGGCGCGGCGCGGCCCACGGATCGAGCGTCGTCCGCCGCCACTGCCGCCGGGGGTGTTCGACGACTCGGTCGAGGCGGCCGACGCCCTCTTGCGCCGTGCCGACGCGGTCGTGCTCGTCGATGGCTACAACGTCGCCATGACGGTCTGGCCCGACCTGCCCAAGTCCGAGCAGCGTCGACGCCTGGAGCGGTCGCTCGACGAGCTGGCGGCGCGCTGTCGGTGCCGGCCCGAGGTCGTGTGGGACGGCGCCGCGGTGGTCGAACCGCTGCCCGTCACCTCGCCCCGCGGGGTGCGGGTGCGGTTCTCGCCGGCCGACGTCGAGGCCGACGACGTCATCCTCGACCGCCTGGGTGAGCTGCCCCCCTCCGACGAGGTCGTCGTCGTGTCGAGCGACCGCGAGGTGCGCGACGGTGCCCGGGCCGGCGGCGCGGGGGTGCTCTCCTCCGAGCAGCTCCGCGACGCGCTGCGGCTCGGCTGACACCCCCGCCCCGTCCGCACCGACCCGGCGCCGCTCCCGCGTCGAGCAGCGCTCACCGCGGCCCACGTAGCGTGCAGCCGATGGGTCTCCAGGAGCAGATCGGCTACACGTGGCGGCGGGCCAACGTGGCCCAGCGGGCCCTCCAGCGGATGGGGTCGACCCGGCCGGGATCGTGGGTGTTCGCCCGGGTCCTGCCGCCCGTCGACCGGGTGCTGCACCGGCGCAGCGGCGGGCGCCTGACCGTCCCCGGCGTCCTCGCCGGCCTCCCCGTGATCATGCTCACGACGACCGGGGCGCGCACCGGACGACCCCGGCCGTCGCCGCTCGCCGCCGTGCCCGTGGCCGACGACCTCGCGGTCATCGGCACCAACTTCGCCCAGCGCACGACGCCGGGCTGGGTCGTGAACCTCGAGGCCCACCCGCACGCCGAGCTGCGCTGGCGCGATCGCACGGTGCCGGTGGTGGCCCGGCCGGCCGAGGGTGACGAGCGCGACCGCATCTGGGCCACCGCCCGGTCGATCTACCACGGGTTCGCCACCTACCCCGACCGCATCCACGGCCGTGCGGTGCGGGTGTTCGTCCTCGAGCCGGCCGACCTGTCCTGAGCGCCGCGGTCAGTGTCACACCCCCTCCGTAGGGTCGGCGTGTGGACACCATCACCATCGACTGCGACGACTGCGCCCTCCGCCACAGCACGGCGTGCGCCGACTGCGTCGTCACCTTCATCTGCTCCCGCGAGCCCGACGAGGCCGTGGTCATCGACGTGGGCGAGGTGCGCACGTTGCGGCGCCTGTCGGCGGCGGGCCTCGTCCCCGAGCTGCGCCACGTCCGCCGCTCGGGATGATCACCGCGCCGGGGTCGCGTCGGCCACCGCGGGAGCCCGGCCGCCGGCTGGGGACGGCTCCACCGGGCTCCGTAGCATGGCCCCCGTGCCTGCCGCCCCGCCCTCCCTCGCCGAGCTGCGCCGCGTCGCCGAGCGCGCCGGGCTCGACGCGTTGGGCGTGGCCGACGCGGGGCCCTTCACCGAGGCCCGCGCCGAGATCGAGCGTCGCCGCGACGCGGGGCTGCACGGCGGCATGCAGTTCACGTTCCGCAACCCGGCGCGCTCCACCGACCCGTCGGCCACGCTGCCGGGTGTGCGCGCCCTGGTGGTCGGCGCGG
>DATHSN010000115.1:0-3313 GCA_035464115.1 Acidimicrobiales bacterium | reverse complement strand
GATCGGCCGGGGTCGTCGGGCGCTCGATCGGCCGCCCGGTCGGCACGGGGCGACGACCGGCCACCGCACCGGGCCGAGCGACCAGCCTCGCGGGGGCCGACCGCGCCGGCCGGGGCGCGATGGCCGGCGTCGGAGCGGGAGCAGTCGGCGCCGGTGTGGCCCGCCGCACGGTCACGAGGGGCACGGGCGCCGGCCGCTCCTCGATCACCGGCACCACGGTGCGCCGGCGGAGTCGGTCGAGGAGCGTGGGTCGGGTGCGCGAGCGCCGGGCCTCCGCCTCGGCCAGGAGCGTCCGGCTCCGGTCGAGGTGCATCTCGTAGGTGTGCGTGTGAGGGATCACGTCGGTCCTCCTGCTCCCCGCTGGCGCGCTCTGTCGGGCCACGGGGACGTCCGCCGATCGGCACGGTTGGTGTCTGGGTCGGAGGATCGCCAGGGTGCGGCGAGGGGATCCCCGGTGGGGGTCGATGATCCGGCGTGCTCGCCGGTGGGTCAGATGGGGGGCGTCCGCCGGGCGCCCGCTCCGTCGGTGACCAGCAGGCCCGAGCGTCCGAGACGGTGGGCTCGGGCGATGGTCACACCATCGAATCGGAGGGTCGCGGGCCCCGCTTGAGCAGGTTCGACGACAACGATCCGAACGGCCCATGCCGGTCGACGGGGGCGTCCCCTCCCCGGCCGCGAACCGGCGCGCTGGTCAGCTCCCGCGGTCGGCGATCAGACCGCGCACGTAGGCGGCCTGGCCGACGTGCTGGAGGCAGTCGTCGACCACGCTGGTGAGCCGCACGCCGAGCGTCACGGGCGGATCCCACGACTCGTCGACCACCCGGTCGAGGTCGTCGGGTTCGAGCGAGGCCAGGAACCCGAGGGTCCGGTCGGCCACCGCCTCGTGGTAGCCCACGAGCAGCCACGGGTCGCCGATCCGGACCCGGGCCACCTGCTCGGTGGTGTGTCCGTACCCGATGTCGCGCGGGTCGAGGGCGAGGCCGAAGCGGTCGAACCAGCCCTGGTCCGTCCAGCGCTGCAGCTCACCCATCACCGCCGAGACGTGGTCGTCCTGCACACGGGTGAGGTGCCACAGCAGCCACCCCACCGGGTTGGCGCTGGGCGCCGGCCGCCACGCCAGGGCCTCCGCGTCGAGGCCCTCGGCGATGGTCCGCACCCCCTCGCGCACCCGTCCGAAGGCATCGCCCAACACGTCGGTGGCCTGCATGTCACCCTCCTGCGCCCGGGGCTCGAGGACCCGGGACATCGTGGCCGCCGGATGGCGGTCACGTCACCTGCACGAGGGGGTTGCCGCTCGCCTCCATCGACATGCCGGTGTCGACCACCCCGGAACCGGGGAGGAGCCGATGATGCCGTATCGGGTGAAGGACGACGAAGCCGTGCCGGACGCGGTGCGACGGATCGCGCACGAGCAGCTGGGACGGGCGCTCGTCGCCCTCGACGACCCAGCCGACGACGTCCTCGACGGGGTCGTCCACGACGTGCGCAAGCGAGGCAAGAAGGTGCGCGCCCTGCTCCGGTTGGTGCGAGACGAGCTCGACGACGTGTACCCCATCGAGAACGCGGCCGTCCGCGACGCCGCCCGCCGGCTGGCCCCGGCGCGTGACGCCGCGGTCCACGTCGAGACCCTCGCCCTCGTGCTCTCCGACGCCACGGCGGTGCGACGCCCGGCGTTCGTCGATCTGGCCGACGCGCTCCGCGAGCGCCAGGGCGAGCGCCGCACCGAGCTGGCGACGGGGGATGCTCTGGCCGAGGTCGCCGCGATGCTCGGCGCGGTCGACGCTCGCGTCGACGACTGGCCCGTCGCCACCGAGGGGTGGGACGCCGTGGCCCCCGGCTTGCGACGGGTCTACGAGCGGGGTCGCGACGCACGCGCCGCGGCGATCGACGAGGGCACCCCCGAGGCGTTCCACGACTGGCGGAAGCGGGCCAAGTACCTGCGCTACCAGCTGGAGATCGTGCGCCGGGCCTGGCCGGCCGTGCTCCCCGTCGTGGTCGACGCCACCCACGACCTCACCGACGACCTCGGCGAGGCGCACGACCTGTCGGAGCTCCACGGCGTCGTCGCCAGCGATGGCGGGCTCCCGCTGACCGACGGGGTCCGGGAGACCCTGATGGCGCTGATCGAGCACCGCCGGGCCGAGCGCCGCGACCGGGCGCTGCGCGGCGGCGCCCGGCTCTACGCCGAGACGCCGAGCCGGTTCGTCGACCGGATCGGCGCGTACTGGGCTGTCCCCGGACCACGGGCCGTCGCCTGACGACGGGCGGCCGCCGGCCTGCCCTCGAGCTCGGGCGGCGCAGTGCCGGAGGGAGGTGAGCCGAGGGTCAGATCGCGGGAGCCCGGTCGTCGCCCACGGTGGTCGGGTCCGGCCCATGCAGCTCGCTTCGGTGGCCGCCGGCCGACTTGGCCCGGTAGAGCGCCACATCGGCGGCGTGCACCAGCTCGTCGGCCGAGATGTCGGGACGGGAGACGGCGATCCCGATCGACGCGCCGATCGTCGCCGGCCGGCCAGCCAGGAGCGAGTCGACCAGGCGGTCGGCGAGCTGGCGGGCGCCGGCGGCGTCGGCCACGGACTCGGCGATGACGAGGAACTCGTCGCCGCCCAGGCGGCCGACGACGTCGCCCCCGCGGCAGCCCTCCGCCAGCCGCCGGGCGACCTCGCGGAGCACGGCGTCCCCGGCGGCGTGCCCGTCTCGGTCGTTCACGGACTTGAACCGGTCGAGGTCGACGAAGAGCACCGCGAGGTTCGTGTCGGCCCGCTGGACCCGGGCCAGCGCTGCCCGCAGGTGATCGAGCGACGCCGCCCGGTTGGGCAGACCGGTCAGCGCGTCGTGGGTGGCCTCGTGGGCCAGGCGGCGCCGGAACACCTCCTGCTCGGCGAGCGAGCCCCGCAACCGGTCGACGGCCAGGCTGACCGAGGCACCGAGCGGGCCCGACACGGTGGCGCCCAGCGACGGGTCGGCCAGGCGACCGTCGGCCAGCGCGAGAGCCTGCTCCTCGACGCGGCGGAGGCCGTCGGTCGCCTCGTTGAGGGCGGCGGCCGCGGTCCGGACCTCCGACGGGCCCCGCAGCGGGACGTGGTGCAGGTCCCCGCCCCGCCGCAGCGCGTCGGTCGCCACCGCCAGGTCGCGGAGCGGCGACACGATGGCGCGCCGGACGACCCAGAGGCTGGCCGCGGTCGCCACCGCCACCGCCGCCGTGCCGAGGAGCACTCCTCGGGCAACGGTGGCGGCGCGCTCCCGGGCGGTGTCCGCGAGGGCATCGACGTCCGCCGCGGCGGCCAGCACCTCGTCGATGTGTTGGCGGGTGGCC
>DATHSN010000114.1:0-3285 GCA_035464115.1 Acidimicrobiales bacterium | reverse complement strand
CGCTCCCGTCGCCCTGTTCTTCGCCGTGGTGTTCTTCGGCCTCGGCACCCTCGGCCTGGTCGAGGCCGCCACCGACCTCGACGACGTCGAGCCCTGGCTGTGGTCGGGGGCGCTCGTCGTGCTCGGTCTCGCCGGTCTCGCCGCCAGCATCGGGCGCACCATCCGCGACCGCCCCGTCCCCGCCGCCGGCATCGACGGGCCCGCCCGCGACGACCGGCCGCACGGCGTCGACACGGGCCCCCGGGTCGACGGGGACGAGGCCGATGGGCCGGTCGCCGACCACGCGGCGAGCGCCCCCATCTCGACCACCGGCTCGGATGTCGAGCGCTGATCGGCCGCCACTAGCGTCCGGCGGGTGACGTTCAACCTCGCCGACCTCCTCGACCGCGTCGCCGACGCGGTCCCGGATCGGACGGCGGTGGTCCGCGGTGCCACCCGGCTCACCTTCGCCCAGCTGCGGGCGCGGGCGGGCCGGGTGGCCGCCGCGCTGGTCGACAGCGGCGTGGGCCGGGGCGACCACGTGGGGATCAGCCTGCGGAACCGACCCGAGTACCTCGAGGTGCTCTGGGGGGCGTTCTGGATCGGGGCGGTGCCCGTCAACGTCGATCACCGCTACCTCGACGACGAGCTCGCCCACGTGCTCGCCGACGCCCGGGTGCGGTTCGTGGTCCACGAGCCCGAGAACGAGCGGCGCCTGGCCGGGCTCCACCCGCAGCTGCCAGGGCTGGAGCGCACCGTGGCGGTGGGCGAGCCCTACGAGGACCTGCTCGCCGGCGCGGGACCCACCCCCGGCACCGACGGGCGCTCCGACGACGACCGCTACGTGCTCTACACCGGCGGCACCACCGGCGCCCCCAAGGGGGTCGAGTGGCGGCACCGCGACGTGTTCGTCGCCGCCCTCGGCGGCGGGAACCGGCTCGGACCCCCCATCGAGCACCCCGACGAGATCGTCGAGCACCTGTCGCCGGTGCCGAACCGGGTGCTCCCCGCCTCGCCCCTGCTGCACGGCACCGCCACCTGGCTGGCGCTCACCACCTTGTTCGCCGGCAGCACCGTCGTGCTCTCCCCCGACCGCAGCCTCGACGCCGCTCGACTGCTCGACCTGGTCGACGCCGAGGAGGTCTCCTACCTCGTCGTGGTGGGCGACGCGTTCGCGGTGCCGATCGTCGACCGCTTGCGGGCCGAGCCCGACCGGTGGGACCTGTCGAGCCTCACCGTGCTGGTCTCGGGTGGCGCCACCTTGTCGACCCCGGTGCGCCACGCCCTGCTGGGGTTGCTGCCGTGGATCGTCGTCGTCGACGGGTACGGCACGTCGGAGACCGGCGGGCAGATCACCATGGCGTACTCCGCCGGCGCAGCCGAGACCGACGGGCCGCCTCGGTTCGAGCCCCGCCCCGACACGGCCGTGCTCGACGACGACCTGCGGCCGGTGGCACCCGGCTCGGGCCGCACCGGTCGGGTGGCGCGCCGGGGTGCGATCCCGATCGGCTACCTCGGCGACCCGGAGGCCACGGCGGCCACATTCCCCGTCGTCGACGGCGTGCGCTGGGCGCTCACCGGCGACCAGGCCACCGTCGAGGCCGACGGCACCATCGTGCTGCTCGGTCGCGGCTCGTCGACCATCAACTCGGGTGGCGAGAAGATCCACCCCGAGGAGGTCGAGGCGGTGCTCAAGTCGCACCCTGCGGTCTACGACGCGGTGATCGTCGGTGTGCCCGACCGGCGCTGGGGCGAGCGGGTGGCCGCGGTGGTGTCGATCCGCCGGGGCGCCACCGTCACCGTCGACCAGCTCGAGGCCCACTGCCGGGCCCACCTGGCCGGCTACAAGACGCCGCGGACCATGGTCCTGGTCGACGCGGTGCGCCGCAAGGAGTCGGGCAAGGCCGACTACCGCTGGGCCCGCGCCGTCGCCACCGGCCGCTGAGCCTTCGTCCAACATGCGTAGGTCAGCCACCTCGGCGGTGGCGGACCGACGCAGGTTGGAGGTGTGCGCACCCTGCTCGAGCTACAGCGGCAGGCCCCCGGTGGCGGCCTTCACCGAGCCGGTGTCCTTGTAGGCGGCGATGGTGCGCTGGGCGATGCGCATCTGGTGGATCTCGTCGGCGCCGTCGGCGAAGCGGCTCCAGCGGGCCTGCTTGAGCATGTCGGCGAGCGGCGTGTCGGTGGAGTAGCCGAGCGCGCCGTGCACCTGGATGGCCCGGTCGATGATCTTCCACAGGGCGTTGGCCACGTGGTGCTTCGCCATCGACACCTCGGACTTGAAGTCCTGCTTGGTGTCGATGAGGTACGCGGCGTGCAGCACCATGAGCTTGGCCTGGTACAGCTCCATGGTGGAGTCGGCGATCATCCACTGGATGCCCTGCTTCTCGGCGAGCACCGAGCCGTGCGAGTACCGGTTCAGGGCCCGGTCGACCATCATCTCGAGCGCGGTCTCGGCCTGACCGATCCAGCGCATGCAGTGCGCCAGCCGGGCCGGGCCGAGGCGGGCCTGGCCGAGCAGGTGGCCCTGGCCGCGGCCCCCGAGCATCTTGCTCTCGTGGATGCGCATGTCCTCGATGAGGATCTCGCAGTGGTTGTGGCTGCCCGACATGGTCTCGACGTCGCGGACGATGTTCCAGCCCGGCGTGTCGGAGTCGACGATGAACGCCGAGTTGGCCGCCTGGGGCAGCTCGGGGTCGTCCTCGGTGCGGGCGATGAGGATGGCGAACTTGGCGCCCCGGGCGCCGGAGATGAACCACTTGTGCCCGTTGATCACCCACTCCTCGCCGTCCTGGTAGGCGTGGGTGCGGATGAGGGTGGGGTCGGAGCCGGCCACCTCGGGCTCGGTCATGGCGAAGCACGAGCGGGCCCGACCGTCGCACAGCGGGCGCAGGTACTGCTCCTTCTGCTCATCGGTGGCCCAGTGCAGCAGCGTGTGCATGTTGCCCTCGTCGGGCGCCTGGGCGTTGAGGGCGAACGGGCCCATCGGCGTCTTGGCCGCCTCGGCCGACACCGCCGCCATGGTCACGTGGCCGAGTCCCATGCCGCCCCACTCGGTCGGCATGTGGGGCAACCACAGCCCCCACTCCTTGGCGGCGCCGCGCATGTCGATGATGGCGGGGATCCACTGCTCGCGTCCCCACCCGTCGGCCTGGGCCTTGTCGTTGACGGGGGCGACGACCGTCGCCATGAACTCGCGAACCTTGCCGATGAGCGCCTCGTGCTCGGGCGCGAAGCTGAAGTCGATGGCCATGGGCCGAGTCTCGCGCAGCGGTGTGACCGACGGCTCATCCGGCTCGGTCGGGG
>DATHSN010000113.1:0-5941 GCA_035464115.1 Acidimicrobiales bacterium | reverse complement strand
CCCGGAAGGGCCGCAACGACGAGCTCGGGGGGGAGGACTCGAACCCCCAACGACTGGACCAGAACCAGCTGTGTTACCGATTACACCACCCCCGAACGGGCGGTGGACATCCTATCCCAGCGCGTCGAGGCGTCGGAACCCGACCAGGCGACCGGCCGACACCGCGGCCGTCTCGCGGACCAGGTCGCGCACCCCGAACCCCGTGTCGGTCGGCGACACCGCGCCGTCGAGGCCCACCTCGTCGGCGATGTCGAGCAGACGGCGCGAGTGGTAGCCGTCGGAGACCATGAGCGCCGAGTCGAGGCCCCGGGCCCGCAGGATGCGGGCGGTGGCCGCCATCTCGGTGTAGGTGCTGTCGCCGTCGACCTCGAGCAGGAGCGCCGGGTCGGGCACCCCGCGGTCGCGCAGGTAGCGATAACCGGCCTGGGCCTGGGTGAAGCGGTCGCCGGACTGGCGCCCGCCGGTGACGACGATGAGCGCGGCATGCCCGGCGTCCCACAGCTCGAAGGCGTGGTCGAGGCGGGCCTGCAGCACGGGCGACGGATCGCCGTCGTACTGCGCGGCGCCGAGCACCACGATGGCGTCGGCGGGCCCGGCCTGGTCGTCGTCGGCCACCGCCCACACCTGGGCGAACGTGACGGCGACGAACAGCGCCAGCAGCGCCGACGCGGCCGCGCCGATGGCGATCGCCACACGGATCCACCGGCGGGGCGACCAGGGCACGATCAGAGCCGGGCGCGGGCCGATCGGAGCCGTCGGAGGGTCTCGGCGCGGCCGAGCCGCTCGAGGCCCTCGAACAGCGGCAGCCCCTTCGAGCGGCCCATGGTGGCGACCCGCACGGGCGCCTGGGCCTTCGACAGCTGCGGGTTGCCCTCGGCGTTGACCAGCCCGGCGGCGCGGGCGGCGTCCTCGACCACGGCGCGCACCGCGTCGGCGTCCCAGTCGGCTGCGGCCTCGGTGCCGGCGATGGCGGCGTCGAGCACGGCCGGGGCGTGGGCCTTGCCCATCTCCTTGGTCCAGCTGTCGGGGTCGTCGGGGGCGTCGGCGAGGAACAGCCAGTCGACCAGCTCGACCACGTCGGCGAGCACCCGCACCCGCTCCTGCACGAGCGGCGCGAGATCGATGAACGCAGCCCGGTCGAAGCGCTCGGCGGGCCAGGGCACGTCGGGGGCGGCGATGAACGGCTCGACGCGATCGACGAACTCGTCGCGGGTGAGCGCCCGCACGTACTCGCCGTTGACGTGCTCGAGCTTGCGGACGTCGAACGCGGCGGGGCTCTTGCCGATGTCGACGATGTCGAACAGCGCGACGACCTCGTCCAGCGGGCGGATCTCGACCCCGTCGGGCGCGCCCCAACCGAGCGTGGCCAGGTAGTTGGTCATCGCTTCGGGCAGGATGCCCCGGTCGAGGTAGTCGGCGACGTTGACGTCGTCGCGGCGCTTGGACAGCTTCTTGCGCTGCTCGTTCACGATGAGCGGCAGGTGGGCGTAGACGGGGTGGCTGGTGGCGCCGAGCGCCTCGCGCAGCAACAGCACCTTGGGGGTGGTGTTGACGAGGTCCTCGCCGCGGATCACGTGGGTGATGTCCATGTCCATGTCGTCGATGGCGTTGGCGAGCAGGAACATGGGCACGCCGTTGGACCGCACGATGACGAAGTCCTCGAGGTTGGCGTTCTCGAACTCGACGCGGTCACGGATGACGTCGTCCCAGCCGGTGACCCCCTCGTCGGGGGTCCGGAACCGCACGACGACACCCTCGCCGGGGGCGACATCGCGGTCGCGGCAGTGCCCGTCGTAGCCGGGGGGTCCGCCGCGGGCCTCGGCGCGGGCCTTCGCCTCGTCCTGGGTGCAGTCGCAGCGGTAGGCGCGCCCCTCGGCGAGGAACCGCTCGGCCGCGGCGCGGTAGGTGCCGAAGCGCTCGGACTGGTGGTAGAGCTCGTCCCAGTCGAGGCCCAGGCGGCGCAGGGTGGCGAGGATCGTCTCGGTGAGCTCGGGGCGGCTGCGGTCGGTGTCGGTGTCCTCGACCCGCACGACCATGGTGCCGCCGGTGTGGCGGGCGTAGAGCCAGTTGAACAGCGCCGATCGGGCCGAGCCGACGTGGAGGTACCCGGTGGGCGCGGGCGAGAAGCGGACGCGCGGGGCGGTGGCAGTCACCCCGCCGACGTTACCGTCGCCGTCGGGTCGCTCAGGTGGCGCCGGTCAGCTGGCGCCGACCAACGGACGCCAATCGGCCCGCGCCGCGGTGGCCACCGCCGCGGGGCTCTGGCGGAGCACCTCGTCGGGCACCCGGTCGACGATCTCGCGCCGCTCGACGTAGTGGTGGGCGTGGGCGACCTCGGCGAACAGCGGGCGCCGCAGCTCGACGAGCTCGGCGGGGGCCTCGTCGAGGAAGCCCCAGATGGTGAACGCCACGGTGAGGTCGTGGATGACCGGGGCCCGACCGAAGATCGACGAGCGCTTCATGGCGAGGGCGACGCACCCCGCGACCACGTCGGCGCGGTGCTCGCCCTCGGCGAGCACCAGCCGGTCGTCGAACTGGTGGACGAGGCGCAGCGCGTAGCCGAGGTCGGGGCCGGGCGAGCCGAAGCGATCGCCGGAGGGCTGGCCGTCGTCGACCACGTCGGCGGGACGGTCGGCGGTCCACGACGCGGGCCGCCGGGGCGGCGACAGGTAGCTGCGCACAGCAGCGTGCGCGGGGACGGGGACGAACTCGGGAGCGGCCACGGGCTGAGGTTACTGGCGGGGGTGCAGCAGGCCGAAGACGAGCGAGTCGACGAGCGCCTCCCACGACGCCTGGATGACGTTCTCGGACACGCCGATGGTGGACCAGGTGCGCTCGCCGTTGGTGGAGTCGATCAGCACCCGGGTGACCGCCCCGGTGCCCGACCCGGTGTCGAGGACCCGGACCTTGAAGTCGGACAACGACAGGTGGTCGACCTCGGGGAAGCGCTGGGCGATGGCCGAGCGCAGCGCGGCGTCGAGCGCGTTGACCGGTCCGTTGCCCTCGCCGGTGGCGATGACGCGCTCGCCCCCGACCCGCAGCTTCACCGTGGCCTCGGTGGCGACGGTGCCCTCGGCGTCGCCGGGACGGTTCTCGACGATGACCCGGAACGACTCGATCTCGAAGAAGTCCTGGGTCCACCCGCCGGCGGTGCGCATGAGGATCTCGAGCGAGCCGTCGGCCACCTCGAAGTGGTAGCCGTGGTGCTCGAGCTCCTTCAGGCGGGCGACGACGTCGGCCGCGGCCTTCCCGTCGATCTCGACGCCGAGCTCCTTGGCCTTGAGCTCGATGGTGGAGCGGCCCGCGAGCTCGGACACCACGAAGTGGGTGGTGTTGCCGACCGCGGCGGGGTCGACGTGCTCGTAGGCGTCGGGCCGGCGGGCGATGGCGCTCACGTGCAGCCCGGCCTTGTGGGCGAACGCCGAGGAGCCGACGTAGGGCTGCTGGGGGTCGGGTGCCATGTTCACCAGCTCGGCCACGTGGTGCGACACGCTCGTGAGCCGGTCGAGGCGGTCGTCGGGGATCGACCGGATGCCCATCTTCAGCGTGAGGTTGGGGATGATCGTGATCAGGTCGCAGTTGCCGGTGCGCTCGCCGATGCCGTTGATCGTGCCCTGCACCTGGACCGCGCCGCCGCGCACGCCGGCGAGGGCGTTGGCCACGCCGCAGCCGGCGTCGTCGTGGAGGTGCACGCCGATGGGGACG
The DNA here is from genome assembly GCA_035464115.1 of Acidimicrobiales bacterium. Taxonomy (GTDB): domain Bacteria; phylum Actinomycetota; class Acidimicrobiia; order Acidimicrobiales; family SKKL01; genus DATHSN01. The sequence goes on along the minus strand of DATHSN010000113.1, from coordinate 2,236 downwards.
TCGAGGTGGGCCTTGGTCGCGGCGACGATGTGCTCGACGTCGTGGGGCAGCGACCCGCCGTTGGTGTCGCAGAGGACCACGGTGTGCACCCCGGCCATGGCCGCGGCCTCGAGGGTGCGCAGCGCGAACTCGGGGTTGCGCTTGTAGCCGTCGAAGTAGTGCTCGGCGTCGAACATGACGGTGAGCCCGGCCTTGGTGAGGAACTCGACGGAGTCGGCCACCATGGCGACACCCTCGTCGAGGGTGGTGCGCAGCGCCTCGGTGACGTGGTAGTCCCACGTCTTGCCGACGATGCACACGGTGCCGACGCCGGCCTCGACGAGGTGGCGCAGGGTGGCGTCGTCGTCGACCTTGCCGAGGGGTCGGCGGGTGGAGCCGAACGCCACCAGCTCGCTGGTGGACAGCCGCAGCTCGCGGGGCGCGCGGGCGAAGAACTCGTCGTCCTTGGGGTTGGCGCCCGGCCAGCCACCCTCGATGAAGTGCACGCCGAGGTGGTCGAGCTGCTCGGCGATGCGCAGCTTGTCGTCGACGGTGAGCGACACGCCCTCGAGCTGGGAGCCGTCGCGCAACGTGGTGTCGTAGATCTGCACCGCCTCGGGCCACGACGGGTGGCGGGCGGGTGGGGTGCGGTCGACCGAGGTGAGCGGGGCGGGATCAGTCGCGGACATAGGTGAGCCAGTCCTTGTAGCGGTCGTCGCGGCCGGAGACCGCGGCGAAGAACGTGTCCTGCACGGCGCGGGTCACCGGACCCGGCTCGCCGATGACGCGGTCGTCGACGGAGCGCACGGGGACGACCTCGGCGGCGGTGCCGCTGAGGAACGCCTCGTCGGCGGTGTAGAGGTCCGAGCGCAGCAGGTTGGCGACCTCGTAGCCGATGCCGAGGTCGGTGGCGATGCGGCGCACCGAGCTCTGGGTGATGCCCTCGAGGGCGCCCGAGCTGACGGGCGGGGTGATGATGCGCCCACCCTTGACGATGAAGATGTTCTCGCCGGTGCACTCGCTGACGAAGCCCTGTGGCGACAGCATGATGGCCTCGTCGTAGCCCGACTTGATGGCCTCGACCTTGGCCAGCGACGAGTTGATGTACATGCCGGTGCCCTTGGCGGCGGGCGGGATGATGTTGGGGTCGTGGCGCTTCCACGAGCTGATCTTCATCCGCACCCCGTGGGCGAGGCCCTCCTCGCCGAGGTAGGCGCCCCACGGCCACACCGCCACCGACACCTGCACCGGGCACGGGAGCGGGTTGAGCCCCATCTCGCCGTAGCCGAGGTAGACGAGCGGGCGGATGTAGCAGCTCTCGACCTCGTTCACCCGGACCGTCTCGACGATGGCGGCGTTGATCTGCTCGGGTGTGTACGGGATGTCGATCATGAAGATCTTGGCGCTGTCGAACAGGCGCCGGGTGTGCTCCTCGAGGCGGAACACGGCCGGCCCGCGGTCGGTGGCGTAGGCCCGCACCCCCTCGAACACGCCGCTGCCGTAGTGCAGGGTGTGGGTGAGGACGTGGATCTTGGCGTCGTCCCAGTCGACGAGCTCGCCGTCCATCCAGATCTTGGCCACGGTGTCGATCGGCATCGGTGTCAGTCCCCCTGTGCGACCCGGGCGGCGACCGCGTCGCCGACCTCGGTGGTGGAGCCGGTCGGCGCGGTGGCGCAGGCTCGGCGGATGCGGTCGGCGGCGTCGGGCTCGCCGAGGAAGTCGAGCATCATCGCCGCCGAGAGGATGGCGGCGAGCGGGTTGGCGGTGTTGGTGCCGGCGATGTCGGGGGCCGAGCCGTGGACCGGCTCGAACATCGAGGGGCCGGTGCGGGCCGCGTTGAGGTTGGCCGAGGCGGCCAGGCCGATGCCGCCGGCGACCGCGCCGCCGAGGTCGGTGAGGATGTCGCCGAACAGGTTGTCGGTGACGATGACGTCGTAGCGGCCGGGGTCCGACACGAAGTAGATGCACGCGGCGTCGACGTGGTGGTAGGCGGTCTCCACGTCGGGGTGCTCGGCGGCCACCTCGCGGAACGTGCGCTCCCACAGCTCGCCGGCGAAGGTGAGCACGTTGGTCTTGTGCACCAAGGTGAGGTGCTGGCGGGGCCGGCTCTCGGCGTGGTCGAAGGCGTAGCGGACGCAGCGCTCGACGCCCATGCGGGTGTTGACCGACCCCTGGGTGGCGACCTCGTGGGGGGTGCCCTTGCGCAGGAACCCGCCCTCGCCGGCGTAGGTGCCCTCGGTGTTCTCGCGGATGACCA
>DATHSN010000112.1:0-8029 GCA_035464115.1 Acidimicrobiales bacterium | reverse complement strand
CCTCACCGACGACCACGCCCTCGGTCGCCGAGAAGCCGACGCCAGGGGTGGTCACGGTGTGGGCGTTCGGCACCGTGAAGTTCCCGTGCTTGGTTCGTTCAGCCTCCGCGTCGGACACGAGCGACCCGTCCCGGGTCAAGGGGTCGAGACCTTGGCTCGCTCGGCCCGCGAGGTCCGACAGCGCGCCGGCCGCCTCCTGTCGCAGAGCCGCACGGGGGTCGTCGAACGCCGTCGGATCGCGCGGGGTCCGCGCCTCGAGCGCCCGGTCCAGCAGATCGCCGGGCGCGTCGTCGCTTCCGGTCGCCCCACCAGGACCGGCCGACGGGTCCTGCGGTCCCTCGGTCGGCTCCTCCTCGGGACCGTCGACCTGCTCCGCGATCGGATCGATGAACTCGGTCGGTTCGGTCCGTTGGCCGGCGCCGGTGTCGCGACGGCTGGTGCCGATCGTGTCGATCCGCGCCTCCGCGACGAGGTCGGCGAGATCCCGGTCGGCCAGCGGCTGGCCGGACTGGTCGGTCGCAGCCGCCGCCTCCCGCTCGGTCTTGTTCGTCGTCGTGCGGCGGCTCAGCCTCGAGAATCGGTCCACGTCGTGCCCCTCCGTCGTCCACGGCCCACCCGGTCGGGCTCCCCACGACATGATCCGGGACGTCCTCGGGTGCCACATCCGTCACACGACGGAGAGGCGGGACGCGCGCCGCGGCAAGGTTCCGGCAAGGGCCGTCGCGCACCATCCGTCTCGAAGGACGGCGGGGGCCGTCCGACGAGAGGACGGTCGACATGGTGGTGGCACTGCTGGTGGCGCTCTTCCGAGCCCTGCGTGAGCCGGGTCAGTCCGAGCGGTTCGATCAGGACCCCGACGGGTTCCTCGCCGAGCACGGGTTGGGGTCGTGCACCCCCGCCGAGCTGGCCGAGGCGTTCCCGCTCGCGGTCGCGGAGCTGGCCCCGACCGAGGCGGCCATGGTCATCGAGCGGTGCGGCCCGCCGGAGGCCTGGGGCACGCAGTCGGTGGCTGAGGTGCTGGTCCGGGTCGTGCACGAGCCGGCCGTGTCGGAGCCGTCGTGGGTGGCGCCCGACCGGGTCGACCCCACCGAGGTCGCCGAGATCCCCGACGAGGCCGTGGTCGACGAGGTGCCGGTCGACGAGGTCCCGGGCGACGACGAGCCGATCGACGAAGACCAGCCGGTCGACGACGCGCCACCGGCCGACGACGAGCCGATCGACGAGAACGAGCCGGTCGACGAGATCCCACCGGCCGACGACGACCCACCGGCCGACGACCAGCCGATCGACGAGAACGAGCCGGTCGACGAGATCCCACCGGCCGACGACGACCCACCGGCCGACGACGAGCCGATCGACGAGAACGAACCGGTCGACGAGATCCCACCGGCCGACGACGAGCCGATCGACGAAGACCAGCCGGTCGACGAGGTGCCACCGGCCGACGACCAGCCGATCGACGAGAACGAGCCGGTCGACGAGGTCCCGGGCGACGAGCCCAACCTCGGTGAGCCCCAGGCCGAGCCGCTCGACTTCAAGGCGGCCCTGGAGGCCGCACGTCGCGCCGTCGCCGACGGCGACCCCGACGCCCTCGTCGCCGCCATCGAGGCGGCCGATCCCGAGGGGCGCGCCGAGCTCGTCGCCGTGATCCGCGCCGAGCTGGCGCTCGAGGGCGTCGTCGACGACGACCCGCTCGTCGATGCGCTGGACCGGGTGGTCGCACCGTCCTCCGACGCGTCCGTCCCCGGCGACCCCGTCGACGATGCCGCTGACCAGGAGCTGGTGGCCGTCGTCGAGCCGGTCGACGGGGCCGGGGCATCCGTCGACGAGCTGCCGTCGCCGGAGCTCGTCGCCAAGGTCGGCCAGCTGTTGCGCGACGGCGACGTGGCGAGCGCCGAGGCGCTGCTCGACACCGTGTCGGACGGCGAGGCGCTCCGGGTGCTCCGGGAGGTCGGACGGACCTCGGACCTCGACGACCCCACCCGCGAGCTCATCGTCGAGCTCGAGCTCGAGCGGTCCGGGTTCGGTGAGGGCGAGCTCATCGGACGGGACCCGGCACCGGCGGTCCCGCCCCCCGCTCCCGAGGTCGACGACACCGAGCCGGTGGATCCGCCCGCCTCCGTCGACGATCCCGACGCGGGCCGGGTCGGACCACCCCTCCCTGGCGTGGAGGACATCGGCGACGGCGCGTCGCAGACGATCACCGTCGGCGAGGACGATCCCCTCGGCGAGGAGCCGGCCGAGCGGGGTCGCAGCGGCTTCGACCTGCTGCCCGACGGCGACAGCAGCGGCGACGCGACGGTCGGCGGCGACGACTTCTTCACACCGCCGCCGCCTCCGCCGGAGAGTGGGTCGAACACCGGGGGTCTCACCCCGGAGGAGCTGCTCGAGCTCGAGCGCATCTCGCTCGAGGCCGGTGACGACATCATCGACAACATCGGGAGCTGAGGTGGGCGACGTGACCGATCGGCGCGGGTCGGGGCGCCGGCTGGTGCGGGCCGCCCGACGGGCGACCGCGGCCTACGGCCGCGACGACCTGCTCGGGCGGCTCGACGCCCTCGACGCCCACCTCGACGACACCCGGCTCACCGCGGTGGTCCTCGGTGAGTTCAAGGCCGGGAAGAGCTCGCTCGTGAACGCGCTGCTCGGCGCCGAGGTGTGCCCCGTCGACGCCGACGTGGCCACCGCGGTGCCGACCGTCCTCCACCACTCACCGACCCCGGTCGCCCGGGGCACCCGGCGCCGCGGCGACGACGGACCGGTCGAGCTCGAGGTGATCGACCCGACCCTGGTGGCCGACCAGATCCGGGCCCACCCCGACCGGTGGGCGTCGGTCGAGATCGGCCTCCCCCGCCGGATCCTCGCCGACGGGCTGGTCCTCGTCGACACCCCCGGGGTGGGGGGCCTCGACGCCCGGCACCTCGCCGACGCGCTCGGGGTGCTCGCCCTCGCCGATGTCGTCCTCTACGCCACCGACTCGGCCAACGAGCTCGGAGGACCGGCGCTCGACCTGCTCGTGCAGGTGGCCGGCATCGTGCCCGAGGTCGTCCTCGTCCACACCAAAGCCGACCTCCACCACCACGCCGACCGCATCGTCGCCGCCAACCGCCACCACCTGGCCAAGGCCGGGCTCCATCCCCACCTGCTCGTCACCTCGGCCGAGCTGCGGGGTCTCGCCATCGCCACCGACGACGCCGAGCTGAACGCCGAGTCGGGGTTCCCCGAGCTGGTCACGCTGCTCGACCGGATGATCGCCCGGTCCGACGAGCTCGCCGCAGCCCGGACCGGCGCGGTCGTCGCCGACGTCGCCGCCCAGCTCCGCGGCGTGCTCGACGCCGAGCGGACCGCGCTCTCACCGGGAGAGCCGGCGGCGACCACGTCACCCACCACCGAGCCCCACCAGGTCTCCTGGCAGCAGCTGCTCGCCGACGATGTGGCCGACCTCACCGCCGACCTCGACCACGACCTGCGCCGCCGCACCCGGGAGCTGGCCGCGGAGGCCGAGGGTGCGCTCGCCGATGGCGACCCGGCCGCGCTGTGGCCCGAGGTGTCGGCGTGGCTCGAGGAACGGGCCGCAGCCGATGTCGTCGCCACCTTCACCCTGCTGCGGGACCGGACGGCGACGATCGCGGCCCGGGTCGCCGAGCGGTTCGAGGCCACCGACGGGGGTGGCGTGCCCGTCGACCCGGCGGTCATCGACGCCCTGGCCCGCCAGGTGCTCACCGCCCTGCCCGAGCGGGCCGCGCTGCCGGCCGACGGGGCCGGGAAGGCCACGTCGGGGCTCAACGCCCTGCGGTCGTCGTTCTACGGGTTCATGATGTTCTCCAGCATCGGCGCCCTCGTCGGGGTGGCGGCGGCACCCGCGGCGCTGGTGCTCGGCCTCGCCATCGGTGGCAAGTCGGTTCGCGACGAGCGCCAGCGGGGCCACCAGCAACGCCGGCTCCACGCCAAGGGCGCGGTGCGCACCTACCTCGACGAGGTCGCGTTCGTCGCCGGGAAGGAGTCGCGCGACGCGCTGCGCCTGGTCCAGCGGGGCCTGCGCGACCACTTCGCCGCGCTGGCCGCCGAGCAGCAGCGCTCGGCCGCGGAGGCCGGTGCCGCCGCCCGCCGGGCCGCCGCGGCCGATGCTGACGCCCGGGCCACCCGGCGGCGCGACCTCGACGCCGAGATCGAGCGGGTCGACCTGCTCGCCCGCCGAGCCGCCGACCTGGCGATCCGCGCCGGCGCAGAGGTGCCGGCGTGACCGCCCGTCCTCCCGTCGGTCTGGTCGACGACGCCCGCCACCTCCTGGTCGAGGCCGGCGCGCTCTACCCCACCGGACCGACCGCCCACCTGCTCGCCGCCACCGCCGAGCGGCTCGACGAGCCGCTGCGGGTCGCGGTCGCCGGACGGGTCAAGGCGGGCAAGTCGACCTTGCTCAACGCGCTCGTCGGTGAGCCGATCGCCCCGACCGATGCCGGCGAGTGCACCCGGGTGGTCACCTGGTACCGCAACGGCACGTCCTACCGGGCCACCATCCACACCCTCGACGGTGGGGTCGCGACGGCGACCATCCGTCGCACGGACGGATCGGTCGAGGTCGACCTCGGCCCGGTCGCGGCCGAGGACATCGAGCGCCTCGTCGTGGAGTGGCCGGCGGCGCCCCTGCGACGGCTGACCCTGGTCGACACCCCCGGCATCGCCTCGATCCGGGCCGAGATCTCGGCGCGCACCACGCGCTTCCTGCTCCCCGGCGAGGAGGACGAGCCGTCGACTCCGGCTGATGCCGTGATCTACCTGCTGCGCCACGTCCACGCGGCGGACGCCGCGTTCCTCGAGGCGTTCAGCGACCAGTCGCTGGCCCGGGCCACGCCGGCGAACGCCATCGGGGTGCTGTCGCGGGCTGACGAGGTCGGAGGTGGGCGGCTCGACGCCATGGTCGCCGCCCGCCGGGTCGCCGCCCGGTACCGGGACGATCCCGAGCTGCGCCGACTCTGCCAGACCGTCGTGGCCGTCGCCGGGCTCGTCGCCGAGACCGCGGTGACGCTGCGCCAGGACGAGTTCCGACTGCTGCGGGTCCTCGCCGAAGCCGGGGACCGAGCGGGGGTGGAGGCCGCCCTGGTGTCGGCCCGACGCTTCCAGACCCGCCCCGACGGTGAGGTCGGCGGACTGGACCCGGCCACCCGCAGCCGGCTGCTCGACCGGTTCGGGATCTGGGGGGTGCGGCTGTCGATCGCGCTGATCCGCACCGGGGTCGCGCCGAGCGCGCCCCGGCTGGCAGGCGAGCTCGTCGAGCGCAGCGGCCTGGCCGAGCTGCGGTCGGTGCTCGCCGCCCAGCTCGGCTCCCGGGCCGAGGCCCTCAAAGCGCGCCGCGCTCTGGTGCTGCTGCGGCGCACGCTCACCGATCACCCGGTGGCCGGCGCCGACCGGATGCTGGTCGAGGTGGAGCGGACGCTGGCGTCGGCCCACGTCCTCGAGGAGCTCCGGTTGCTCCCGGCGCTGCGGGCCGGAGCCACCGGGTTGCGGGCCGAGCTGATCCCCGCCGCCGAGCGCCTCCTCGGCGCCGACGGCCCGACCCCGGCCGACCGTCTGGGGCTCGAGGCCCCCGATGCCGACCGGATCGGCGCCTCTGCGGCCGAGGCGGTCGAGCGGTGACAGGGCGTCGCCGCCCACCCGCTGTCCTCGCCGGCCACGATCCACGCCGCCCAGGTGCTCGCCCGCACCGCCGAGGGCATCCTCGCCGCCACCCTCGCCGAACGTCCCACCGACTCGCCGCTCTCGGAGACCACACCATGACCTACGCCCTCGGTCTCGACCTCGGCACCACCTACACCGCCGCCGCGGTGTGCCGCGACGGTCGCTGCGAGATCAGCCCGCTCGGCAACCGCGCCGCGGTGGTCCCGTCGGTGGTGCACCTCGCCGCCGACGGCGCCAGCCTCGTCGGGGAGGCGGCCCAGCGTCGCGCCACGACCGACGCAGCGCGCGTCGCCCGCGAGTTCAAGCGGCGCTTCGGTGACCCGACACCCCTGCTGCTCGCCGGCACCCCGATCGCGCCGGAGGCGCTCACCGCCCGGTTGGCCGAGGGGGTCGTCGCCGCGGTCGCCGAGCGCGAGGGCGTCCGACCGGAGCGCATCACCGTCACCCACCCCGCCACGTGGGGCCCGTTCAAGCTCGATCTGCTCGACCAGGCGATGCGGATGGCCCACCTGTCGCCGGTCACGTTGCTCAGCGAGCCGGAGGCCGCGGCGTGGGAGTACGCGTCGATCCGGCCGCTCGCCCCCGGCTCGACCGTCGCCGTCTACGACCTCGGCGGCGGCACCTTCGACGCGACCGTGCTCCGGGCCGACGCCGGTCGCTTCGAGCTGCTCGGCGAGCCCGAGGGCATCGAGCGCCTCGGCGGGATCGACATCGACCAGGCCGTCTTCGCGTTCGTGGTGTCAGCCCTCGACGGCGCGGTCGAGGCCCTCGATCCCGACGACCCGGTCGCGGTGGCGGCGCTCGCCCGACTGCGCTCCGACTGCGTCGAGGCCAAGGAGGCGCTGTCGAGCGACCACGAGGCGGCCATCGCCGTGGTGCTGCCCACGGTGCAGACCGAGGTGCGCATCACCCGTCCCGAGCTCGAGGCGCTCATCCGGCCGGTGATGGGCGACACCGTCGCCGCGATGCGCCGGGCGCTGAGCTCGGCCGGGGTCGATCCGGCCGAGCTCAGCGCGGTGCTGTTGGTGGGCGGCTCGTCGCGCATCCCGATGGTCGGCGAGCTGGTGGGCGAGATGCTCGGCCGCCCGGTGGCCGTCGACGCGCACCCGAAGCACCTCGTCGCCCTCGGCGCGGCGCGCCACGCAGCCGCAGGCGGAGTGCTGCCGTCGGGGCCCGGCGCCGCCACCGCACCGCCACCCCCACCGGCGGCACCACCCACCCTCCCGCCGCCCGCGACCCCACCGGCCGCCGTCCCGCCCGCCCCACCGACCGCCACCCCACCGGCCGCCGTCCCGACCGCCCCGCCGCCCGCCGCACCCCCGACCGCCACCCCACCGACCGCCGCCCCACCGGCGACGATGCCTGCGCCCGCACCGGCGACGCCACCCACCCCGACGCCGGGCGCGACCGTGGCGCCCGTCGGCCCACCAGCGTCGGTTCCGCCGGTCACCGCCGCCCCCGGGCGGTCGTCGTCGAAGGCGCTCGCAGCCGTCGGCGGGCTCGTCGGGCTGGTCGTGGTCGCAGTGGGCGCGCTGTTGCTGTTCGGTGGCGGGTCCGGCGGTGACGACGCCGCGGCGACGGGCGCACCGGTGGCTGACTGCCCGTCGTCGGGTCCGTTCGTGTGCATCACCGAGGTCCGTCGAGCGGCCAGCGGTGGGCTCGAGGCCGAGTTCGTCCCCGTCGACGTGCGACCGACGAACCCGGGCACCGGGTCGACCAGCCTGGTGTTCTTCCTCGCCGACGTCATCCGCAACGACCACGGGACGTCGGTCGTCTCCGCTGGCGCCCCGATCGAGTGGGGCGCCACCCTCCCGTTCCGGGGCTGGTCCGATCAGCAGCTCGCCGGGCGCGCTGCGGTGTGCGCGCTGGTCGTCGAGAACGGCACCCTCCAGGTGGGGACCGGGAACTGCCGCCCGCTCCCCTGACCGGGTCCGGACCCGTTCACAGGTTCGCGGCGTTGCGGCCGGGTAGGTCGGGTCGACGACGAGGGAGGATCGCGATGCCGTTGGCGACCCCGCACCCTCGACCTGGAGCCCGGCTGACCCCGATCTTCCCCGTGTCGCTCCGGCGCGGTCCGACAAGCGACTCGGTAACCCTTCCCGCAACGAGGAGCACGCACATGACCGACGACGACACGACGCCCGCGACGCTCATCGACGCCACGATCTCCGACCTCGGCGACTGGCGGGGCGACCGACTCGCACAGGTCCGGGCCCTCGTCCTCGACGCTGATCCCGACATCGTGGAGGAGGTGAAGTGGCGCAAGCCGACGAACCCGAACGGTGTCCCGACCTGGAGCTGCGACGGCATCATCTGCACGGGCGAGACCTACAAGGACAAGGTGAAGCTCACC
>DATHSN010000111.1:0-5486 GCA_035464115.1 Acidimicrobiales bacterium | reverse complement strand
CCGCTCGCGCTCCACGGCGAGCGCGACGTCGAGCAGCAGGGCCTCGGCGTGGTGGGGTGCCATCACCTGCACGCCCACCGGCAGGCCGCCCACCGTGCCCGCCGGGCTGGAGATGCCCGGGTTGCCGTAGATGTTCCCCGGGATGGTGAGCCGACCGTTGTTGCCGGGCTCGGACACGATGCCGCCGAACACCGACGGCAGCGGCCCTTCGGCGGCGAACGCCACGTCGGGGTTCGACGCGGTGACCACCAGGTCGCACGCGTCGAACACCGCGGCCATGGCCTCGAACAGCTCGGTGCGGCGCCGCTCGAGGGTGATGCGGGCCTCGATGCCGTAGCGGCCGTGGGCGAACCGCAGCCCGTGGCGGATCTGCGGGGTGAGCTGGTCCTCGCACCCGGGCCAGAGGTCGCCGAGCGCCGCGAACTCGGCGAGCAGGCCGGCCAGCGCCCACGCCGTGCCCATGCTGGGGATGGCGACGTCGACGTCGACGCGCCGCAGCCCCAGGTGCGCGGTGAGCCAGTCGCCCATCTCGTCGACGATCGACACGACGTCGGGCGCCACGACGGTGTCGGCGAAGTGGGGCAGGACCGCCACCCGGCGCCCCCGCAGCTCGTCGATGTGGGTGCCGAGGCCGGCCTCCCATCCGTCGACGCGGGGCAGGCTGAGCGGGTCGCGTGGGTCGTGGCCGTTGGACACGTCGAGCCACCGCGCCGTGTCGCGCACCGAGCGGCTGATGCAGCCCGGCACCGCGGTGAGCGACCCGATCTCGGTGTGGGGACCCTTCGGGATCCGCCCGTAGGTGACCTTCAACCCGACGGTGCCGGTGAAGCCGGCGGGGATGCGGATCGATCCGCCCCCGTCGCCGGCGGTGCCGAGGGTGGCGATGCCGCCGGCCACCAGCGCGGCGGTGCCCCCCGACGACCCGCCCGGGGTGTGGTCGAGCTCCCAGGGGTTGCGGGTGATGCCGTTGAGGTGGGTGCGGGTGAGGTTCACCCCACCGAACTCGCTGGCGGTGCTCTGCCCGAACAGCACCGCGCCGGCGCCGCGCAGCCGGCTCACCTTGGTGCTGTCGAAGTCGGAGACCTGGTCGCGCAGCGGCACGGACGCCTGGGTGTACGGCCAGCCGGCCACGTGGTCGAGCTCCTTGACCGCGATCGGCACACCGCCGAACGGGAGCGACACGTCGGCGGCCACGGCCGACGCCCGGGCCGCCTCCTCGTCGACGAACGACACGGCGTTGAGCGCCGATCGCTCGATGGCGGCGAGCGTGGCGTCGAGCTCCTCGGTGGGGGAGCGCTCGCCGCGCCGGAACGCGTCGACGAGCGAGCAGGCATCGCCCGCCCACGGGGTGTCGGTCACGACGGGGCCTCCTGGGGGTCGGTGTCGTCGTCGATGCCTGGGCGGGACGCCGGTCCCCGGCGCTCCGGCTCGTCGTCGTGGCCCTGCACGCCGCGCAGCCCGGCCCACGCCAGCTCGGCCATGCGGTCGGCCAGCTCGGCGGGCGGGACGGCCATGCCGTCGCGCAGCCACACGCGCGCCGCGGCGTCGGCCATGCCGACGATGCCGTAGGCGAGCTGGCGGCGGTGGTCGAGGTCCATGCCGGGCACCTCGATGAGCGACGACACCAGCTCGGCCATGTCGCGCTCGAAGCGGTGCGCCTCGCCGGCGAACTCGTCGATCGACCAGCGTGACGACCGCAGCAGCAAGCTGAAGGCCTGGGGCTCCTCGGCGACGAAGCGGAACAGGGCGTGGAAGCCCCGCTCGACCTGGGCCCGGGGAGTGCCCGCCGCCGAGGTGGCGTCGGCGACCGCTCCTCGCAGGCGGCTCCCCACGTCGGCGAGGACCTCGAGGAACAAGGCCCGCTTCGACGGGAAGTGGCGGTAGAGCACCGGCTTGGTGACCCCCGCGGCCTCGGCGATGTCGTTCATCGACGCCCGGGTGAACGACGAGGCGGCGAACACCTCGACGGCGACGTCGAGGAGCTGGCGGCGACGCTCGGCCGCGGGGAGGCGACCCGCCGGATTGGGGATCGAGGTCGGGAGCGGGGTCGGAGGGGGGGCCACGGCGGGGCGAGAGTACCAGCGTCGGGTGCGGGCTCCCGGGGTAGGGAGCGGTCGATGAACCTCCGTCTCCGCCGTCTCCGTGAAGCTCTGCGCACCAGCCTGTGGGCCGTCCCGACCCTGGCGACCGCGGTCGCCGCGCTGCTCGCGGTGGCGCTGCTCGCGATCGATCGCCGAGTGGCCGACCTCGATGGCACCCAGTTCGGGTTCAGCGGCGGCCCCGGTGCCGCCAGCGACCTGCTGGGCACCATCGCCACCTCGGTGCTGTCGGTGGCGGGCGTGGTGTTCTCCATCACCATGCTCGTGCTCCAGCAGGCGTCGCGCCAGCTCTCGCCACGGGTCATGCGGACGTTCCTGCGCGACTGGCCCAGCCAGCTGACGCTGGGGGCGTTCATCTCCACCTTCGCCTACGCCATGATCGTGCTGAGCCAGGTGCGCACCGTCGACGAGCTCGCCTTCGCGCCCGGACTGGCCACCTGGGGTGCGCTGGCGCTCACCGCGGTATCGGTCGGCATGTTCGTGATGTTCATCCACCACGTGGCCACGTCGCTGCAGCCCACGACCGTGATCGGACGGGTCGGCAGGGAGACCGCCGCGGCGCTCGACCCGCCGTACCCGGGTGGCATCGGCGACGACGCCGACCCGGACGCCGCCCCGCCCGACGGCCCGCCCGATCGGACCCTCGACTGGGACGGTCGGGCCGGCACGCTCACCGCGATCGATGGCCAGGGGCTGCTGGAGTGGGCGGCCAGCCACGATGCCGTCGTCGTCCTGCGTCTCCAGGTCGGCCACTACGTCACCACGGGGACGCCGTTGCTCGACGTGTGGTGCGACGATCACGACGCGATCGAGGCGATCGACCTCGACGCCCTCGTCGGCACCGGCCGGGAGCGGACCATGGTCGACGACCCCGTCTTCGGCTTCCGCCAGCTCGTCGACATCGCGGTGCGGGCCCTGTCGCCGGGGGTGAACGACCCCACCACCGCGGTGCAGGTCCTCGACGAGCTGCACGACCGGCTTCGCCAGCTGGCCACGGTCGAGATCCCGTCGGCGTGTCGCACCGACGACGGGGTCCTGCGCCTCGTGCTGCCGCGTCCGGAGTGGGACGACTACCTGGCCCTGGCGGTCGACGAGATCCGCCACCACGCCGAGCGGGCGTCGCACGTGCTGCACCGCCTCGGAGCGATGCTCGCCGACCTCGACACGGTGGTGCCCGAGCACCGCGGCGAGCTGCTGGCCGAGGAGCGGCGGCTGGTGGTCTCGACCGTGGACCGGGTCTTCGCCGACCGCCACGACCGCCAGCTGGTCCTGCGGCCGATCGCCGGGTTCGTTGCCGAGGGCGACGGGTAGCGGCCCCGGGTGCGCATCGGTCTCGTCCTCGGCGGGGGTGGCGTGGTGGGTGTCGCCTACCACGCCGGCGCCCTCAGCGCGATCGCCCACGACTGGGACTGGGACCCCCGCACCGCCGACCTCATCGTCGGCACCTCGGCGGGGTCGATCGTGGGGGCGCTGCTGCGGTCCGGCATCCCGGCCCACGACCTGGCCGCCGCCTTGGTGGGCGCCGAGGTCACCGAGGCCGACCCCGCGACGATCGCCGCCGCTCGCGGGCCGTCCGGGCTGCCGCCGGTCGGCTGGGCGACCTTCGTGCGCTGGCCGCGCCTGCCGAGCGCGGGACTGCTGCGCTCGGCGGTGCGGCGACCCTGGCGGATCGACCCGCTCACGGCCGTGGCGGCGCTCGTGCCCGACGGCAAGGTCGATCTCGCCGCCCAGATCGTGGGGCTGTCCGGGGTGCTCGGCGAGGTCTGGCCGGAGCGACGGCTCTGGCTCACGGCGGTGCGCGAGCGCGACCTGCGGCGCGTCGCCTTCGGGCGCGGCGACCGGTTCGACGCGCCGCTCGCCAGCGCGGTGGCCGCCTCGTGCGCGGTGCCGGGCTACTTCGCCCCCGTGCCCATCGGCGCCGATCGCTTCGTCGACGGGGGTGTCCGGTCGCCGACGAACGCCGATCTGCTGCGCGGCGAGCCGATCGACCTGGCCATCGTCATCGCGCCGATGTCGGCGCGGTCCCACCTCCCGGGCGGCGTCGACGGGCTGATGCGGGGCCTCGTCCGCCGTCGGGTGCGCGCCGAGGTCGACGCGCTGCGCGCCGCGGGGATCCCCACGGTGCTCATCGAGCCCGGCCCGCGGGTGATCACCCAGTCCGGGACCGACCTCATGGACGACGGCCGCACCCTCGACGTGGTCCGAGAAGCGTTCCTCGACACGGGCGAGCAGCTCCAGGCGCCGTTCACCCGGGCGCTGATGGCCGGCCTCGCCCCCCGGCTGCCGCGGTCCCCAGGCCCGACCCCCACCGGGGCGGGCGCCCCACCCCGATCTGATGACCCGACGCCGGTCTGACCCGACGGGCGACGCTCACGCCGGCCAGTCGACCGAGGTGACGTAGGCGAGGACCACGGCTGCGAGCACCAGCCACGTCCCGACCACCGTCGCGAGGGGTGCCAGGCCGAGCTCGCGGAAGGCCCGGAACCGCACGGCGGTGCCGATGGCGAACATGGCTGCGCCCATCAGGAGCCGCTCGGCGTCGGCGGCCAGGTCGAGGACGGTGACGCCCACCAGGTCGAGCGAGCGGACGGCGATCGCCGCCGCGAACCCCACCACGAACCACGGTGGCCGCACCGTGCGCAGCGAGGCCCGCTGCTCGCCCTGGAGTCCCAGCGCGACGATGGCGATGACCGGGCCGAGGAGCGACACCCGCCCGAGCTTGACGACGAGCCCGGCCTCTTGTCCCTCGACCCCCGCCGTCGAGGTGGCGGCCACCACCTGGCCGACGTCGTGGATGGAGGCGCCGGCCCAGAGCCCGGCCACCTGGGAATCGAGCGCCAGGGCGGCCGCGAGCGCGGGGATGGCGAACACCGCGAACGTGCCGCACGCGGTGACGATCGCGGCGGCGGTGGCCGTGTCGTCCCGTCGTGCCGAGAGCACCGCGGCGGTGGCGGCCACCGCCGAGACCCCGCAGATCGAGAACCCGGCGGCCAGAAGGAGCGGTGTGTGGCCGGTCATCCCGGCGCGCGCTGCCACCGCTCGGATGACCACGAACGACACCGCGACCACGCCCACGATGAGGACCAGCGCGGGCGCGCCCAAACCCACGACCTGGTCGGCCGAGATGCGCAGGCCCAGCAGCACCACCCCGACGCGCAGCAGGTGCTTGGCGGCGATGCCGAGCCCGGGCGCGGCCACGGCGGGGACGCCGACGGTGTTGCCGCGCGCCAGCCCCCCGCCCAGCCCGAGGCTCAGCGGCGAGATGGTCGAGGCGCGCCCGTCGAGGGCGATGAGCGCGGCCGACACCGCGAGCGCGGCGGCGACGCCGACGACCCACGTGCCCCGCACGGCCCTGTCACCCGTCGTCGCCGCGTCCGACACGTCCCC
>DATHSN010000110.1:0-2466 GCA_035464115.1 Acidimicrobiales bacterium | reverse complement strand
CCACCCCGCGCAACGCCTCCTCCGATGGCGGGCGGGGCGGGAGCCCGGCGGCGGCGGCCACCGTGTCGGCGAGCACGCTGTTGGCCGGGCGCGGCGCCGGACGGACCGGGTCGAGCTCGGCGGTGGCCACGGCGCGCACCCGGTCGGGATCGTGGCCGGCCGCGGCGAGCACCAGGCGGGCCAGGTCGAACCAGGTCATGGCCCCGGCGTTGGTCACGTGGACGATGCCCGGCAGACGGGCGTCGGCCAACCACCGGATGGCGCGGGCCAGGTCGCCGGCCTCGGTCGGGCACCCGCGCTGGTCGTCGACGAAGGCCAGCTCGCGCCCGGGCTCGGCGGCGAGGCGCAGGATGGTGGCCACGATGTCGGACCCGTGGCGGCCGAACAGCCACGACGTGCGCACGATGGTGGCGCCCACCGCGGCGGCCTCGATCTCGCCCGCCAGCTTCGACCGGCCGTACGCCGAGCGGGGGTCGGGCGTGTCCCACTCGGTGTGGGGCCGGTCGAGCTCGCCGGAGAACACGTAGTCGGTCGACACCTGCACCAGGTGCGCCCCAGCGCGACGGCACGCCTCGGCCAGCCACCGCACCGCCACCCCGTTGACCAGCAGGGCCCGGCGCAGGTCGGACTCGCACGCGTCCACCGCGGTCCACGCCGCGGCGTTCACCACCACCGTGGGGCCGACGTCGGTCACCGCGGCGAGCACCGCGTCGCGATCGGTCACGTCGAGGCGGGCCCGGTCGGCGGCCACCACGTCCCACCCCGCGAACGCGTCGACCAGCTCGCGTCCGAGCTGACCGCCGGCGCCGGTGATCAGCACCCGTCGGGTCACGCTCGACCTCCCGACCGCCACGTCACCGGCGCCGCTCCCACCACGCGGTGTTGGCCCGGTACCAGTCGACGGTGGCGGCCAGGCCCTCGTCGAGCTCGAAGTGGGGCGACCAACCGAGCGAGCGGAGTCGACCGGCGTCGATGGCGTAGCGCAGGTCGTGGCCGAGACGATCCGCCACCGGGGTGACGAGCGCGGGGTCGGCGTCGCACAGCGCCACCAGCCGGTCGGTGAGCTCGCGGTTGGTGAGGTGCACCCCGCCGCCCACGTTGACCACCGAACCCGGCTCGGCCCCCCGGAGCACGGCGAGGATGCCGTCGGCGTGGTCGTCGACGTGGAGCCACTCGCGCTGGTTCGACCCGTCGCCGTAGAGCGGCACCGTCTCGCCCCGCAGCAACCGCGACACGAACAGCGGGATCACCTTCTCGGGGTACTGGCGGGGCCCGTAGGTGTTCGAGCCCCGGGTGACCACCACGTCGAGCCCGAAGGTGTGGTGGTACGACAAGGCGATGAGGTCCGACCCGGCCTTCGACGCCGAGTACGGCGAGCTGGGGCGCAAGGGCCAGTCCTCGGTGGCCCAGCCCTCGGTCACCGAGCCGTAGACCTCGTCGGTCGACACGTGGACCACCCGCTCGACCCCGGCCCGGCGGGCCTCGTCGCACACCACGTTGGTTCCGTCGCAGTTGGTCGACACGAAGGCGTCGGGGTCGACGATCGAGCGGTCGACGTGGCTCTCGGCCGCCAGGTGCAGCACGGCGTCGCAGCCGACCAGCGCGGCGGCCACGGCAGCACGGTCGCGCACATCGCCCACCACCAGCTCGCAGCGCTCCCCCACCACCTCCTCGAGGTTGTCGCGACCCCCGGCGTAGGTCAGCGCGTCGAGCACCCGCACCGTGTCGTCCGACGTGGCGAGGATCCGGCGCACCAGCGCCGAGCCGATGAACCCGGCGCCGCCGGTGACCAGCAGGCGAGCCACGTCAGCCCGCCCACACGGGGACGAGGTCGGGTGAGAGATCCGCTCGGCGCGGGGCGTCGCGGTCGCGGGCCGACAGCACCGGGTCGACCACGCCCCAGTCGACGCCCACCGCGGGGTCGTCCCAGGCGATGCCGAGCTCGTCGTCGGGGTCGTAGGTCTGGTCGACCAGGTAGGTGATGATCAGGTCGGTGAGGGCGGCGAACCCGTGGGCCACGCCGGGCGGGATGAGCACGCCGCGGTGGTCGTGGCCGCCGTCGGCGGTGGCGCCGAGGTCGAGCACCAGGGTGGCGCCGTCGGTCGGCGAGCCCCGGCGCAGGTCGTGGAGCACCACCCGGGCCCGACCCACCGGCACGTACCAGTAGTCGCTCTGGCGGCGGTGGTAGTGCAGCCCCACCACCGCACCGGCCCGCCGGTCGGCCCGGTTCTGCTGGACCATGTCGGCGGCGCCGGGGAACCACTCCCGGCGCCACGTCTCGACGAACAGCCCCCGCTCGTC
This sequence comes from Acidimicrobiales bacterium, assembly GCA_035464115.1. GTDB lineage: Bacteria > Actinomycetota > Acidimicrobiia > Acidimicrobiales > SKKL01 > DATHSN01. The sequence continues at coordinate 165 of DATHSN010000110.1, read as the reverse complement.
GCCGTGGACGTCCGGGGTGGCGATGTGCACCCCGGTGATGCGATCCGACTCGACGACCGTGGCCATGGCGCCCGAGGCTACCGACGGGCTCGCCGGACGCTCGGCACCGGGTCGGCGACGGTCAGGCGGTCTTGGCCTTGAACTCGGCCGACTCGGAGAAGTTGG
>DATHSN010000109.1:0-12484 GCA_035464115.1 Acidimicrobiales bacterium | reverse complement strand
ATTAAAGCGGTACGCGAGCTGGGTTTAGAACGTCGTGAGACAGTTCGGTCCCTATCCTCTGCAGCCGGAGGGAACTTGAGAAAGGCTGTCCCTAGTACGAGAGGACCGGGACGGACGCAGCTCTCGTGTGCCAGTTGTCCTGCCAAGGGCATGGCTGGTTAGCGACCTGCGGAAGGGATAAGCGCTGAAAGCATCTAAGCGCGAAGCTCGTTTCAAGATGAGGTTCCCCACTGGGTCAACCAGGTAAGGCCCGTGGTCGACCACCACGTTGATAGGCCGGAGGTGTACGCACGGTGACGTGTTCAGCCGACCGGTACTAATCGGCCGAGGGCTTGGATCTCTCTCACGTACTCGTGAGGGTGCTCGTGTTCGCTATGGAGTTCTCACAGAGGCTGGCTGCGCGTCTGCGCCGCCTCGTGACAAGGTTTCGGTGGCCATGGCGGCGGGGTCACACCCGTTCCCATTCCGAACACGGAAGTTAAGCCCGCCAGCGCCGATGGTACTTGGGGAGAGATCCCCTGGGAGAGTAGGTCGCCGCCGATTTCTCACACGAAGGAGGGTCCCCATCGGGGGCCCTCCTTCGTCGCGTTCGCCCCGTCCCCTGTCGCCTAGGCTGGTCCGCTGTGCCCGATCCCCGTTCCGACGACGACGAGCGTCGCCCGCGCCGCTCCGGCGAGGGCGCAGCGCGTCCACGCCGACCACCTGCTCGCCGCCCCGGCGGCAGCGGGCGCTCTGGTGCGCCCGGTCGGTCGGGCGCACAGGGCCGGTCGGGTGCGCAGGGCCGCTCGGGTGCGGGTGCGCAGGGGCGGTCCGGTCGGGCGCCCGGTGCTGCGGACCAGCGCGGACCGGAGGCCCCGAAGAGCTGGGGTGGGCTCGCCCGCAAGGGGGTCGGTCGCCTGGGCGATGGTGGCCCCGGTGTGCCGCCCCAGGGCCAGGGCGGTCCGGCGCGTCGCGACGCGCCCGACCAGTGGATCGACGAGGGCCCGGTGCGCCACGAGGCCGAGCGAGCCGTGCGACGCGGGGGCGCACCCCAGCCGCGGCGAGCCGATCCCGTCGACCTCGACGTGGGCGCAGCCGAGCTGGGTCGCGCCGTCGGTCCGGGGCGCCAGGCCAAGGTCGAGTCCCGCCTGCGCGACGCGGCGCGGGCGTTCGAGCGCGAGCGCTTCACCGACGCCCGGCGGATCCTCAAGCCGTTGGCCGAGATGGCGCCCGCCTCGCTGGCGGTGCGCGAGCTCTACGGGCTCACGCTCTACCGCCTCGGGCGCTGGAACGAGGCGGCGGCCGAGCTCGAGGTCGTCCGCGAGCTGGGTGGCACCACCGAGCAGCACCCCGTCCTCGCCGACTGCTACCGCGCCCTGCGGCGCTACGCCGACGTCGACGAGCTCTGGGAGGAGCTGCGCGCCGCCTCACCGAGTGCCGAGCTCGTCACCGAGGGGCGCATCGTGGCCGCCGGTGCGCTCGCCGACCGCGGGCGCCTCGACGACGCCATCACCGAGCTCGGACGGGGGTTCCGGCTCCCGAAGCGACCCCAGGTGCACCATCTGCGGCGGGCCTACGCCCTGGCCGACCTCCACGAGCGGGTCGGCGACCTGCCCCACGCCCGTGGTCTGTTCGAGCGGGTGGCGGCGGTCGACCCCGACTTCGCCGACGTCACCGACCGCGTGCGGGCGCTGCGCTGAGCGAGGTGTGTCCGACTCTCCTGATCCCTGGAGGCCATCGATGTTCCGTGCCGTGATGCTCGAGCAGGTCGACGACCGGGTCGAGGCGTCGATCCAGCAGCTCGACGACGACCAGCTCCCCCCGGGCGACGTCACCGTCGACATCGAGTGGTCGACCGTGAACTACAAGGACGGGCTCGCCTACCGGGGCGCCCCCGGCGTGGTGCGCGCGTACCCGATCGTGCCCGGCGTCGACCTCGCCGGTGTCGTCGCCGAGAGCACCGACGACCGCTGGCAGGTGGGGGATCGGGTGGTGGTCAACGGCTGGCGCCTGGGGGAGCGGCACTGGGGTGGCCACGCCGAGCGGGCACGGGTGTCGGGCGACTGGCTCACCCGCCTCCCCGCCTCGATCGACACCCGCACCGCCATGGTGATCGGCACCGCCGGCTACACCGCCATGCTCTGCGTCCTGGCGCTCGAGCGCAACGAGCTGCGCCCCGATGCCGGCACGGTGGTGGTCACGGGCGCGTCCGGCGGGGTCGGGAGCGTGGCGGTGAGCCTCCTCTCGCACCTCGGCTACCACGTCGCGGCCGTCACCGGCCGCACGAGCGAGGCCGACTACCTGCGTGAGCTCGGTGCCGCCGAGATCGTCGACCGGGCCGACCTCACCGGTCCGGCACGGCCGCTCGCCTCGGTGCGCTGGGCGGGCGGTGTCGACGCCGTCGGCGGCGAGATCCTCGCCAACATCTTGGCGGCCACGGCCTACGGCGGCGTCGTCGCCGCGTGCGGGCTGGCGGCCAGCATGGACCTCCCGACGTCGGTGGCGCCGTTCATCCTGCGGGCCGTCACCCTCGCCGGCGTCGAGTCGGTCGAGGCCCCCCAGCACCTGCGCGACGAGGCGTGGGCCCGTCTCGCCACCGACCTCGATCCCGCCCAGATCCGGGCCATGACCACCGAGGTGGCCCTGGGCGACCTCCCGGGGGTGGCGGCCGAGATCCTCGCCGGTCGGGTCCGGGGGCGCGTCGTGGTCGACGTCCGGCGCTAGCGTCGCACCCCAGACACCGGTCGGGGGGCCGGTCCGAGGGGGAACGATGTATCCAGGGATCCACGCACGCGCCCATCCCGACCGCCCGGCGGTCGTGATGGCGGGGTCGGGCGCCACGCTCACCTACGCCGAGCTCGACGCGCGCTCGACCCGCCTGGCCCGGGCCTGGCGACAGGCCGGGCTCCGCCGTGGCGATCACGTGGCGCTGCTCATGGAGAACCACGTGCGGTTCATGGAGGTCGTCTGGGCGGCCCTGCGCTCGGGACTGCACCTCACCACGATCAACAGCTACCTCACGGCGGCCGAGGTCGGCTACATCGTGGCCGACTGCGGTGCCCGGTCGTTGGTGTCGAGCGCGGCGAAGGCCGACACGGCGGCCGGGCTCGACGACGACGCGCTGGCCGCGGTGGAGACGCGGTGGATGATCGACGGCGCCATCGCCGGGTGGGACGACTACGACGACGTGGTGGCGTCCCAGCCGTCGGACCCGCTCGACGACGAGTCGGCCGGGGCCACCATGCTCTACTCGTCGGGCACGACGGGGCGCCCCAAGGGCGTGCTCAAGCCGCTGCCCACCGACGGCCTCGACGTGCTCACCCCGGCGCTGGCCGCCCTCGAGCGCAACTACGGGTTCCGGTCCGACATGACCTACCTGTCGCCCGCGCCGATGTACCACGCCGCACCGCTGGCGTTCGTCACCAACACCCAGCGCTTCGGCGGCACGGTCGTGATGATGGAGCGCTTCGACGCGCGGGCATCGCTCGACCTGCTCGAACGCCACCGGGTGACCCACAGCCAGTGGGTGCCCACCATGTTCGTCCGCATGCTCAAGCTCGACCCCGAGGAACGCCTCGGGCGCGACCTGGCGGCCCACGAGTGCGCGATCCACGCCGCCGCCCCGTGCCCGGTCGAGGTGAAGCGCCAGATGATCGAGTGGTGGGGCCCGATCCTCTACGAGTACTACGCCGGCACGGAGGGCAACGGCTCGACGACGATCACGAGCGAGGAGTGGCTCGCCCACCCCGGTTCGGTGGGGCGGCCCCGGTCGGGCTCGGTCCACATCCTCGACGAGACCGGTGACGAGGTCCCGCCCGGCACGCCCGGCACGATCTACTTCGGTGGTGGCGGCGGGTTCGAGTACCACAACGACCCGGAGAAGACGGCGGCATCGCGCGACCCCGGTGGGCGGGGGCTCACCACGCTGGGCGACGTCGGCTACGTCGACGACGACGGCTGGCTCTACCTCACCGACCGCAAGGCGCACATGATCATCTCGGGGGGCGTCAACATCTACCCCCAGGAGGTCGAGAACGTCCTGGTCCTGCACCCCAAGATCGCCGACGTCGCCGTCATCGGCGTCCCCGACGACGACATGGGCGAGCAGGTGAAGGCGGTGGTGCAGCCAGCCGACGGCGTCGTCGCCGACGAGCACCTCGAGCGCGAGCTGCTGGCCCACTGTCGGGCCCACCTCGCCGGGTTCAAGTGCCCCCGCAGCATCGACTTCGAGGCCGAGCTGCCCCGGCTGCCCACCGGCAAGCTCTACAAGCGGCTGCTCCGCGACCGCTACTGGGGCGAGGGAGGCACCGGCCCCGGGTGAGCACCCGGTTCGCTGTCGGACCCCCCGGGTACGCTGCGGGGGTCCTTCCCCGGTCACCCGACGCCGGCACCGCCGGCGCGACGCGCCGCCCTGGCGCCGAGGAGCACCCGTGGGAACCGACACCGACCATCTCGCCATCAACCTCGCCGTCGTGCGCGGCCAGCTGTCCCGAGCGCCCGAGCGGCGTGCGCTGCCCTCGGGCGACGAGATCATCACCTACGAGGTCACCGTGCGGGTCGAGGGCCGTGCCGCGGAGTCGGTGCCCGTGGTCCAGATCGCACCGACCGCGGTGCCGGTGCTCGACGCCGGCGACGCCGTGGTGGTCGTCGGGCGGGTCCGCCGGCGCTTCTTCCGCGCCGGTGGGGTCACCGCCAGCCGCACCGAGATCGTCGCCGACCGGGTGCTCGCCGCTCGTCGGACGCGCGCCGTCGACGCCGCCCTGCGGGCCGCGGCGGCCCGCCTCGACGGCGCCTGACGACCGCTCCCACCCGACACCACCGAGGCGCGGCCCTCCTGGGGCTACGGTGAGGTGACGGTCCCCCAACCGAACGACGAAGGAGTCACCGTGGACATCGAGAAGGTGCTGGGCGACGACGCCGCGACGCTGCTCAACTACCAGGCGACCGGCATCCCCGCCGACGACCTGCTGCTTCCCGGACCCGACTACGTCGACCGAGCGTTCGTGCTGTCGGACCGCTCACCGCAGGTCCTGCGCAGCCTGCAGTCGCTGTTCGACCACGGTCGACTCGGCGGCACCGGCTACGTGTCGATCCTGCCGGTCGACCAGGGCATCGAGCACTCCGCAGCGGCGTCCTTCGCGCCGAACCCCCGCTACTTCGATCCCGTGCACATCGTCGAGCTGGCCATCGAGGGTGGCTGCAACGGCGTGGCCAGCACCTTCGGTGTGCTCGGCGCGTGCGCCCGGCGCTACGCCCACAAGATCCCGTTCATCGTCAAGCTCAACCACAACGAGCTGATGACCTACCCGAACCAGTACGACCAGGTCATGTTCGGCACCCCCGACATGGCGTTCGACATGGGCGCAGCCGGCGTCGGGGCCACCATCTACTTCGGGTCCGACCAGGCCACCCGCCAGCTCCAGGAGGTGTCGGAGGCCTTCGCCCGCGCCCACGAGCTGGGCATGTTCACGGTGCTGTGGTGCTACCTGCGCAACAACGAGTTCAAGCAGGGCGACACCGACTACCACCTCGCCGCCGACCTCACCGGTCAGGCCAACCACCTCGGGGTCACCATCGACGCCGACATCATCAAGCAGAAGCTGCCCGAGACCAACGGCGGCTTCAACGCCCTCAGCTTCGGCAAGACCCACCCCGACGTCTACTCGAAGTACACGAGCGACAACCCCATCGACCTCACCCGCTGGCAGGTCGCCAACTGCTACATGGGCCGCATCGGGCTCATCAACTCGGGTGGCGCGTCGTCGGGCGAGAGCGATCTCGCCGAAGCGGTGCGCACGGCGGTCATCAACAAGCGCGCCGGGGGCATGGGCCTCATCTCCGGGCGCAAGGCGTTCCAGCGTCCGATGGCCGACGGGGTGGCGTTGCTGAACGCCATTCAGGACGTCTATCTGGACGACGCGGTCACGATCGCCTAGAACACTCCCAGCAGCGCGCCGGCGAGGTCTCGTCTGGGGGGTCGGGTCCCCGCCGGCAGCGACGCACGACGAGGGTCGGGTCTCACCCGACCCTCGTCGCGCGTCCGGCCTCGGATCGCCCGCCGGTGCGTCGGCGGCCGTGGTGACGACCGCTAGGGTGGCCGCCGACGCCAACCAGCGCGGCTCACGAGGGGGAACCTGTGTCCGACACCGCCGCCCGATCGCTCCCGACCGAGGAGCTCGATCGGCTGGTCATCCGATTCGCCGGCGATTCCGGCGACGGCATGCAGCTCACCGGAGATCGATTCACCAGCGCCAGCGCGCTGTTCGGCAACGACCTGGCCACCCTGCCGGAGTTCCCCGCCGAGATCCGAGCCCCCGCCGGGACCCTCGCGGGGGTCTCGGCGTTCCAGGTCCACATCTCCGACCACGACATCACCACGCCGGGCGACGCGCCGAACGTGTTGGTCGCCATGAACCCCGCGGCGCTCCAGGCCGAGCTGCACCGCCTGGAGCCGGGCGGCACCATCATCGTGAACGTCGACACCTTCGACGAGCGCAACCTGGCCAAGGCGGGCTACGCCGAGAACCCTCTCACCGACGGCAGCCTCGACGGCTACACGGTGTACGAGGTCCCCATGACCTCGCTCACCAAGGACGCGGTGGCGCCGGCGGGGGTCAAGCCCCGCGACGCCGACCGCTCCAAGAACTTCTTCGCCCTCGGGCTGGTGTCGTGGATGTACGGCCGCCCCGTCGACCCCACCCTCGAGTGGATCCGCGACAAGTTCGCCAAGAACGAGATGGTCTACGAGGCCAACGTGCTGGCGTTCAAGGCCGGCCACGCCTTCGGTGAGACCGCCGAGCTGTTCGACCACACCTACGTGGTCCGCCCGGCGCCCGCCGAGCCCGGCGTCTACACCAACATCAACGGGAACACGGCGTTGGCGTGGGGGTTGGTGGCGGCCGGGCAGCTCGCCGAGCTGCCGATCTTCCTCGGCTCGTACCCGATCACGCCGGCGTCCGACATCCTCCACGAGTTGTCGAAGCACAAGAACTTCGGCATCCGCACCCTGCAGGCCGAAGACGAGATCGCCGGCATCGGCGCCGCCCTCGGGGCGGCGTTCGGCGGCCACATCGGTGTCAGCACCACGAGCGGTCCCGGTGTCGCCCTCAAGTCCGAGACCCTCGGGTTGGCCATCAGCCTCGAGCTGCCCCTGGTGCTCATCGACATCCAGCGCGGCGGGCCGTCCACCGGCCTGCCCACCAAGACCGAGGCCGCCGACCTCATGCTCGCCATGTACGGGCGCCACGGCGAGGCGCCCATGCCGGTGCTCGCGCCCTACCGCCCGTCGCACTGCTTCGAGGTGGCCATCGAGGCGGTGCGGATCGCGCTCACCTACCGCACGCCGGTCATCGTGCTGTCCGACGGCTACCTGGCCAACGGCACCGAGCCGTGGCAGCTCCCCGACGTCGACGCGCTGGCCCCGATCCCGGTCACGTTCGCCACCGAGCCCAACCACGTCGACGCCGATGGCGAGGCGCACCACTGGCCCTACGTCCGCGACCCCGACACGCTCGCTCGCGAGTGGGCCATCCCGGGCACCGAGGGGCTGATGCACCGTGTCGGGGGCATCGAGAAGGCCGACGGGTCGGGCAACATCTCCTACGACCCGGCCAACCACGGCCACATGGTGGCGTTGCGGGCCGCCAAGGTGGCGGGCATCGCCAAGGGCCTGCCACCGGTGGAGGTCACCGGCGACGTCGACGACGCCGACCTGTTGGTGCTCGGCTGGGGCTCGACCTGGGGCTCGATCGTCACCGCGGTGGAGCGCACCCGGGCCGAGGGCCACAAGATCGCCCACGCCCACCTCGTCCACCTCAACCCGTTCCCGCCCAACCTCGGCGAGGTCCTGCGGCGGTACCCGCGGGTGATCGTCCCCGAGATGAACCTGGGCCAGCTGTCCCGGCTGGTGCGCGCCGAGTTCCTCGTCGACGCCCGGTCGGTCAACAAGGTCGAGGGCACGCCGTTCACGGCGGCCGAGCTGCACGACGCGATCCTGGGGGTGCTCAATGACTGACGTGCCGGTCACCACCAAGAAGGACTGGTCCAGCGACCAGGAGGTCCGCTGGTGCCCGGGCTGCGGTGACTACTCGATCCTCACCGCGGTCCAGATGATGATGCCCGACCTCGGGGTGCGCCGGGAGGACACGGTGTTCGTCTCGGGCATCGGGTGCGCGGCCCGCTTCCCGTACTACATGAACACCTACGGGATGCACTCGATCCACGGGCGGGCGCCGGCCATCGCCACCGGGCTGGCCATGGCCCGCCCCGACCTGCACGTGTGGGTCATCGGCGGCGACGGCGACCTGTTGTCGATCGGTGGCAACCACCTGATCCACGCCCTGCGCCGCAACGTGAACCTGAACATCTTGTTGTTCAACAACCAGATCTACGGGCTCACCAAGGGTCAGTACTCGCCCACCAGCGAGGTCGGCAAGGTCACCAAGAGCACGCCGTTCGGGTCGCTCGACCACCCGTTCAACCCGGTCTCGCTGGCGCTCGGGGCGCAGGCCACGTTCGTGGCCCGCACCCACGACATGGACCGCAAGCACATGCAGGAGATGTTCCAGCGGGCCCACGCCCACCGGGGCGCCGCCATCGTCGAGATCTACCAGAACTGCAACGTGTTCAACAACGGGGCGTTCGAGCAGATCACGTCGAAGCAGGCGCGCGACTCGATGCTCATCCCGCTCGTGCACGGCGAGCCGATCCGCTTCGGGGCCGAGCGCGAGATGGGTGTGGTGATGCGCGACGGCCGTGCCGAGCTGGCCGCGGTGGCCGACGTCGGCGAGGACGCCATCGTGGTCCACGACGAGCGCTCGCCCGACGCCTCATTGGCGTTCGCGCTGTCCCAGCTCGCCGACGGTCCCCACCAGCCCACGCCGGTGGGGGTCTTCCGGGCCATCGAACGACCCGAGTACGCCGAGCAGGCGAGCAAGCAGCTGGCGTTGGCCAACGAGCAGCGCGGTCCGGGCGATCTCGGTGCGCTGCTGCGCTCCGGGGCCACCTGGGAGGTCGAGTAGCCGCAGGCCCGTCGCGGGCGTGGGTTCAGCGCAGGTCGCGGAACACCACGCCCGTGCGCGGCTTGGGGTGGAAGAACGTGGTCTTGGGCGGCATCCGCTCGCCCCCGTGGGCGGTGGCGGCGATCTGGGCGACGGTGGCGGGGCGCAGCAGCACCCCGGCCGCCGCCTCGCCGCGGCGCACCGCGGCGGCGACCTCGTCGACGCCGTGCTGGTAGCGGACCTCGACGCCCGCGAGGGCGTCGAGGGCCACGTCGAGGCGGCTGCTGTCGAGGTCGCGGGCCCCGACGAGGGCCTCGGTGCGAGGGTGCAGCAGACGCACCGTGGTGGCGTCGCCGACGACCAGCCCGAGCGCGCCGTGCGCCTCGAGGTGGGCCACCGTGGCCCCGCCGAGGTCGAGCTCGGCGCCGGCGGTGAACCACGGCGCCAGCAGCTCGACCGGGTCGGTGTCGGCGGGCAGGTGCTCGAGGAGCCGGTGGATGGGCCGCACCGTGAGCTCGTCGTCGACCAGCTCGACCACGAGGGCGAGCGTGGCCTCGGCCGCGCCGGCGTCGCCGCCGGACGCGGCGCGGCGCTCGTCGCGGTAGGCGAGCGACGTCTCGTAGCGGTGGTGGCCGTCGGCGACCAGCACCGGTGTCGACCCCACCCGCTCGACGATGACCGCCACGCGCTCCGGATCGTCGATCACCCACAGCGCGTGCTCGACGCCGTCGTCGTCGGTCCAGGTGTCGGCCCCGGCCGGGACCGCCCCGATGGCGTCGGTGAGGCCCGGCGCCGGGGCCAGCGCCCAGATCGCCGAGAGGTTGGCCTCGCACGCCCTCAGCATGTCGAGGCGGTCGGAGCGGGCCTTGGGGGTGGTGTGCTCGTGGGGCAGGATCTCGCCCTCGTCGGGCGCGGCGAGCACGAGCGCGCCGAGCACCCCGGTGGTGTGGCGGGCCACGCCGGCATCGTCGGTGAACGCCATGCGGTAGCCGTAGAGCACCGGCTCGGGATCGGGGGCGAGCACCCCCTCGTCGAGCCAGGCGTGGAACAGGTGGCACGCCGTGGCGTAGCGGTCGCGGCCGTCCTGGGGCACCGGGAGGTCGATGTGCACCGCGTTGTGGGGATCGCGCCCGGCGAGCGCAGCCCGGATGGCGTCGTCGACGACGTCGTAGGGCGGGGCGGTGACATCGGCCAGCCGGGTGCGCGAGGTGTCGTACCGGATGCCGCGGAAGGGGGCGAGCCGAGCCATGCCCCCATGTTGGCAGGTCCGCCCCGTCAGCCCGGTCGAGCGGGGTGGGCCAGGATGGGGTGATGGGATGGGCGCTCGACCTCGATGGCGTGGTGTGGCTCGGCGACCAGCCGATCGCGGGTGCGGCGCGCGCCGTGGCCCGGCTCCGTGAGGCGGGCGACGACGTCGTGTTCGTCACCAACAACTCCTCGGTGCCGGTGGGCGAGGTCGAGGCCAAGCTGGCCCGCCACGGGATCCCCGCCGAGGGGGCGGTGGTCACCTCGGCGATGGCGGCCGCCACCTTGCTCGAGCCGGGGGAGCGCGCCGTGGTGTGCGCCGGGCCGGGGGTCGTCGAGGAGCTGGGCGCCCGAGGGGTCGAGGTCGTCGAGCACGGCCCGGCCGACGTGGTGGTGGTCGGGTTCACCCGGGCGCTCACCTACGACCTGTTGGCCCGCGCCGCGCTGGCCGTGCGGGGCGGGGCCCGGCTGGTGGCCACCAACGACGACGCCACCTACCCGACCCCCGAGGGCGAGGTGCCCGGCGGCGGGGCGATCCTCGCGGCCGTGGTCACCGCCACCGGCGTCCGCCCGGCCATCGCCGGCAAGCCCCACCCCGCCATGGCCGAGCTCGTCCGTCGGCGGATGGGGCCCTCCGGGGTGATGGTGGGCGACCGACCCGACACCGACGGCCGCTTCGCCCGTGCCCTGGGGTATCGCTTCGCGCTGGTCCTGTCGGGCGTCACCCACACCGAGCACCTGCCGGTCGATCCCGAGCCCGACGTGGTCGCCGCCGACCTGGCCGCGCTCGTCGAGCGCCACCTCGCCGCGAGCTCGTGACCATGATCACAAGTGCTTGCTGGTTGCTAGCAGGTGCTTGCTGGAGTTACCATGACCCCATGACCGAGACCCTGCGCACCTTCCCCTCCGACGCCGCCCGCGAGCTCTCCGAGCGGGCCCGTCGCCTCGCCGACGACCTCTCCGAGGCCGTCGAGTCCGCCCGGCACCGCATGTCCGACGGCGTCGGCACCCTGCGCGACGACCTGCACGTCGATCGCCTCACCGAGGCTGTCGAGTCGCTGCGCGACGAGCTGCGCCGCGACCGGTTCGGCACCACCATCGACGACGGCGCCGATCGCGTCGGCGCCCTGGTCGACGACCTGCGCGATGCCGGCGACGACGCCCGCGAGCGGCTCACCACCGCCCTCGGCGATCTGGCCGACCGGGTCCGCGCCGACCGCGAGTCGTTCCTCGAGCAGCTCGACGTCCGCCTCGCCCCCTACACCCCGGTGCGGCGCTCCGAGCTGGCCGAGCTCACCGCCCGGGTCGAGGCCGCCGAGCGGGCTGCGGCCCGCGCCGCCAAGAAGGCGACCGCCGCCGAGAAGGCCTCCAAGGGCACCAAGACCACCAAGTCCACCAAGCGGTCGGCCACCGCGTCCACGGAGGGCTGACCCGCGGCGCCCCGGCGACGACTCGATGCGGAGCTCGTCCGCCGGGGGCTCGTCGCCTCCCGCGAGGTGGCGCAACGCGAGATCCGGGCCGGCCGGGTGACCGTGGGTGGAGCCCCGGCCACCAAGGCGGCCCGTCTCGTCGCGCCCGACGAGGCCATCCGGGTGCTCGGACCACCGGCCCGGTTCGTGAGCCGCGGGGGAGAGAAGCTCGACGCCGCGTTGGCGCGCTTCGCGGTGGAGGTGGCCGGTCGCCGGGCCATCGACGCCGGCGCGTCCACCGGCGGGTTCACCGACTGCCTGCTGCAGCGGGGCGCGACCGAGGTGGTGGCGGTCGACGTCGGCTACGGCCAGCTCCACGAGCGGCTGCGCACCGACCCGCGGGTCCGCTCGTTCGAGCGCACCACGATCCGCGGCCTCGATCCCCGCGTCCTCGGGGGCCCCGCCCCACTGGTGGTGGCCGACCTGTCGTTCATCTCGTTGCGCACCGTGGCCGACGACCTGCTGGCGCTGGCCGCGCCCGGCGCCGACCTGGTGCTGCTGGTCAAGCCCCAGTTCGAGGCGGGACGTGCCGAGGTGAGCCGCGGCCGCGGCGTCGTCCGCGACCCCGCGGTGTGGCGTTCGGTGCTCGGCCGGGTGCGGGACGCGCTCGTGGCTCGTGGCGCGGCCATGATGGGGGCCATGGTCTCGCCCCTCACCGGCGCCGACGGCAACGTCGAGTTCCTCATCCACGTCCGGACCGCGGGCCCGGGGCCGGGCAGGACACCCTCCGTCGACCTCGACGCCGTCGTCGCCACAGCTGCAGGCTCGGCGGCGGGGTCCGCAGGCGCGGAG
>DATHSN010000108.1:0-5724 GCA_035464115.1 Acidimicrobiales bacterium | reverse complement strand
GCTGACCCGGCTCCTCGGACGGGCGGGTGTGCGGGATCCGCACGATGTAGCAGACGCTGCCGCCGTTGTTGAACCAGCCGTAGACGGCGTGCGGGAGCATGGCCCCCGGCGTGAAGTCGCCGTAGAGCTCGACGAACTGCGACCAGTTCGTGACCATGCGGGGCTTGAGGCCCTCGGGATCGTTCGGATCGTCGGTCGGGTGCTTCTCGGTGAAGCCGACGAAGGCGGCGATCGCCGTGGCGCCAGCCGACAGCGTCGCCGAGCCGGAGGGGACCTCCTCGACGTACACACCTGGGGTCAAGTACGTGGTTGCCACCGCATCTCCCGTTGCATCGAGCGCATCGAAGGATGACGCCCCGGACGGGACGCCAACGTCAGCCCAACAGCACCGCGGTGCTCCGGGACAGCCGGCGAGGTCACGAAGAGTAGTGCAGGCACGACGTCATGTGACGCCTGACCCCAGTGATCCCCACGGGCGGTGAATGTAGCCGCCTGACGGGTGCCGTGCGCCACAAGTGGAGCACGGGACCATTTTCAGGGGACCATCACCGTGACCTGGCCCGGAAAGCTGAACGAGATCATGCCGCCCCAGGCGCACACGCACTTCGAGGACTCGTTGAGCGTGGGCGTGTTGCCGACGAGCACCGTCGGCGATCCGGGCGCCCACGGCGCGGTCGTGACCGGGACGCACGGCATCGGGGTGAGCACACCGAGCGCCGCCGCGGTGGCCGATGCGACCGTCGGGTTCGACAGCGAGGTGCACATGCCGAACGGCGGGATGTTGACCACCGGGACGTTGTCGAGGATCGTCGCCGCCGGCTTGCCCCCCGCCATCACCATCTTGGCGGGCACCACCGAGAGCGCGCTCGGCGCGACACCGAACGAGCAGGTCATCATCGCCCCGGTCGTCACCTGGATCCCCATGCTGCCTCCTCGGTCCGTCGCCGCAGCGTAGGCCGTGCGCCGGGGCCGGTGCCGGGGTCAGCGCCGCGAGTCGCGCACCGAGCCGGTGAGCGGCTCGCCGTCGGTGACGATGACGCACACCACCTGGCGATCGGGCGGGTCGGCGTCGTTCCAGCCCGACAGCGTCGGCAGGAGGTACGAGAAGAACAGCTCGGAGTCGACGTAGTCGATGCCGACGTAGCCGAAGAACTCGTCGAGACAGGCCGCGTCGGCGAAGTCGCTCAGCTGGTTCGACCCCGGGAACACGTCGCTCTCGGTGTCGGGCCAGACCGGCAGGGCGAACACCTCCATGGTGTGCTCCTCGTCGCAGGGCACGGCGCGGATGTCGCCGATCTCGGTGCCGACCTGCTCGCCCGGGTCGAGGCAGTCGCCGACGGCGAGCTCGAACACCGAGACGTCGCCGGCGCCGATGATCTGGCCGCTCTCGTCGCGCTCGACGCCGTCGTCGGAACAGGCGGCGACGATGGCCGCGGCCGCCATCGCCAGCGCCGCGAGCCGCCGGGGCCGGCGTCGCCGCGCGTCGACGGGGTGCGTGGCGCCATCTGTCGTCAGCACTCGAGCCACTCCGTGCCCTCCCCGGCGTCGCACCGGCGCACAGGGGAGGTGCTCGCCGCCTCGGGGCCGGATCGGCTGGGCCAGCTTGACTGTCGGGTCGTGGCCCCGCCCCCTCCCCCGCCGTGGACCGATCTCGCCGACGTCCTGCTGCGGCGCGAGGCGCTGCGCGCCCGCATCGGCCGGGGCGCCCCGCCCGACCCGTTCGCCGGCCTGCGCATCGCCGAGGCCGACCTCGACCGGATGATCGCGGAGCTGCCGGGGTTCGTGCCACCCGATCCGGCGGCCTGGGCCGAGATCGACGCGGCGGTCGGCGGCGAGATCGACGAGGTGCGGGCCCGGTTCCACGACGCCCTCGGCGCCGACACCCCGCTCGGGCGCATCGCCGCCCACGCCGCGCTCGGCCCCGCCGAGGCCGAGGTGCTCGCGCTGGCGGCGGCGGTCGAGCTCGATCCGGCCCGCCAACGCCTCCTCGGCTACGTGCACGACGACGTCACCTCCGTGCGCCCGACCGTGCACACGCTGAACCAGGTGTTCGGCGCCGACCATCCCGGCGTGGCGACGCTCGCACCCGACGGCCGCCTGCGCCGCGCGGCTCTGGTGGCGGTCGATCAGCCCGGCGCGTGGTCGTCGGCCACCGTGGCGGTGGCCCCGACGGTGCTGTGGGCACTGGTCGGCGACACGTCGACCGACCCGGCCCTCCCGGCCGGCCACGAGATCATCGAGCGCGCCGGCGCGCCCGGCGCCCACCGCCTCACCGTGGTGGCCGGCCCCGATCGCACCCGTCGGCTGCAGGCGGCCCTGGCCGGCACCGCCGCCACCTCGTTCCTCGTCGTCGACCTCCCACCCGACGCCGACACCTGGGACGCCGTCGTGCGCCAGGCCACGGTGGCGGGGCTCGGTGTCATCCTCGAGCTCGGCGACACGCTCCCGGCCGAGGCCCGACGGCGCGTCGAGCGGGCCGACCACCTGGCGTGGGCGCTGTCGTCGCGGCTCGACCTGCCGATCGACGAGCTGCCCCGGCAGCCGTGGACCGAGCTGCACCCCGACGCTCCCGAGGCGCGTCCCGAGGAGTGGCGGGAGGTCCTCGGCACCGACGATCGGGCCGGGCACCGCCTCACCGCCGACCAGCTGCGCCTGGTGGGCGACGCGCGCGCCGCCATCGGACCCGGCACCGATCTCGACGCCGCCGTGCGCCGCCTCGCCGCCGGCCGCATCGACCGCCTGGCCCGCCGCATCCGCCCCCGCCGCACGTGGGACGACCTCGTCGTCACCCCCGATCGGCTGGCCCAGCTGCGCGAGCTGGCGTCGCGCTACCGCCAGCGCGACGTGGTCTACGGCGACTGGGGCTTCCGGGCCGTGCCGTCGGCCGGGCTGGTGGCGCTGTTCTCGGGCCCGTCGGGCACGGGCAAGACCCTCACCGCCGAGATCATCGCCGGCGAGCTCGGCCTCGACCTCTACAAGCTCGAGCTGTCGTCCGTGGTCAGCAAGTACATCGGCGAGACCGAGAAGCACCTCGAGCAGCTGTTCGACGCGGCCGCCGCGGGCAACGTGGTGCTGTTCTTCGACGAGGCCGACGCCCTGTTCGGCAAGCGCTCGGAGGTGTCCGACGCCCACGACCGCTACGCCAACATCGAGACGTCGTACCTGCTGCAGCGCCTCGAGTCCTACGACGGCTTCGTGGTCCTCGCCACGAACTTCCAGAAGAACATCGACAACGCGTTCCTGCGGCGGATCCACGTCGCGCTCGAGTTCCCCGTCCCCGACGAGCGCGAGCGCCGCGCCATCTGGGCCCAGAGCTTCCCGGCCGCGGCGCCCGTCGCCGACGTCGACCTCGACTTCCTCGCCAGCCACTTCGAGCTGTCGGGCGGGTCGATCCGCAACGCCGCGCTGAACACCGCGTTCCTCGCCGCCGAGGCGGGCACGCCGATCACCATGGAGACGGTGATGTTCGGCATGAAGCGCGAGTACCAGAAGCTGGGTCGGCTCCGCACCGCCGACGACTTCGGGCCCTACCACGCCCTCGTCAACGGCCCCGACGCCGAGCGTTGACCCGCCGACCGCGCCGGAGCGCGGACGGCGCCGATAGGGTCCGAACCGCTCGCCGGAGGTCGGCGGCTCATCGAGGGGGAGACCACACGTGCGCATCGGGATCAACGGATCGAGCTCGATCAACTCGCTCGCCGGCACCATCGCAGGGGTGCGCCAAGCGGCCGACGACGGCTTCGCCACCTACTGGCTGGCGCAGATCTTCGGCACCGACGCCCTCACCGCGCTGGCGGTGGCCGGCCGCGAGGTGCCCGGCATCGAGCTCGGCACCGCGGTGGTGCCCGTGCAGCCCCGTCACCCCCAGGCGCTGGCCAGCCAGGCGCTCACCGTGCAGGCCGCCACCGGGAACCGCCTCGTGCTCGGCATCGGGCTGTCGCACCAGCCCGTGGTCGAGGGCATGTGGGGCATCTCGTTCGACAAGCCCGTCGGCTACCTGCGCGAGTACCTCGAGGCGCTGGTGCCGATGCTGCGCGGCGAGCAGGTGTCGGTGCGCGGCGACCACGTGACCGCCGTGGGATCGGTCGACGTGCGCGACGCGGCCGCCCCCCCGCTGCTCATCGCCGCGCTCGGTCCCCAGATGCTGCGCCTGGCCGGCTCGGTGGGCGCCGGCACCATCACCTGGTGCACCGGCCCCCGCGCGCTGGCCGACCACATCGTCCCGTCGATCACCGCCGCCGCCGACGCCGCCGGGCACGCCGCGCCGCGGGTCGTCGCCGCGCTGCCGATCTGCGTCACCGACGACCCCGACGGGGCCCGGGCCTCGATCGGCGAGAACCTGGCGATCTACGGCCAGCTCCCGTCGTACCGGGCCATGCTCGACCGCGAGGGCGTGGCCTCCCCGGCCGACATCGCCATCGTGGGCAGCGAGGCCGAGGTGGAGGCCGGCCTGCGCCGCCTCGCCGACGGCGGCGTCACCGACTTCGGCGCGGCGATCATGCCCCGCACCGCCGACGAGAACGAGGCCACCCTCGACGTGCTGCGCGCCTGGGGCCGCTGAGCGGTGCCCCACGTCCGCGTCGCCACTGGCGTCGACGTCACCTACGAGATCGCGGGCGAGGGTCCGCGCGCGCTGTTCATCGGCGGCACCGGCGGCGATCTGCGGGTCCGCCCCGGCGTGCTCGACGGTCCGCTGCCCCGGGCGTGCGAGGTGCTGGCCTACGACCAACGGGGCCTCGGTCGCAGCTCGTCGCCGCCCGGCGACTGGACGATGGCCGACTACGCCGACGACGCCGACGCGCTGCTCGACGCCCTCGGGTGGGACCGCGCCCACGTCGTCGGGGTGTCGTTCGGGGGGATGGTCGCCCAGGAGCTGGCGCTGAGGCACCCGAACCGGATCGACCGCCTCGTGCTGTGCTGCACGTCGGCCGGTGGCGCGGGCGGGGCGTCGTACCCGCTGCACGAGCTGGCGGCGCTCGACCCCGACGTCCGGTTCGAGCGCCAGCTCGAGCTGTCCGACGTGCGGCGCGACGCGGCCTGGCGCGCCGCGCACCCCGAGGTGCTGGCCCAGCTGCGGGCGCAGGCCGAGGCGGCCGCCGCGGTGGGCGCCGAGGAGCCCGGGCGGGCCGACGGGGCCCGGCGCCAGCTCGAGGCCCGCCGGCACCACGACACCTGGGACCGCCTGGCCGGCATCGCCACGACCACCCTCGTGGCCGCCGGCCGCTTCGACGGCATCGCCCCGCTCGCCAACGCCGAGGCGCTGGCCGCGCGCCTGCCCGACGCCCGCCTCGAGGTGTTCGACGGCGGCCACCTCTTCTTGGTGCAGGACCGCGCCGCCTGGCCGGCCATCGTGGCGTTCCTCACCTCCTGACGCGGTGGCGGCCGCCGTCGCGTGCAGCGGCCGGCCCTGATCAGATGGCCGTGCTCCGGTCGGTCCAGTACGGGTCGCGCAGCAGCCGCGTGTAGAGCTTGCCGGTGGGGTGCCGGGGGAGCTCGGTCTGCCAGTCGATCGAGCGGGGCACCTTGTACCCCGCGAGGCGCTCCCGGGCGAAGGCCATGATGTCGTCGGCCAGCTGCTCGGACGGCGCCACGCCCTCGCGCAGCTGGACGGCGGCCTTCACCTGTTCGCCCCACTCGTCGTCGGGGAGCCCGAACACGGCGACGTCGGCGATGGCCGGATGGTCGTGGAGCACGGCCTCGATCTCGGCCGGATAGATGTTGACC
>DATHSN010000107.1:0-2805 GCA_035464115.1 Acidimicrobiales bacterium | reverse complement strand
GCCGAGCACCGCTGGGTCGACCTGGCGGCGGGCGGCCTGCCGTGCTCTCCCGTGGTGGTGGCCGTCGCCGCCTCCGCCCCCGCTGCGTGCCCGGCCGCCGAGCTCCTCCTCGACGAGCCCCGCGGACGGTGGGGCGTGTGGCGCTGGCCGTGCGCCGTGGCCACGCCCGCACCGTCGCAGTAGCGTCCCGGGCCGTGCACCCCCGCCGCGCTCTCGCCGCCCTGCTCGCCCTGCTCGTCGTCGCCGCGCTCGCCGCCCCCGCCGCAGCCGACGACGTCGCCCCGCTCGAGCCCGACGCCCCCGCCGCAGCCGACGAGGTCGCCCCCCTCGACGCGGCCCCCACCGACGATCCGGCCCCGACCGAGGACGCTGCGTCCACCGATGAGCCGGCCCCCGTCGACGAGCCCGCCCCGGCGCCGCCCGCCCGGCCGGTCATCACCACCGGCTCGGGCATCGACGACTCGATCGCCCGGCTCTACCTGGCGTTCTTCGAGCGGGCCCCCGACCCGTCGGGCCTGGCGTTCTGGGTCGGCCGCTACCGCCAGGGCCAGCGCCTCGACACCATCGCCGACGCCTTCACCCGGTCACCGGAGTTCACGTCGACCTACGGGTCGCTGAACTCGGGAGCGTTCGTCGCCCTCGTCTACCGCAACGTGCTCGGACGCCAGCCCGATCCCACCGGCTACGACTACTGGGCCTGGAAGGTCGAGCGGGGTGAGCTGTCGCGGGGTCGGCTCATGGCCCAGTTCTCCGAGTCACGCGAGTTCGTCGCCCTCACCGGCACCGTCGCCCCGCAGGCGCCGCCCGCGGTGGTGCCGGCGGGCTCGGGTGAGGGCCGCCGCATCATCTACTGCGTCTCGTGCCAGCAGGTCTGGCTGGTCGAGGACACCGGCCTGCTCACCCGCACCTACGCGGTGTCGGGCCGGGCCAACACGCCGCGGGCCGGCACCTACTCGGTGTTCTCCAAGTCGCCGCTGGCGTGGGCCGGCTACGGCGGGATCACGATGGAGTACATGGTCCGCTACACGTGGGGCAACACCATGGCGCTCGGTTTCCACTCGATCCCCAAGCGCCCCGACGGCTCGTTCCTGCAGACCGAGGCCGAGCTCGGCCAGTACCGCTCCGCGGGCTGCACCCGCCAGCGCCTCGCCGACGCCAAGTTCCTCTACGACTGGGCGCCGGTCGGCACCACGGTGGTCGTGCTGCGCTGATCGCGAGCCACTCGCCCCGGCCCGGTCAGAGGTCCTCGGGGCGCTTGGTGGCGCGCACCACCAGGTCGGCCAGCAGGCCGATGGCGATCACCTGGAACGCCACGAACAGCACGAGCAGCGTGTTGGTGGGCACCCGCAGGTCCTTGTCGAACAGGTCCCACACGAGCTTGCCGGCGCCGATGGCGAACAGCACCAACCCCACCGGCATGAACACCCGCAGCGGGTTGTACGACAGGATCAGCCGCACCACCTGGAGCAGGTAGCGCCGGGTGTCGGCCCACCAGTGGAACTTCGACGTGCCCGCCCGCTCGGCGTAGTCGATGGGCACGTAGCGCACGAGGTGACCGTTGGCGAGGAACGTCATGGTGATGGTGGTGACGCACGAGAAGCCGGCCGGCAGGTGGTGCAGGTAGGGCATGGCCACCGAGCGGCGGAACGCCCGGAACCCCGAGTTGAGGTCGGGGATGCGGTGCTCGGTGAGGTACTCCGCCAGCTTGCGGACGAACCACTTCGCCGGCACCCGGAACACCTTGAGGGTGCCCTCCTCGGTGGTGCGGGCCCCCACCACCTGGTCGTAGTCGCCGAGGGCGTCGACCAGGTCGGGGATCTGGTGGTTCGGATAGGTCATGTCGGCGTCGGTCCACACCACGATCTCGCCGCGGGCCTCGCGGGTGCCGACCCGCCGGGCCGAGCCCGATCCCCGGTTCTCCGGGAAGCGGATCAGCCGGATGCCCTCCACCCCGGCGAGCACCTCGGCGGTGCCGTCGGTCGACCCGTCGTCGACGACGATGAGCTCCCAGGTGCGGTGCGACGCGTCCATGGCGGCGCGGATGCGGTCGATCTCGGCGACGACGTGGCCCGCCTCGTTGAAGACCGGGAGCACCACGCTGACGTCGACAGCGGCAGCCGGCGTGACGACCGGGTCGGGGAGGGACACGGCCGGTCACGATACCGGGCCGCCCCCGTCCTCTCGTCGGCGGGCCTCACCGACCGGCGCGCTCGCGCACCTCGACGACCAGGCGCAGCGGCGGCGCGCCCTCGGCCGAGAACCAGGCGAACCCCTCCTGCACCACGTCGACGTCGACCAGGTAGCGGCCCGGCGGGAGCGGTTGGCCGAGGCGGTCCACGGCCTCGAGCGGCACGTCGACGGTCGTGCGGTCCCCCGGCCACATCCACGCCCCCAGCGGGGCGCGGGTGTCGTCGCGCACCATCTCCCCGTTGGTAGTCCACCAGCGGACCCCCAGCCGCACCACGCCTGGCAGGGCCCACGACCCGTCGTCGACCCACGCCGAGCCCGAGCCGGTGTGGGTGACCTCCACGGCGACCCGGGTGGCGGCACCGGGCGCGAGCTCGAGGTCGGCGTCGTCGCCCGAGGGTGCGTCGGCGAGATCGATCTCGGCGCGTCGGGCCCCCTCGGGCACGGCGGCGGGGAACCCCTCGGGCAGCAGCGCCCCCGCGTCGCGCAGCGCCTCGAGCGACGGACCGGGCAGGGCCCACACCCCCTGGGCGTTGCGGTCGTCGGGCAGGACCAGCCGGGCGCCGGCCGCGGCGAGCTCGGCCGAGCCGGACGGCCCCACCACCAGCGCGCCGCGCC
>DATHSN010000106.1:0-2768 GCA_035464115.1 Acidimicrobiales bacterium | reverse complement strand
TGGCTGCTCCCCACGATGCGGACCAGTTCGGTGTCGTGCAGGCAGCGCTCGAGCTCGTCCACGACGAGCTCGAACATCCGCAGGGTGTCCGTCCCCGACACGAGCAGGGTCGGTGTCGTCACCCGTCGGGCCTCAGCCGTGCTGAACGACGTGAAGAACTCCGGGCTCGATGCCTCGACGGCGAACTCGCACGCGTTGTCCCTCAGCAGCTCGAGCACCTCCCCGGGCAGCTGGTGGAACGCGCCGGCACCGAAGAGGCCGTCGACGAAGGTGCGGATCCCGTGGTCGATCTCGCCCCGGGCCATGATCTGCCCCGTCGGCACCCACACGTCGGCCAGGAAGTCGTCGCGGAGGGGCTGTCCCTCGGGGTGGCCCTCGAGCAGCGGGAAGGCCGGCGGCTCACCGAGCACCAACGTCCGCACCCGATCGGGGTGGCGCGCCGCCAGCAGCAGCGCGGTGTAGGCGCCGTAGGAGTTGCCGACGACGTGGGCCGAACCGAGACCGAGGGCGGAGATGAAGGCCGCCAGGTCGTCGGCGTGGAGCTCGGCCGAGTAGTCGGTCTCGTCCCCCCGGCACGGGTTCGGGTGGTGGTAGCGGCGGCTGTAGGAGATGACGCGGTGGTCACGGGACAGCGCGTCGAGCTGGAGCTCCCAGCTGCGGAGATCGCCGAGCGTGCCGTGCACGAGCACGACCGGTTCCCCCGAGCCCCGCTCGATGTAGGCGAGATCGGTTCCGTTCACCCGTGCGGTGTCCATGGGGGTCCTCCTGGGGTCGGTCGTCGTGGTGGATGCGCGGTCTGTGGGTGGCACGGCTACGGGCGCGCTTCGAGCACCTGGTGGATCGGTGCCTCCGCGACCTGGCGGAAGCGGCTGAAGCCGGCTGCGGCGAAGACCTCGCCGATGGCTGCGGGACCCGCCTGCCCTCCGAGGGCGACGCCGCCGTCCTGGGACAACGCGTTGGGTGTGCACACGAAGGTGGACATGGCGTAGCCGAGCCGACCCACCGGGTTCAGGTTCTCCTCGGGGCGGTCGCCGGCGCGGAGCTCGACGAGCATCACCGCGCCGTCGTCGGCGAGCGCGTCTCGGGCGTGGGCGGCGGCGCCGACCGGGTCACCGAAGTCGTGGAGCGCGTCGAAGAAGCAGATGAGGTCGTACCCGCCGTCGGGGATCGGGTAGCCGCCGGCGGACGCGACCTCGAAGCGGGTCCGGTCGCCCGGGTCGAGTCCCGCCTCGGCAGCCCGTCGCCGGGCGGTCCCGATGGATGCCTCGTGGTAGTCGAAGCCCACCACCTCGGCCTCCGGGAAGACCTCGGCGAGCAGGATCGTGGAGGCCCCGTGGCCACAGCCGATGTCGGCGACCCTCCCCCCGGCGGTGAGCCGGTCCTGCACGCCGTCGAGCGCCGGGATCCAGTGGTCGACCAGGTACGTCCGGTAGGCCGGCTTGAAGATCTCCTCGGTGGCGCCGAACAGGCGCGGGTCGTGCTCGTGCCACCCGATGCCGTCGCCCGAGCGGAAGGCGTCCTCGAGGCGGGGCTCGTCGGCCCACACCGCCGCCATCTGCTCCAAGCCGGCGGCGAGGTGCACCGGGCTGGACTCGTCGGCGAGCACCAGCGCGTGCTCGGCCGGCAGCTCGAAGGTCCCGTCGTCCGGGCGGTACTCGACGTAGCCGCCGGCCGCCTGGTTGTGGAGCCACTCCCGGATGTAGCGCTCGTGCGTGCCCGTGCGCTGGGCCAGCTGGGCCGGGGTCAGCCCACCGGCGCCGCTCATCGCCCGGTACAGGCCGAGGCGGTGCCCGATGTGGGCCAGCGCGCTGGAGGCGGTGGCGCCGAGGTCGCCCACCACCTGTCCGACGAACCGCTCGATCTTCTCGTCGCTGATGGACATGCTCGTCCTCCTCGTTCGGGGTCGATGCCGCCATCGTCCGCGCCGGGGCTCTCATCCACCTCTCACGCGTGTGTCACGCGCTCGCCGTGGATGCGGAGGAAGTCTTACTGTCGTTACCATTGGGGTATGACGACGAAGAAGGGTCGGCTCACCGTCACGGTCGACCCGCACCTGATCGAGGCCGGGCAGCGGGCCGTCGAGTCCGGTCACGCCGAGTCCGTCAGCGGGTGGGTGAGCGCCGCGCTCGAGGACAAGATCCGTCGCGATCACAAGCTCGCGCTGCTCGCCGCCGCGGTGGCCGGCTACGAGCAGGAGTTCGGCGAGATCTCCGCCGACGAGATCCGCGCCCAGCAGCGCGCCGACCGCGAGGACGCCACCGTCGTCCGGGGCCCGGGCCGACCACACCGACCGGCCACGCAGTCATGAGCCTCGTGCTCGACAGCGGGGCCCTGGTGTCGCTCGAACGGGGCGAACGGGCGATGTGGGTTCGCCTGAAGGCGGCGCAGCTGGCGGGGGAGCTCCCGCTCACCCACGCAGGGGTCGTCGGGCAGGTGTGGCGCGGTGGCCCGCGCCAGGCGCGCCTGGCGCAGGCGCTGGCCGGCGTCGAGGTGCGCGACCTCGACGAGGCGCTCGGGCGATCTGCGGGCCAGCTGCTCGGTGTCGCCGGACTCGCCGACGTCATCGACGCCGCTGTCGTGTTGATCGCCTCCGACGGCGACGAGATCGTCACCGCCGATCGAGAAGACCTCGCCCGACTGGCGGCCGTCTCCGGTCGCCACGTCGAGCTGATCCACCCCTGACCGGCGGAGGCAGCGCAGGACGACGCTGATGTCGTGGTGGCCGTGTGGCTCGGGACCTGCCGGTCAGGTCTCGGGGGGCGAGGAGG
>DATHSN010000105.1:0-4757 GCA_035464115.1 Acidimicrobiales bacterium | reverse complement strand
GCCTCGCCCGCCGCCGCGCCGTCCGACGGCGACCCGCCCGAGCCCAAGGTCCGCCGCGACCTCGACGTCGAGGTGAGCGGGCGCCGGTTCTCGGTGTCGGTGTTCGTCCCCGAGAGCCAGATGGCCGCGGTCGCGGCCCCGACGGGCGCCAACCCGGGCGCGGGCGGCGCCCGGCCCAAGCGGGCCGGGGCCGGCGGGGGGGCCGGTGGGGCGGCGGGTGCCGGCCACGTCACCGTCCCCATGCAGGGCACCATCGTCAAGGTGCTGGTCGAGGCCGGTGACGAGATCGAGATCGGCCAGACCGTCGTCGTGCTCGAGGCCATGAAGATGGAGAACAACATCAACGCCGAGAAGGCGGGCACCGTCGCCGCGGTGAAGGTGGCGGTGGGCGACTCGGTGGGCACCGGCGACGTCGTCGTCGAGATCGAGTAGCGCATCGCCAACGCCCGGTTCTGGCGAACCCACGGTGCGCCTGGCGCACCGTGGGTTCGCCAGTTCGGGTGGGGGCGCGGGGCGGTCAGCGGCGGGGGCGGAGGTGCAGCAGGGTGCGGGTGCCCGACGGGAGGGCCGCGCGCCGCACCTCGTCGAAACGGGTCGCCACCGCCGCCGCGACCACGTCGAGCCCGTAGGCCACCCGCTCGGGGTGCTGCTTGGCGGCGAGCAGCCGCACCACCTTCGGGTCGTCGCGGTGGGGCACCTCGAGCACCACCTCGGCGTCGAGCGCGACCAGGGCGTCGAGGTAGGCGTCGACCGGCACGGTGCGGCTGATGACGACGTGGTGGATCACCGCCAGGTGCAGCACCAGCTCGGGGCGGATCCGCTGCTCGAGCGGCGGGCGCTCGCGCCCCTGCCACCCCAGCCCCGGCGACGGGTCGGCCAGGTCGTGGACCAGCGGCACGATGGTCTCGTCGCCCTCGGCCCGCAGGGCGCGGTGGAGCACGTCGACCACCAGCGGGTCGGCGTCGGAGGCGACCACGGCGTCGGCGTGGGGGGCGACCAGCCGGGAGAACCGCCCGTCGTTGGCGCCCACGTCCCACACCACGCGGCGCCGCCGGGCCGACGCCACGTCGGTGACGAACCGCTCCTTGGCGGCCAGGTCGGCGTCGGTGTAGTGCTCCCGCTCCGAGTAGCCCGACCACTCCGACTCGCCGGCCTCCCAGGTGAGGGCGGCCACCCGCCGCCGCAGGCCCTTCGCCATGGCCGCGATCACCTCGGGCCGCACCCCGGCCCGGCGCAGATCGGCGGCCGTGTCGGCGCCGGTGCGCGCTGCGTAGCGGGCCTCGGCCCGGGCGTGGAGCCACACGTGGGTGGGCACGCCCCGCCGGAGGCGCTGGCGACCCCGCAGCAGGCGGGCCATGTCGGCCGGGGCGATGCCCTCGAGCGAGCCCCGCAGCCAGGGCTGGAACGGCACGCCCACCAGCGACTGGAGCATCAGCGGGTACAGACCCAGCGCGCAGGCCTGGCGGTAGCCGCGCCACGGCTCCCCGGCCGCCAGCGGCTCGAACGAGCCGACGTCGATGAACACCGGCCGGGTGCCGACGAGCTGCACGTTGTAGGGCGTGGCGTCCTTGGTGACGAGGCCCTCGGCGAGGGCGCCGACGAGCAGGTCGAGCTGGAGCAGGGTGGCGTCGCGCAGGGCCGAGAACGTCCACTCGTAGGGGTAGGAGACCACCGGCACCCGCGGGTGGGCGACCACCGCGGCCCACGGGCCGCCGTCGACCTCGGGTGCGGGGTCGAGCCGCTCGGTGGGGATCAGCCGGCCGGCGGCCACGGCGTCGGCCGCGAGGCGGGTGGCGAGCAGCCGGTCGAGGTCGGCGAGGCCGTCGGCGGTGAGGGCCCGCAGGACCCGGTCGAACCGGTCGGGCTCGACCCACACCAGGCCAGTGGGGTCGCGGAACGACCCCGGGTCGGGGCGGGGCGGCGACCCGGCACCGCCGCCATCGGGAGCCGGGTCGGGGGCCGGTGCGGGCTCGCCCGGCGCCGGACCGCTCACCGGGTGCGGACGACGACCGTGGTGGCGGCCCGGTCGTGGACGCCCTGGCGCAGCGCGTTGGCCGCCGCGCTCAGGTAGACGACGAGCACGGCGATGGCCGCCACCTCGGCGATGGGGATCACCCCGGCGATGTTGGGCACGATCCAGCGGACGATGGCCTGGTTGGGGGTGGGGTTGGTGCCCTGGCCCCGCTGGGCGACCCGGATGCCCATGGCCATCTTGCCGAGGGTCTGGCCGCGGGTGGTGGTGAGGATGATCTCGTAGGCGGCCGAGAACGCCAGCACGGCGAGCGGCAGCCAGCCGGGGGCGTCGACGTTGACGGCCTCGTCGTCGACGCTGACCGTCCCGAGGATCGACACCGCGGCGAGGGCCACGATGGCGAGCAGGAACGTGTCGATGATGCGGGCCAGCGCCCGGGTGGGGATCGGGGCCAGCGAGTCGGGGCCGATCTCGGGGAACTCGTCGGCCTCGTAGGGGAAGCCCTGGTCGTCGGTGGGGTCGAACGGCGTGGTCATGGCTACTCCGCCGCCTCGGCCAACGCCTCGGACAGGGCGGGGTGCACGAGGAGGCTCTCGACGATGTCGGTGACGGTGAGGCGGGCAGTGACGGCGAGCGCCACCACCGAGATCAGCTCGGCGGCGTGCTTGCCGACGATCGACCCGCCGAGGACCACGCCGGTGGCGGGATCCGACACGAGCTTCACGAAGCCCCGCGGGTCGTCGTTGATGAGGGCCTTGGCCGCCGAGCTGAACGGCACCTTGGTGACCCGGATCTTGCGGCCCTCGGCGAACGCGTCGGTCTCGGCCAGGCCGACGTCGGCGATCTCGGGCTCGGTGAAGATGGCCGACGCCGCCTTCTCGTAGTCGAGGTGGCGGTGGGGGCCGACGTGCAGGCCCCTGGCGTGCTCGGCGATCTTGCGGCCCTGCATCGACGCCACCGACGACAGCGGGAGCTTTCCCGACAGGTCGCCGGCCACGTAGATGTGCGGCACCGACGACTGCAGGTTGTGGTTGACGAGGACGTAGCCGCCCCGGTCGGTCTCCACCCCGGCGGCGTCGAGCCCGAGCCCCTCGCTGTTGGGGATCGACCCGATGGCGAGCAGGGCGTGGCTGCCCTTGGCCTGGCGACCGTCGTCGCAGCGGACGACCACGCCGTCGTCGCTCACGTCGATGCCCTCGGCCCGGGCGCCCTTGAACAGGCGCACCCCCCGGGTGAGGAAGTCGTCCTCGAGGGCGGCCGCCACCTCGGGGTCCTTCTGGGGGAGCACCTGCTGGCGGCTGACGATGAGGGTGACGTCGCTGCCGAAGCTCTTGAACATGTGGACGAACTCCACGCCCGTCACGCCCGACCCGATGACCACCAGGTGGTCGGGGATCTCGGGCGGCGGGTAGGCGTCGCGGGTGGTGAGCACCCGGCGACCGTCGACCGGCGCCCAGTCGGGGATGCGGGGGCGGCTGCCGGTGGACAGCACGATGACGTCGGCCTCGAGCTCGACCGGGCCGTCGGCGGTGTCGGCCACCACGTGGTGGGGGCCGGTGAGGCGACCGGTGCCGCGGATCAGCCGCACCCGCTGGCTCTCGAGCAGGTTGGTGACCGACCGCTCGAGGCGGGCCTCGATCGAGGTGATGCGGGCGCGCAGCGCCTCGGAGTCGAGGGTGGCCAGCGACTCGGTGAGCCCCATGCGCTCGGCGCGGCCCATGAAGGTGAGCGCCTCGCCGGTGGCGATCATGGCCTTGGAGGGGATGCAGTCCCACAGGTGGGCCGCCCCGCCGATGATGTCGCGCTCGACGAGCGTGACCTCGGCTCCCAGGCGGGCGGCGAGGGTGGCGGCCTGGTTGCCGCCCGGGCCGCCGCCGATGATCACGATGCGCTTGGCCATACCGCCGTGAGGCTACCGGCCCCCAGCGCGCCGGCCGTGCTGGCCGAGCCGGCTCCGCCGGCCGTGCTGGCCGAGCCGGCTCCGCCGGCTGTGCCCCGACCGGGGCGGCCCACCTACGATCGGGCCATGAGCGAGCACCCGAGCCTCGACGACTGGAACGAGCTGGCAGCCAAGGAGCTGCGGGGGCGCACCGCCGACGACCTGGTGTGGCGCACCCCCGAGGGCATCGACGTGAAGCCCCTCTACACGGGGGCCGACCTCGACGGGCTGACCCACGTCGACACGCTGCCCGGCTTCGACCCGTTCGTGCGGGGCGTGCGGGCCACCATGTACGCCAACCGGCCGTGGACCATCCGCCAGTACGCCGGTTTCTCCACCGCCGAGGAGTCGAACGCGTTCTACAAGCGCAACCTGGCGGCCGGCCAGAAGGGCCTGTCGGTGGCGTTCGACCTGGCCACCCACCGGGGCTACGACTCCGACCACCCCCGGGTCGTCGGCGACGTCGGCAAGGCGGGCGTGGCCATCGACTCGGTCGAGGACATGAAGGTGCTCTTCGACGGCATCCCGCTCGACGAGATGAGCGTGTCGATGACCATGAACGGCGCGGTGCTGCCGGTGCTCGCCAGCTTCGTGGTGGCGGGCGAGGAGCAGGGCGTCGACCGGGCCAAGCTCAGCGGGACCATCCAGAACGACATCCTCAAGGAGTTCATGGTCCGCAACACCTACATCTACCCGCCCGAGCCGTCGATGCGGATCGTGGCCGACATCTTCCGCTACACCGCGCAGCGCATGCCGCGCTTCAACTCGATCTCCATCTCCGGCTACCACATGCAGGAGGCCGGCGCGACCCTCGACCTGGAGCTCGCCTACACGCTGGCCGACGGC
>DATHSN010000104.1:0-6760 GCA_035464115.1 Acidimicrobiales bacterium | reverse complement strand
ATCGGCGCCCAGCTCATCGACCTCGGCGACCGGACCGTGCTGCTCGGCACCACCGACCCCGTCATCGCCGCCGTCGAGGTGGAGACCGACGACGGAGCCGCAGCCAACGTCCCGCTCGTCGACCCACCGGGCCTGGCCCGCAACGTGTGGATGACCGCCCACACCCCCGACGAGGTCGCGGTGGTGCGCGCCCTCGCCGGTGACGGCAGCGAGGTCCGTCGACTCGTCGTCGGCGACGAGACCGCCTACCTGATCCTCGAGCGCGGCGACCGGGGCCCACGGGTCCAGCAGTGGCAGCGGCACCTCAACCAGGTGACCGGCACCGCGCTCGCCACCGACGGCATCTTCGGCTCGAACACCGTCACCGCCACCGAGAACTTCCAGCGGTTCTTCGGCCTGCGGGCGGACGGCACCGTCGGGCCCGCCACCCGCGACACCATGGACTTCATCCTCGCCCTCCAGGGCGGACCCACCGATCCTCCCGACGAGGACGACCCCGAGGGTGCGCTCGGGGAGCCCACGACGGGCGAGTCGTCGAGCGGCGACTTCCCCGGCACGGGCGAGCCGTCGTTCATCACCGACGTCCGCGTCGGCGAGCACCGGGGCTTCGACCGGGTGGTCATCGAGTTCGAGGGCGACGTCCCCAGCTGGGCGGTCGAGCCGGTGAGCCGGCCGATCCGCGAGTCGCCGTCGGGGCGGACCATCTCCGTGGCCGGCGATGCGTTCCTGGCCGTGCGGATGGCCCCGGCCTCGGGCGTCGACCTGCGCGGGAGCGAGCCCGAGCAGATCTACACCGGCCCGCAGCGGATCGACGTGAGCGGGTCGGCGATCACCGAGGTGGTGCGCACGAGCGACTTCGAGAACGTCACCAGCTGGGTGATCGGGCTCCGCGACGACCACGAGTACGGCGTCGCCGAGCTGGCCGACCCGTCGCG
Organism: Acidimicrobiales bacterium; assembly: GCA_035464115.1. Classification (GTDB taxonomy): domain Bacteria; phylum Actinomycetota; class Acidimicrobiia; order Acidimicrobiales; family SKKL01; genus DATHSN01. The sequence continues at coordinate 5,825 of DATHSN010000104.1, read as the reverse complement.
CCTGGTGATCGACGTGCGGGGCTGACCCCGACCGTCGTCACCGGCGGGTGATCACGAGCCCGACGAGGACCACGGTGCCGAGGAGTCGCCGCCACGGGTTGACCCCTCGCACCACCTCGTCGAGGGCCCACACGACGAGCGCCACGGTGCCGGTGATGTCGAGGACCCGGTCGAGCGCGCCCTCGGGATCGGCGATCCGGCGGACGGCCCAGGCGGCGATGAACACCAGGATCGGCGCGTTGGGCGCCTGGGCCACGACCAGCTCCCCCGAGGTGCGGTCGCGGAACCACCAGTCGATGCTGCGCCGCACGATGCTCCGGGCCGGGGTCATGGGCGTGACGGTACCGGCCCCGCCGGCGGATCGAGGGGGATCAGCGCCGGAGCGGGCGGCGCAGGCGCTGCACGACCGAGGGCAGGGCCGAGAACCGTCCCTCGTGCACGGTGGCGTGCTCGAGATCGGCCAGGTCGTCGGCCCGGAACCCGCACCCGCCGGCCACGGTGGGGACCAGCTCGGCCAGGTCGGACGCGAGGAACTCCTCGGCCGACTCCCGCATCCCGGCGCCGACCACCAACAGGTCGGGTCGGAGGTGCTCGACGACGTGGCGGGCGCTCGACACGGGTGTTGCCGCACCGATGAGCCGGGCCTGCCATCCCGCCGACCGCAGGGTGGCCGCGGCCAGGTGGACACCGAGGTCGTGCTGGTCGCCGTCGGGGGAGAAGCACACCGCCAGCGGGCCGGTCTCCCGGCCGTTCTGGCTGGCCCGGTGCTGGAACTGGCCCCGCACGATCTGGGAGGCGAAGTGCTCCGACGGCACGATCCCGGGGTCGTCGCGCCAGCTGTCGCCCAGGCGTTGCATCACCGGCACGACCACCCGGTCGGCGACGTCGCCGGGGGTGAACACCGCGAAGGCCCGCCCCAGCGTCGACACCGCCAGCGGCTCGTCGAGGTGGCGCGCCGCGATCCACAGTCGTCCGGCGAGGCGGGAGGCCTCACCCAGCGGGGGTCGGCGCGGTGGTGACACGATCTCGGTGACGACGGTACGCCGCGGGAGCCGGCGGGGGAAGGCGGGGCACCGCCCGCATGCCGCCGCGGGCCCTCACCGGGGCAGCGCGTCGCGGTCGGGCGAGGGTCGTTCCACGAGCTCGATCGTCACGTCGCGGTCGACCGCCTCGCCCTGTCCGGCGAGGGTCACGGCCAGCTCGTCGCCCGGATCCGCCCGGCGGATGGCGGCCAGCACGTCCTCGGGGCCGCGGACCATGGAGCCGTCGACCGCCACGATCACCGACCCCGGCTCGATCCCCGCCCGGTCCGCCGGGCCGTCGGGGACGACCTCGCCGACCAGCGCGCCGGCCGCCGGCAGGTCGAACGCCTCGGCCATCCGGGGCGTCACCGGAGCGAGCTGCAGCCCGGCGAAGGCGTGGACCGCCCGCCCGTCCGCCGCGAGCTGGCCGATGACGTCGACCACGGTGGGCACCGGGATGGCGAAGCCGATCGACACCGCGCCGGTGGCCTGGGGCGGCAGGTAGGCCACCGCGATGCCGACCAGGCGCCCGTCGAGATCGACGAGGGCGCCACCGGAGTTGCCCGGGGAGATGGCGGCATCGGTCTGGAGCAGGTCGACGAGGGCCGGGGTGACGGCCGCCGATCCGGGGATCGAGCGGCGCTCACCGGAGATCACCCCCACCGAGACGGTGTTCTGGAAGCCCAGCGGGCTGCCGATGGCGACGACGCCGGTGCCCACCGGTGGCACCTCGTCGGCGCGGGCGATCTCGGGGAGGCCCGTCCGGTCGACCCGCAGCAGCGCCAGGTCGGTGAAGACGTCGGTGGCGACCACCTCGGCGCGGCGCTGCTCCCCGTCGGCGAACAGCACCGTGACCTCGCGCCGGTCGCCGACCACGTGGGCGTTGGTGACCAGGCTCCCGTCGGCGCTCCACACCACGCCGCTCCCCGCGCCCTCACCGGTCTGGATCACCACGACCGAGGGCGCCACGTCCTGCACCACGCCGGGCACCCGGTCGACGGCGGCGCTGGGCTCGGCGGGGGCGTCGGCGCCCGAACCGGTGGCGGTGTCGTCGTTCGACGACGAACAGCCAGCCAGCGCGAGCACGGCCAGGGCGACGAGCAGCCGGCCGACCCGCCCGGTCATGCGGCGCCGCCGCCCGCCACCGACTCGGGGCGCTCGGCCTCGGCACCCAGCTCCACCAGCCGGGCCGGGGGCCGGTCCTCCGACGAGAGGGTCATGCCGATGCGCAGATCGCTCATGGGGAGCCGCTACCCGGCCCGTCCGCGCTGATACCTGGCCGGTTGGCCCCGCCGTGGGCGGGTGCAGCTACCGGCCGGGTCGCGGCACCGGGCGGGGCTCGATCGTGTCGACCAGGCGCTCGACGTCGGCGCGACGGCACAGCTCGGTGCGTGGCGTCATCACCGCCGCCGCCCCGGCGGCGACCGCCCACACCGCGGCCCGCTCCACCGTCCACCCCCGCGCCAGCCCGAGGGCCAGCGCCCCGGTGAGGCTGTCACCGGCCCCGACCACGCTCGCCACCTCGACCTGCGGGGCGGGGATCCGCCAGGCGGCGTCGGCGGTCATCACCAACGACCCCTCGGCGCCGAGGCCCATGAGCACCACCTCGGCCGCGCCCCGGTCGACCAGCTCGGCCAGCGCGGCCTCCTGGTCGGCGTGGTCGCTGAGGTCGCGACCCACCAGCTCGGCCATCTCCCGCTGGTTGTTGCGGAGCACGAACACGCCCTCGTCGGCAGCGAGACCGAGCGCGGGCGCGGTGGTGTCGAGCACCAGGCGGCCGCGACGCTCGCGGACGGCCCGGGCCAGGTGGGCGTAGAGGTCGTCGGGCGCACCCGGGGGCAGGCTCCCGCTGGCCACCACGATGGCGCCGGGAGCGACCTGGTCGACCACCGCGTCGACCAGGTGGTCGCACTCCGCGCTCGTGACCTCGGGTCCGGGGAGCACGAACCGGTAGAGCTCGCCACCGTCGAGGGGGTGGGCGTGGAAGCTCTGCCGGGTCTCCTCGACGATCTCGACCGCGTGCTCCTCCACCCCGCGCCCCGACAGCAGGGAGCGCATCCGCTGACCGTTCACGCCACCGGCGAGGTAGAACGCGCTCGCCGTCCCACCGAGCTCGACCACCACCCGGGCGCAGTTGATGCCACCGCCGCCCGGGTCGATGGCGGGGTCGGAGCACCGCAGCTTGATCCCGGGTCGGATCTGATCGACCTCGACGGCGAGATCGACGGTGGGGTTGGGCGTGACGGTGATGACGTCGGGCACGCCCCCGACCGTACCGACCCTCACCCCTGGGGGAGCCACACCCGGTCGCCGCCGCGGAACTTGGCGGCGTACATGGCGGCGTCGGCGGCCCGCAGCAGGTCGTCGCTCGACCGGTGGCCGTCCACCATCACCACGCCGATGCTGGCCGACAGCGTGTGGTCGGGCCACTCCGACGCCGACGAGCGCCGCACCGCGTCGAGGACGCGCTCACCCACCTCGACCGCCTCGGACTCGCCCTCGAGGCCGACGGCCACGACGACGAACTCGTCGCCGCCGTAGCGGGCCACCAGGTCGTCGGCGCGCACCGCGGCGCGGATGTGGGCCCCGACGACGCCGAGGAAGCGATCACCGGCCTCGTGACCGTGGTCGTCGTTCACCTCCTTGAAGCCGTCGAGGTCGCAGAACAGCACCGCCGCCTCCCCCGGGCCCCGCTCGCCCGCCACCACCGCCCGGAGCCGCTCGGTGAGCGCCACCCGGTTGGGCAGCCGGGTCAGCGGATCGTGGTGGGCGGCGTGCGACAACCGGGTGAGGGCCGCCTCCAGCCGCTCGGTGGCCTCCACCTCGGCGGTGACGTCGCGTCCCACCACCACGAACCCCAGCACCGCAGGGTCGTCGAGGAGGTTCGACACGCCGAGCTCGAACCAGCGCCAGCCGCCCTCGCGGTGCGCCAGGCGGAACCGGCGCGGGGGGAAGTCACCCCGGCCCTCGGCGTGCTCGACGAGCAGCTCGGCGGCGGCGTGCAGCTCGTCGGGGTGCCCGAGGTGGTCACCGAACAGCCCGACGAGGTCCTCGGGCTCCCATCCGAGCGAGGCGGTGACCTGGGGGCTCACCCACCGGATGCGCAGCTGGGCGTCGCGGATCACCACCACGTCGGTCGACCGGCGCACCACCTCGTCGAGCCAGGCGGCGCGCAGCTCCACCGCGAGCACCGTGCCGATGGCGGCGACCGCCGGGGCCAGGGCGTCGTCGTCGAGGGCGTCGGCGGGCGCGACGGCGACCAGCACCTCGAGCTGGTCGTCGAGGGCGTCGACGACGATCCGCCACGTGCCGGCGCCGTCGGGGGGACCGGTGGTCCCCTCGACGACGGTCGTCAGCGGCCCGGCGGGGGGCAGCGACGTCAGCGGCGGCGGGGCGACGCCGGGCGGGGCGACCGCCAGCCACCGCCGGTCCGACGCGTCGGCGACACCCCAGCCGACCGCCACGGCGCGCGCGCCCGACATCCGCTGCAGGAGAGCGGCCTGGCTCGAGGCCACCGTGGTACGTCGGTCCGCCACACACTCCCATCGGCGGTTGGGACCACCGCATTGAACCTCGGGGCCAGAAGGGGCCGCCCGGCCCATGGCCGGGCGGCCCCTGGCCGGACCTCAACCGAACCCGAAGGAGTACTCCACCGGCGAGCCCGCCGACACCGTGCCGACCCCGCCGCCGGGCAGGGGGACCACCTCGTCGCCCACCCTGATGACGAGCTCGTAGGGCTGGGGGTCGCCCTGGTCGCAGGGCGACCACAGCGACACGGTGACCACGTACTCACCGGGCACGGCCGAGCCCTCGGGCCAGATGATGTTCTCCACCGGCGCGTCGACGCTGCCGCAGCCGCTGTTGGCGTCGACGTCGAGCGTCCCGCCGCTCAGCACCAACCGGTTGCCGTACGACACGGTGTCGCCGGTCGGGTCGGTCACCGCCAGATCGAGGTCGGCGGCCGACGACCAGCGCAGCGTCACCTGGATCTCGCCGGTGCGCAGCTCGGGCTCGTCGGGGACGGTCGGCGGCACGGACGGCGGCACGGTGACCGTCGTGTCCTCGCCGCAGAGCTCGGGATAGAGGTCGCAGGCGTCGTCGACCAGGATCTCCGGGCCGGCCACGCCGTCGACCACCGGGAAGTAGCCGGTCGACTCGAGGTCGGCCACCACCAGCTCGGTGATCACCGTCTGCTGCACGTTCACCACGACCACGACGGTGGCGGGGTCGAACGTCGGCCACGGCGGGCCGACGTAGGTGGGGGTGGTGGGCGTCGGGACCGGCGGCAGCAGCGGGTTGCCGCAGCCGCACTTGGCGCGGGGGATGCCGAACTCGTCGACGAGCACCGCGGTGCCGGCTTGCAGGACGGCCTGGCGGGGGGTGGCCCGACCGTCGCGGTAGCCGTGGTTCGTCACCCGGGTGTCGGCGCGGAGCACGACCGGGGTCAGCGACCGCAGGTAGGCGGGCAGGTCGGCGGCGGGGATGCCCTGGGTGGCGGCCCAGGCGGCGGCCTTCGCCGGCTCCGACGAGAGGAACGCGATCATGGCCTCCACGTCGCAGGTGCCGAGGTCGCGGGTGCCGCCGAAGAGGCCGGGGCGGGTGGCCGACAGGCTGGCCACCGTGGCGGCCGGCGGCGGGGCCACGGTGGCGGGCGGGGCCACGGTGGCGGGCGGATCGTCGGTCGGCGGCGGGACGGTGCCGGTCGGGTCGGGGGTCGCCGGCGGGTCGCCGGGTCCACCGGTGGCGGTGGCCACGTCGAGGGGCCGCGGGTCGGCCACCGGCGCGGCGACCGAGACGGTGAAC
>DATHSN010000103.1:0-31264 GCA_035464115.1 Acidimicrobiales bacterium | reverse complement strand
CCGAGGTGCTCGATCACGCGGTGCTCGAGGTCGTCGGCCACCGCGTCGGGGTCGAGCCACCGGGCGACGTCGAGGCCCTGCTCGAGCGCCACCGCCACCGTCGCCAGCTCGCGAGGGGAGATGGCGGGGTCGTCGCGGAGCACCGGACGGAAGCCCGCCTCCACCCGGTCGACGATGGAGCGCCGCAGCGCGGCGTACCGCTCGCGCAGCTCGGGATCATGGGCGGCGACGAGCGCGAACTCGAGCTGGGCCCGACCCCACCCGACGTCGGCGCGGGCCCGGGCCCGGAGCGCCAGGTAGGCCTCGGCGAACCCCGCGTCGTCGAGCTCGTTGATCGCCGAGCTCACCCGACCCACGTAGCGGGCGGCGCTGCGCTCGGCGACCGCGAGGAACAGGTCGGGCTTGCCGCTGGGGAAGTTCCCGTAGACCGCGCCGCGTGTGAAGCCGGCCCGTTCGGCGACCGCCTCGACCGTGACCGAGTGGTACCCGAGCCGGCGGAACTCGCCCTCGGCCGCGTCGAGGAGGGCCTCGACGGTGCGGGCCCGCTGCTCGGCTCGGCTCAGACGTGGCACACGGCACCTCGATCGACGGTGGACAGGGCGGGGGCTGGCACGTACAGTTTCTCACATACGCCACGTATCTGGAGACGTCATGGATGTGAATCGGGCGGGCGCTGAGCCCGTGGCCCGGTGCGCCGGCCTCCGCAAGTCGTTCGGCGACCGCCTGGCGGTCGACGACGTCAGCTTCCACATCGCGCCGGGGGAGACCTACGGCCTCCTCGGCCCCAACGGCGCGGGCAAGACCACCACCATCTCGATGCTGTGCGGGGTGCTGGCGGCCGACGCCGGCGAGGTGGTGGTCGCCGGCCGCCCGGTCTCACCGTCGACGCCCGAGGCGCGGGGCGCCATCGGCTTCGTGCCCCAGGACCTCGCCCTCTACCCCGACCTGTCGGCGCACGAGAACCTGCGGTTCTTCGGGCGCCTCCAGGGCCTGGCGGGGCGCGAGCTCGACGCCCGGATCGCCGCCACCCTCGAGGTGGTGGGCCTCACCGACCGGGCCGGCGATCGCGTCGACGACTACTCCGGCGGCATGAAGCGGCGGGCCAACATCGCGGTCGGGCTCCTCCACGAGCCCAGCCTCCTGGTGCTCGACGAGCCCACCGTGGGCGTCGACCCCCAGAGCCGCAACGCCATCCTCGACGCGGTCGACGCGCTCGGTCGCGACGGCCTCGCGGTGCTCTACACCACCCACTACATGGAGGAGGCCGAGCGCCTCTGCCACCGGGTGGGGATCATCGACGAGGGCCGGCTGGTGGCCGAGGGCACCCGCCGCGAGCTCATCGGGAGCCTCGGCACCGCCAGCCGGGTGCGGGTCGAGGGCGTCGGGCCGCTCGACCGCCTCGCCGAGGCGGCGCGGTCGCTGCCCGGTGTCGACCGCGCCGACGTGGCCGACGGCGCGGTCGAGGCGTCCGTCGTCGACGGTCGTCGCGCCATCGCCGCGCTGGTCGCGGCCGCCGAGGACGCCGGCGTGGAGGTCGGTGCGGTCGAGGTCGTCGAGCCCGACCTCGAAGCGGTGTTCCTCCACCTCACCGGCAAGGCGCTCCGCGACTGATGCCCGAGACGCCCATGGCCCTCTCCACGCTCGGCGCCACCCGCGTCATCGCCGGGCTCAACCTGCGGCGCCGCCTCCGCGACCGCTCGGCGGTCATCCAGGGTGTGGTCGCGCCGGTTGCCCTCGCCCTCATCGTCAGCGTCGCGTTCGGATCCGACGCCTCGTTCTCGGCCACCATCGGGGTGGTCGACGAGGACGGCTCACCCCTCGGGGCCGGCCTGGTGGCCGCCGAGGGGAGCGGCGACGGGATCGCGCTGGTGCGATCGCCGAGCGTCGTGGCCGCCCGCGCCGCCATCGACGACGGCGACCTCGACGCCGCGGTGGTGATCCCGGCCGGCTTCGGCGCCTCGCTCGCCGGTGAGCCGGCCGACATCGGCGTGCTCGTCGACCCCGGTGCCGAGCTGGCGGGCGACGTCGCCCGCGCCGTCGCCGACCAGCTGGCGGCGCGCGTCGACACCGCCCGGATCGCGGTCACCGCCGCCGTCGCCGCCGACCCGGCGCTGGCCGCCGACCCCGGTGTCGACCGCCTCGCCGTCGAGGCTGCGTCGGTCGCGCCGCCGGTGACGCTCGGCGAGAGCGCCTTCGGCGACGGGTTCGATCCGATCACCTACTTCGCCCCGTCGATGGCGATCCTGTTCTCGTTCCTCACCCTCGGCGCCGGGGCCCGTGCCCTCATCGTCGAGCGTCGCGAGGGCACCCTCACCCGGGTGCGGGCGGCGCCGGTGGCCGACCGAGCCATCCTCGCGGGGGTCACGGTCAGCACGATGGTCGTCGGGCTCGTCTCGTTCCTGGCCGTGTGGGCGGTCACCGCGCTCGCCTTCGGCGCCGACTGGGGCGATCCGGTGGCGGTGGTCGTGCTCGTGGTCGCCACCGTCGTCGCGGTGGCGGGCATCAGCACCCTCGTCACCGGCCTGGCCCGCACCGAGGCCCAGGCCGACAGCGCCAGCAGCGTGCTCGCCTTCGGCTTCGCGCTGCTGGGTGGCGGGTTCATCTCGCCGGGTGACCTCCCCGACGGCCTCGCCACCGTGGCGTTGCTCACCCCCAACCGGTGGGCGCTCGACGCCTTCGCCGAGCTGAGCGCCGGCGCGGCGGGCCTCGCCACGGTGGCGGTGCCCGTGGCGGTGCTCACCGCCATCGGTGTGATCACCGGCGGCATCGGCATGACGCGCGTCCGACTGGCGGGGTCATGAGCGCCACGATCACCATCGCCACCACCGAGCTGCGCCGCGTGGGTCGCGACCGCTCCAACCTGTTCTTCATCGTCGCCCTCCCCGTCCTGGTCATCGTCGTCATCGGCGCCACCATCGGGGCCACCGGCGGGCGCTCCGAGATCGGCGTGCTCGACCTCGACGGCTCGGCGCGGTCCGCCGAGCTCGTCGACGCGCTCGGCGCCAACGCGTCGCTCGAGGTCACCGCCTACGACGACGCCGACGAGCTGGCGGTCGACGTCCGCCTCGACCGGGTCCGCGCCGGGGTGGTGATCCCGGCCGGCTACGGCGACGCGCTGGCGACCGGCACCCCGGTGGCCGTCGACATGGTCGTCGACCCGTCGCGGGGGACCACGGCCGCGGCCCGGGCCGCGGTGGCGGGCGTCGTCGACGGCGAGTCTGCGGTGGTGGCCGCGGCCACGTTCACCGCCGAGCGCGCCGGCCTCGAGCCCGACGCCGCCCGCGACCGAGCCGAGGCGGCGGCGGCGTCGGTGGCCCCGGTCGCGGTGGTCGCCGAGGAGGTGGGGCGTGGGGGCATCGACGCAGGGAGCCCGTTCACCTACCCGGCCGCGGCCAACCTCGTGCTGTTCACCTTCATCAACACCCTGGCGGTGGGGGCGGTGCTGGTCGAGAGCCGTCGCCTCGGTGTCGCCCGGCGCATCCTCGCCGGGCCGGTCACGCCCACCGCCGTGGTGGCGGGGTTCGGCGTGAGCCGGTTCCTCGTGGCCCTGGTCCAGGGCGCGCTGGTGATCGCGCTCGGCGCCTGGGTGTTCGACGTGGCGTGGGGTGACCCGCTCGCGGCCACCGCCCTGGTCGTGCTGTTCGCGCTGGTGGCCACCGGCGTCGGCGTCCTGGTCGGGGCGCTGGCCCGCTCGGCCGAGCAGGCCCAGAGCGTCGGCATCCCCGTCGCCATCGGGCTCGGGATGCTCGGTGGAGCCATGTGGCCGTTGCAGTTCGTCCCCGACTGGTTGCGCCAGCTCGGCCACGTCACGCCCCACGCCTGGGCCATGGACGGGTGGGTCGCCGTCATCTTCGACGGCGCCGGGGTCGCCGACATCGCCACCGAGCTGGCGGTGCTCGCCGGGTTCGCGGCGGTGCTGCTCGGGGTGTCGGCGGTGGCGTTGCGCCGGGTGGTCACCCGGGGCTGATCGCGCCGCGCCGCTCGACGCGCACGCACACCACCACCGCGTCGTCGTCGGGCGGCGCGCCGGCGAACGCCGCCTCGACGAGACGGTCGCAGAGCTCGTCCGGCGGGTCGGCACGGTGGAGGCGGGCCGTGCGCTCGATCAGCGCCATGCCCGCGTCGAGCGGTCGGTGCCGCCGCTCGATCAGCCCGTCGGAGAACAGCACGAGCGTGGCCCCCGGCTCCAGCCGGGTGACGCCCTCGGGCCGGGTGTCGACCGGGATCGTCGCCAGGGGAGGCGAGCGCCCGTCGTCGAGCCAGCGTGCGTCGCCCGATGGCGCCACCACGAGGGCCGGGGGGTGGCCCGCCGAGGAGTGCTGCACCGCGCCCGTGACCGGGTCGATGACCACGTAGCAGGCGGTGACGAACTCGGAGCCGTTGGGCCCACGGGCGAACTCGTCGAGGGCGCCCAGCACGGCCCCCGCTCCGTCGTGGCGGGGTGCCAGCGCGGCCAGGGCGTTGCGCAGCCGTCCCATCGTCGCCGCGGCATCGAGCCCGTGGCCGACCACGTCGCCGACCGACACCCCGACCCGACCGTCGGGCAGGATGAACGAGTCGTACCAGTCGCCGCCCACCTCGAGTGAGTCGCTGCCGGCCTCGTAGCGCGCCGCGATGGCGATGCCGGGCGCGACCGCGACCGACTCGGGCAGCAGCGCCCGTTGGAGCCGGTGGGCGATCTCGCGCTCCTCCTCGCGCAGCCGGGCGTCGCCGAGCGCCAGACCGCAGCGCTGGGCGATCTCGTGCACCAGCCGCAGGTCGTCGTCGGCGTCGGCCGACCACGGCGCCCGCAGCGTGAGGCTCAGCCGGGCCGCGCTCCCCGCCCCGATCGGCACGGGGACCGTGAGGTCGGGCTCCGATCCGGCCGAGGTGGTCCGAGCCACGACCGGGGCGGAGCCGTCGGGCAACCTCACCTCGGCCACGCTGGCGATGCGGGGGACGAGCACGTCGACGAGGCGCTGCGCCCGGGGCCGCACGCCGTCGGCTGCGCCGAGCGCGCCGACCACCTCGGCCAGCAGCTCGGCGCGCCGTCGCGCCCGCCGCTCGTCGGCCTGGCGGTCCCGACGCTCGGCCTCGACCCGGCGGCGCTCGGTGACGTCGGAGAACACCAGCGCGAAGCGCCCACGGGGCGGGACGGCGACGGCGAACACGTCGAACCACCGGCCCATGGCCGCCGACCGGCTCTCGAAGCGGCGGGGCGCGTCGCCGAACGCCACCGTGGCGTAGGCCTCGACCCAGTGCTGCTCGAGGTCGGGGACCAGCTCGAACGCCGTGCGCCCCACCGGGTCGGCCAGCCCGGTCATGGCCTCGAACTGCGGGTTGACCTCCAAGAAGCGGTAGTCGACCGGTCGCCCGGCGGCGTCGGTGATGATCTCGGCCAGGCAGAAGCCCTCGTCGATCGACGAGAACACGACCCGGAGGCGGGCCTCGCTCTCACCCACCGCGCGCTCGAGGTCGAGCCACGGGGTCCGGTCGGTGGACACGACCACCGCCCCGCCGTCGGCGCCCAGGGGGGTGACGGCGATCCGCGCCGAGACCAGCGATCCGTCGCGCCGGGGCACGTCGAGGTCGCCCTCCCCGGCCCCGCCGTCGGCGACCAGCTCGTGGACGGGGACGATCTCGCCGAGCGGCCGGCCGAGCGCCTCGTCGGCCGACCAGCCGTAGAGCGCCTCGGCGGCACGGTTCCACGCGGTGATCCGGCCGTCGGGGTCGGTGGCGGCCACCGCCTGGTCGACCGCGTCGAGGATCCGCGCCGGCAGCGCCCGGTGCGCCGCCCCCTCGTTCGCCATGGACCCCAACCTACCGGCCGGGCCCCGAACCACGTGGGGGCCCCGAGGTGTGAGGCCCACCCCGCCTGCGGCACACTGCGGACGACCCGGGAGGCGCCGTGACCTGCACCCACCTCGACCAGATCCGCGACGTCACCCCGTCGACCCGCCGTTGCGAGGCGTGCGTCGAGGCCGGGTCGACGTGGGTGCACCTGCGGATGTGCCTCACGTGCGCGACGGTGGCGTGCTGCGACTCGTCGCCGCTGCGCCACGCCACCGCCCACCACCACGAGACCGGCCACCCGATCGTGCGCTCCGTGGAGCCCGGCGAGGCGTGGCGGTGGTGCTACCCCGACCAGGAGCTGGTGTGACCCCCGTGGCCGAGACCCGATGAGCATCCTCACCCCCACCACCCCCGGCGAGCGACCCCTCCCGGCCGTCGTCGAGCGGCGCCGCCGCCGGCTCGGCGAGGAGCTGGCCGACGAGTCGGTCCCCGTGCCCCTCGACGGCGAGCTCGGCGCCACCCTGCTCGCCGAGCTCGACCACGCCCGTCACCCCGAGGTCCACGAGGGCACCGCATCGCCCTACGGCGCACTGGTGCTCCCACCCGACCGCGACCTGTGGACCGGCGCCGACACCCAGCCGGTCGTGCTCGGCCTCGAGCACATCGAGCTCGCCGACGCCCAGCGCTTCGCCGACGGTCGCTCCACGTTCGTGGTGCACGTGGTCGGCGGCGGCTCGGCGCTGGTCGCGCTCCGCCGACCCGTGGTGCACGAGTCGGCGCTGGTCGAGCTCGGCCGGGGCACCGGCGCCTACGTGGTGCAGCGCACCGACACCGGCCGGGTGCGGGTGGTGTGCCCCGACGGCATCGTCACCTGGGACTCGGTGCGCTGGACCTTCAAGCCCCTCGCCGAGCAGTACGCCGCACCGCTGCGCCGCCTGCTCCCGAACGTGAGCCGGCGGGCGCTCGACGGCTTGCTCGAGCTCGCGGTGCACCGCCTCAGCCCCGCCGGCGTGGGCGCCACCATCGTGTGGACGCTCGACGACGACGCGCCCGAGCACCGCCCCGGCATCGATCTCGGCGCGGCGGTGCCGTCGCCGGCGCTGCGGGTCGACGACGACGCGCACCACGCCGCGCTCGTGAGCGCCGCCTCGCAGCTCGACCGCGCCGTGCTCGTCGGAGCCGACGGGCTCGTCACCCGCTTCGGCGTCGGGCTGTTGAACAGCGCCCGCGCCGAGGCGCGGGTGCCCCCACTGGGCGGCACCCGGCACACCTCGGCCCGCCGCTACTCCTACGACGATCCGGCGGCGGTGGTCATCGTGGTGTCCGAGGACGGGCCCGTCACGGTCCTGCGCGGCGGCGCGCCGGCGGCCGAGGTGCGCATCGACCCGTGCGCCACCTCCATCCGGGTGTCGCCGCCGCCGATCGGGTCGGCGGCCGGCTCCATCGCCGAGGTCCGGTGCCCGCGGTGCGAGGTGCTGCTGCTCGTCGACATCGTGCACTTCGACGGCTGGGACGGCCCGCCCGAGCGGCTCACGTGCCCGGTGTGCGAGCACGAGGTCGTCGTCGACGAGTACCGCGCTGCGGTGGGAGGCGTGATCGCAGGCCCGCCGCCGAGCTGACCGCGGTCAGCTCGGTTCGTCGTTGCGGGCCGGGTGCGCCTGATCGCGGATCCAGAAGTCGATCCGGTGCACCACGCCCAGCACCACCACCGCCACCGTCGTGGCGCCGAGGGCCACCACCCAGAGACCGAGCCCGGTGGCGATCCCCACCGCGGCGGCCAGCCAGAGCGACGCCGCGGTGGTGAGCCCCTCGACGGAGGCCTCGCCGCGGTGCCGGATGATCGCCCCGGCGCCGAGGAAGCCGATGCCGGTGAGGACCGCGTGCAGCGCCCGCACCGGGTCGCCCGACACCGAGCCGTCGGCGGCGGCCGTGACCAGCAGCACCTCGCCCACGGCGACGGCGGTGGCGGCGCCCGCGGCCACCAGCGCGTGGGTGCGGAGGCCCGCCGACTTGTTGGCCAGCTCCCGCTCGATGCCGATGACCGCGCCGAGCGCCGTGGCGAGCGCGATCAGCCCGACGATCTCGAGCTGGTCGGCCCAGCCCGCGCTCGCCTCACCGAACCGCGCGCCCTCGGCTCCCAGCGCGACGGGGATCACGGCACCGACGTGGAGATCGACACGGAGTCGGTGTTCCCGCCGAAGTCGCGGATGATGAGCCGGGCCTCGAGCGGGGTGCCCGAGGGGATCGGCACGAACGCGTACTGCAGGGCCGCCAGCTCGGCGAAGAGCCCGACCGTGGTCGTCTCCACCCACTCGGTGGAGCCGTCGGGCAGCTCGCGCAACGCCACCGGGAACATGAGCCCGCGGGGGTCGGTGGTGAGCTCGCCGAACGAGCCCGAGGGGTCGATCGTGTAGTACGTCTCGGAGAGGACGATGCCCTCGAGGTCGGTGACGAGGCGCAGGATCACGTCGACGGGCGGTGCGCCCGACGGGTCGGCGTAGCGCATCGGGATGTCGAACGTCGCCACCTCGGCGCCGCCCTCACCCTGGTCCCAGGTGAGTCCGATGTAGGCCTGGACCACGTCGAAGCCGTCGTCGATCTCGAGGATGGTGAGGTCGTAGATGGCACCGGCCAGCCCCGACCCGTCGTCGAGGACGGCGCCGGGCTCCTCGCCGTAGAACAGGACCGACCCGTCGGCCTCGGGGATGCCGTAGAAGATCGTGGCCTCCGACAGGTTGCCCTGGGCGGCGAGCTCGAACTCGGCGAAGATGTTCAGGCCGTCCTCGTCGAAGAAGAAGTCGGCCTCGGGCTCGGCGACGCCGGGGTCGCGCACGAAGCGGGCCTGGGCGCTCTCGGGGATCTCGTCGCCGGCGGTGTAGTAGGCCGCGAGGAAGCGGGTCCACGCCGGGAGCGCGTCGACGCGCTGGTAGGCGGGATCGAAGTAGTCGGGGTACGGCGGGAAGTAGATCGAGAGCCCCGACGACGCCACCGTGGCGGGACCGGTGACGTTGAGGAGCACCGCGGCGTCGAGCGCGGCGCGCGCTCGACGAGCGGCGTCGCCCCCGCGCGGGTCGGCCCCGGCGAGGGCCTCGAGCACCTGGCCGAAGTCGGCGAGGTGGGTGTCGAGGAAGGGGTCGGGCGAGCGGCCGTAGCCGAGCGCCACCGGGCGCACCGCACCGAGGATCGGGGCGAGCGACGCCATGTCGGCGACCGCCGTCCCCGACACCTCCTCGAGGGCCACCTCCAGGTCGCCGATGGCGTCGAGGTCGATGAGCGACAAGGTGATGTCGAACCCGGTGCCGAAGCCGTCGGCGTGCTCCACGTAGGCGTCGGCCAGGGCCCGGCCCAACCCCTCGGCGTCGACGTCACCGGCGGCGAGGACGTCGAGCGCGGTGTAGTCCCACCCGTGCCCGGGCTCGAGCTCGGCCGAGGCGAGCATCAGGTCGGCGAGGGGGGCCATGGCCGCCGCCACCTCGACGGTGGCCATGAGGCAGGCATCGAAGCCGAGCAGGTCGAGCCGGTCGACGCCCGCGCCGGCGAGCCCGTCGGCGATGCCCTGGCGGATCTCGCCGAGCTCGAGCAGGTCGCCGTGGGAGTCGTCGGGGCCGATGCCGGGCCACCCCGCGCCGTGGTCCCAGATGATCAGCGCGGTGTTCGACGCCGGCGAGGCCGTGAGCGAGGTGGAGACGAACTCGGCGAGCGTGTCGGGATCGCCCAGGTTGCGCTCACCCCAGTCGGCGATCTCGGTGTAGCCGCCGCGCTCCACCCGCAACAGCTTGGTGGACTCGAAGTCACCGAGCGCGCCGAGCGGCGCCGACGTGTAGCCGTCGGCGCGGTCGACGAGCGCGTAGATGTCGACGTCGGCGCTCGACCCGACGGCGGCCATCTCGGCCATGTCGTCGAGCGCGAACGACTCGAGGTCGGTGTCGGCGAGCACGTAGACCATCACCGTCCAGCGGCCGTCGTCGACCTCGGCGACCACCGACGTGGAGCTGGTCGGGGGCGCGGTGGGGCTGGTGGGGCTGGGCCCGACGACCTCGTCGTCGCCACCGCCGACGACCAGGGCGCCGACGACCCCGACCGCGAGGAGCACGAGGACCACCGCCGCGACCCACAGCGCAGGCGACGCGCCACCCTGGGCGGGCGGCGGGGCCGCCGACGGCGGCGGAGGCCCGGCCCACGCCGGTGGCGGGGCCGCCGGGGCGGCGGGGGGAGGGGCCGCGGTCGGCATCGCCGTGCCGCAGCTGGCGCAGAACCGGGCGCCGGGTGCCACCGCCGAGCCGCACTGACCGCAGAAGCGCTGCGCCATGGTCTCTCCCATCTCACGGTGGCGTCGACAGCGTACGCCTCCGGATCGGCCGCTCCGGGCGCGCCAACGGACCGCCACTAGGTTTCGGCGGATGACCACCGCCGATCGCCCGCCGGCCGACAGCTTCCCCCGCCGCTCGGCGCGCACTCGACGCTTCACGCTCGGCGCCCCCCGCACCATCACGGTGGCCCGCGACGGCAGCCGGGTGCTGTTCCTGCGCTCGGGTGACGGCGAGGACCCCGTCCACGCGCTGTGGAGCGTCGATCCCGACACGGGCCGCGAACGGCTCCTCGCCGACCCCCGCGCGCTGCTCACCGGCGCCGCCGAGGCCGACCTCCCCGCCGCCGAGCGGGCCCGCCGGGAGCGGGCGCGCGAGTCGGGCGAGGGCATCGTCGCCTACGACGCCGACCCCGACGCCCGGCGCGCGGTCGTGGCCCTCGGTGGTCGCTTGTTCCTCGTCGACACCGACGCCGCCACCTCGGTCGAGCTCGACTCCTCGCCCGGCGCGTTCGCACCGCGGCTGTCGCCCGTCGACCCGGTCGTCGCCTACGTCGCCGACGGCGCCTTGCGCCTGGTGGGTGCCGACCGGCCCGACACCGTGCTGGCCGACGACCCCGACCCCGCCGTCACGTGGGGCGCCGCCGAGTTCATCGCCGCCGAGGAGCTCCAGCGCAGCCGGGGCACGTGGTGGTCGCCCGACGGCACCCGCGTCGCCGCGGCGCGCGTCGACGAGACGCCGGTGCGGCGCTGGTACATCTCCCACCCCGTCGACCCCGGTCGCGCGCCCACCGAGGTCCGCTACCCGGCGGCCGGCACCGCCAACGCCGACGTCTCGTTGCACGTGCTCGACCTCGATGGCGGCCGGGTCGACGTCGAGTGGGACCGCGAGCGCCACCCCTACCTGGTCACGGTCGCCTGGCGCGGGGCCGACCGCCTCGACGTCACGCTGCTCACCCGCGACCAACGCGAGCTGGTCGTGCTCGACGTCGACGCCGCCACCGGCGCCACGTCGGTGGCGCTACGCCACGACGACCCGAGCTGGATCGAGGTGGTGCCCGGCGTCCCGGCGCGGTGGGGCGACCGGCTCGTCACCGCGGTCGACCGCGACGGGGCCCGCCGGCTGGCCCTCGAGGGCGAGCCGTTCACCCCACCGTGGCTGCAGGTGCGGTCGCTCGTGGCGGCCGACGACGAGGGCATCATCGTCGCCGGGTCGGCCGACGACCCCACCGAGGTGCACCTGTGGTCGGTCACCCCGGGCGGCGCCGCCGAGCCGCTCACCGAAGCCGCAGGCGTGCACGCCGGGTGGGCCGGATCGGGCGTGCTGGTGGTGTCGTCGTCGACGATGGACGACGACGGCGCCGTGGTGCGGGTCGGCCCGCGGGCGCCCGTCGACCCGGGTCGCCCGCCGCTGCGGTCGTTCGCTGCGCCGTCCGGACCCGAACCCGACGTGCGGTTCCTCACCCTCGGCGAGCGCGGGCTGCGCGCCGCGCTGCTCCTGCCAGGCGACCTCGGGCGCGACCAGCGCGTCCCGGTCCTGCTCGACCCCTACGGCGGTCCCCACGCCCAACGGGTCGTGCGCTCGCGCCTGGCGTTCGCAGCGAGCCGGTGGCTGGCCGACCAGGGCTTCGCCGTGCTCGTCGTCGACGGGCGCGGCACCCCGGGTCGGGGTCCGGCGTGGGAGCGCGCCGTGGCCGGCGACCTGGCCGGCCCGGTGCTCGACGACCAGGTCGACGCCCTGCACGCCGCCGCCGAGCTCGAGCCCCGGCTCGACCTCGACCGGGTCGGCATCCGGGGCTGGTCGTTCGGCGGCTACCTCGCCGCCCTGGCGGTGCTGCGCCGCCCCGACGTGTTCCACGCCGCCGTCGCCGGGGCGCCCGTCACCGACTGGCGGCTCTACGACACCGCCTACACCGAGCGCTACCTCGGTCATCCCGACACCGACCCCGACGCCTACGCCCGCACCGACCTCACCCCGCTCGCCGCGGGGCTGCGCCGGCCGCTCCTGCTCGTGCACGGGTTGGCCGACGACAACGTCGTCGCCGCCCACACCTTGCAGCTGTCGCGGGCCCTGCTCGAGGCCGGGCGACCGCACGCGGTGCTGCCGCTGTCGGGGGTCACGCACATGACCCCGCAGGAGGCGGTGGCCGAGAACCTGTTGGTGCTGCAGGTCGAGTTCCTGCGTGACGCGCTCGGGTGAGCGCCCCGCTCAGGGGCAGGTGGCGGTGAGGGTCCCCGGCGTGGTCTCGAGCGACTCGCCGAGATCGTCGAAGAACTCGCCCTCGGCGCGCACGTCCTTGCCGTCGACCTCGATGATGTCGGCCTCGCCGCCGCTGATGGCGGCGATCGGGCCGCCGGCCGACCACGCGACGCTCGGGTTCTCGAAGTCGGTGATGTCGTTGATCGACACGCTGTGGCCGAACTCGGTGTTGATGGTGGCGTCGAGCTGCAGCCCGTCCTGGATCGACGACAGCACGAACGGCGTGTCGTCGCGGCCGGTCTCGTCGGGCCCGACGGCGCACAGCACCGAGTCGAACTCCCAGGTCTCGTCGCCGATGGTGAGCACGGCGCTGCCGCCACCGACCGCGTCCTGCATGTCCTCGAGGTCCTCGGCCATGTCGTCGGCCATGTCCTGGACGCCCTCGCCGGCGGCGTCGGTGGTGGCGTCGGTCGCCTCGTCGGTCGCCTCGTCGGCGGCGTCGGTGACGGGGTCGTCCCCGTCGTCCCCGCAGCCGGTGAGCACCAGCACCAGGGCGAGGGCGGCGGCGGTCGCGATCGTGCGCATGATCAGGTCTCCGTGGGGTCGACGTCTGGAGCCGGTTTTCGAACCTAGCGGCTCGGGGCGTTGGCAGCGCACCGAGCCCACTCTCGAACTGGCGAACCCAGAGGGCCGTTTCCGTCACCGTCGATTCGCCGGAACGGGGTGGCGGCCGTGAGCCGGCGGCTCTCGGCCGCCGCGGCCCGGCGGCTCGCCATCGCCGCGTCGGGGCTCGCCGGGCCTCGACCCACCCGGGTCGACGTCCGTCACCTGCGGACCACGCTCCGGCGTCTGGCCGTGGTGCAGATCGACTCGGTCAACGTCGTCACCCGGGCCCACCACGTGCCGTTCTGGAGCCGCCTCGGCGCGGTCGACCGCGACCGGCTCGACGCCTGGCTCTGGGGGAGCGGCGAGGTGTTCGAGTACCTGGCCCACGAGGCGTCGCTCGTGCCGGTCGAGCACCACCCGCTGCTGCGCCACCGCATGGCCGAGCCCCACCCGTGGCGGCGCATCCAACGCCTCGAGGCCGAGCGCCCCGGCTACGTGCGCGCCGTGCTCGACGAGGTCGCCGAGCGGGGGCCGCTCGCCGCCAACGAGCTGGCCGACGGCGGATCGCGCACCGGCCCCTGGTGGGGTCAGTCGCACGGCAAGGTGGCCCTCGAGTACCTCTACGCCAGCGGCCAGCTGGCCATCGCCACCCGCCGACCCACGTTCGTCACCGTCTACGACCTGCCCGAGCGCGTCCTGCCCGCGACGGTCCTCGCCCGCCCCACGCCGCCGCCCGAGGAGGCCCTCGAGGAGCTGGTGCTGCTCGGCGCCGCCGCGCAGGGCGTCGGCACCGCCCGCGACCTCGCCGACCACTTCCGCCTCCCGATCGTGCCCGCGCGCGCCGCGGTCGAGCGGTTGGTGGCCCACGGGCGCCTGGTGCCGGTCGAGGTCGACGGCTGGCGCGACCCCGCGTTCCTGCACCCCGACGCGGTCGTCCCCCGCCGGGTGGGCGCGGCCGCCCTGCTCTGCCCGTTCGACCCGTTGATCTGGTACCGCGACCGCGTCGAGCGGCTGTTCGGGGTCCGCTACCGCATCGAGATCTACGTGCCCGAGGCCCAGCGGGTGCACGGCTACTACGTGCTGCCGTTCCTGCTCGGCGACCGCATCGCGGCCCGGGTCGACCTCAAGGCCGATCGGGCGGCGGGCGCCCTGCGGGTGCGGGCCGCGCACCTCGAGCCCGACCACGTCGCCGCACCGGTGGCCGAGGCGCTGGCCGACGAGCTGCAGGCGATGGCGGCGTGGCTCGGGGTGCCCGAGGTGCGGGTCGAGCCCTCCGGCGACCTCGCCCCCGAGCTGGCTCGGGCCGTGGCCCGCGGAGGATCCGCTTAGGTCTTCCGGCCCATCTGCCGATGAGCGAGGTGTGGGAGTGCGCCAGCGGACCCTTGCCGAGGTCGTCAGCCGTCGAGAGCCGGAGATCGTCTCGGCCTGGAGCGCCCACCTCGTCGAGCTGGCCGGCATCCGACCGCTCGGCGCCAACGGCCTCGAGCTGCGCCGGGAGATGTCCGAGCTGCTCGGCCTGCTGGGCCGGTGGTTCGCCGCCGACCGCTCGTTCGGCTCGGGTCAGCCCGAGTCGGAGCGGGCCCTCGAGTGGTTGCGCGGCCTCGGACGTCGCCACGTCGAAGCCGGCCTCACCGCCGGCGGCTCGGCCATGTTCATCGTCTCGCTGCGCGAGGCCCTGCACGACACGCTCGACCGGGAGTTCACGAGCGATCCGGCCGAGCGCCTCGCCGAGCGTCGTCACGTCGACCGGGTGCTCGACCACCTCACCGTGGTGGGCTTCGAGGCCGTGTCGGCCGCCCGCGAGTCGGTCGTCGCCGAGCGGGCCGAGGTCATCACCGAGCTCAACGCCTCGCTCGACCGCCAGACCGCCGACCTCGAGCGGGTGGCCTTCGCGGTCGCCGAGGACCTGCGGAGCCCGCTCGACACCCTCGTCGAGCTCACCCGTGACCTGGTCGACCAGCTCGGCGAGGTCGACGACGACACCCGCCGGCGCCTCGCCGAGATGATCGAGGCCGGGTCGTTGGTGCAGGGCCGCATCGACGGGCTGCTCGAGTACTCGCGGCTGGAGCTGCACGGTGGCGACACCTCGGTGTGGGTCGACTCCGCCCGCCTCGTGGAGCAGGCGCTCGCCGAGCTCGTGGTGGAGATCGAGGAGGCCGACGCCACCGTCACCTTCCGCCACCTCCCGGCGATCACCGCCGACGGCGGCCAGATCACCCGGGTCTTCGTCGAGCTGATCACCAACGCGCTGCGGTTCCGGGGCGACGACGACCCCGCCGTCCACATCGACGCCGAGGACCTCGGCGACGGTTGGGTGTTCACCGTCGCCGACAACGGGCGGGGCGTCGACGCCGATGCCCGCGACCGGGTGTTCGACATGTTCGAGCACGGTGAGCACCACCGCGCCGGCACCGGCATCGGTCTCGCCCTCGCCGCCAAGGTGGTCGAGCGCCACGGCGGGCGGATCTGGATCGAGGCGCCCGACGGCCCGGGCACGCTGGTCCGCTTCGAGCTGCCCCGTCGCTAGCCTCCGCCGCAGCCCCATCTCGCTGCGGAGGACGCCGTGCACGTCAGCTTCTTCTTCGACCCCGGCTGCCCGTGGTGCTGGATCACCTCGCGCTGGCTGCTCGAGGTCGCCCCCCACCGCAGCCTCGACATCGAGTGGCGGCCCTTCTCGCTCGACCACAAGAACCGCGCCGTCGAGCGTCCCGACCACGTGCGCTGCTCGTTCGAGGCCACCCGCCGCTCGCTGCGGGTGATCGAGGCGGCCCGCCAGCGCCACGGCGGCGCCGTGGTGGGCGATCTCTACACCCGCATCGGCGGGTTGGTGCACCACGACGGCGACCGTGAGCTCGACGGGCTGGCGGCGGCGGTGACGGCGTCGGGCATCGACCCCGACCTGCTCGACGCCGCCGTCGACGAGGCGTGGGACGCGCCGATCCTGGCCGCCATGGCCGAGGTCACCGAGCTGGCCGGCGACGACGTCGGCGTGCCGCTGATGCTCGTCGAGGACGGGGCCGGGCGACGGGCGTTCTTCGGGCCCGTGTTCTCGCCGGCGCCGCACGGCGAGGCCGCGGTCGCCGCGTTCGACGGGCTGGTGGCGCTCACCGCCGTCCCCGGGTTCTTCGAGCTCAAGCGGGGCCGCGACGTCGGCCCGCTGCTCCCCGATCGGGTGGAGGCGTGACGATGGAGCTGGCCGAGCTGAGCCGACGGGGACGGGCGCTGCGCGACGCGCTCGAGCCGCTCGCCGGCCACGTCTACTTCTCCACCGAGGCGCACGACGCCTACGTCGACCTGGGGTTCGACCCCAGCCCGGGCGAGTGGGCGGGCGTCGCCGGCCCCGACCCCGTGGCCTACTTCACCAGCCGCGGCGCGGCCATGGGGCCGGTGCCCGGTGAGATGGTCGTCGCCGCGTTCGGCGTGTTCGACCCGCGCGTGGTGATCCCGGCCGTCAGCCGGGGCTGGGAGATCGCCGGTCGCGACGCCGTGCTCGCCGCCCGCCTCGACGGCACCACCCGCTCGCTCGAGCGGCTCATCGGGCGCCCCGACGGCGTGGGCCGCGCCACCGAGCTGCTCCGGCGGGCCGCCGACGCCGCCGACCTCGCCGGCCACCACCTGTTCGCCGGCCTGCGGTCGCTCCCGTGGCCCGACGATCCGCTGGGCGGGCTGTTCCGGGCGGCCGACCTGGTGCGCGAGCACCGGGGCGACTCCCACGTGGTGGCCTGGACGTCGGCCGGCGTCGATCCGGTCGAGATCTGCCTGCTCACCGATCTCTACGCGGGCTTGCCGCTGAAGAGCTACTCGCGCACCCGCGGGTGGAGCCGCGACGCGCTCGACGCGGGCGAGGAACGGCTCGTCGCGCGGGGCCTGCTCGCCGACGGCGCCCTGACGCCGGCGGGGCGCGAGCTGCGGGAGGCCATCGAGGTGGCCACCGACCGCCAGGAGGCAGCGGTGCTGGGTGCGCTCGGCGACGACCTCGACGAGCTGCTCGGGCTCATCGGGCCCTGGTCGGCCGCCATCGTGGCGGGTGGCGGGTACCCGGCGGGCTCACCGATCCAGGCCGGGGGGCGCTGAGCCATGGAGCTGCGCGACGTCATGCGCACCACGCCCGCCACGCGGGACTTCACCGACGAGGCCATGCCCGACGAGGTGCTCCACGGCATCCTCGACGTGGCCCGCTTCGCCCCGAGCGGCGGGAACCGCCAGCCCTGGCGGGTGGTCGTCGTGCGCGACCCCGAGCTGCGCCGCGGCATCCGCGACGCCTACGTGCTCGGCTGGCGCGAGTACGTGGCCCACGTGCGGGCCGGGCTCGTGCCCTTCGCGCCCGGTCCCGACCGGCGGTGGCACGGCCCGGCGGTCGACCTGGCCGCGGCCCGCGCCACCCCGGCGCCGAGCGATCTCGCCGATCACCTCGACGAGGTGCCGGTGATGCTCGTGGTCTGCGCCGACCTCACCGGGTTGGCGGTGCTCGACAACGGCCTCGACCGCCAGAGCATCGTCGGCGGCGGGTCGGTCTACCCGTTCGGCCACAACATCCTGCTGGCCGCCCGCGACGCGGGGTGGGGCGGGGTGATGACGACCGCCATCTGCCGTGAGGAGCAGCGGGTGCGCGACCTGCTCGGCATCCCGGATCCGTGGGCGGTGGCCTCGCTCATCGTGCTGGGCCGGCCGGTGATGGAGATCACCCGCCTGCGCCGGGCGCCGGTCGACGAGCTGGTCCGCATCGACCGCTTCGACGGCGACGGCCTCACGCTCGGGTGACTCCCCTGCGAACCTGACCCCAACGAACTGGCGAACGCCAGGTGCGGGAACCGCACCTGACGTTCGCCAGTTCGGGGGTGGGGGATCAGCGGAGCAGCGCGACGAAGCGGGCCGCCGCGGCATCGACTCCGGCCTCGTCGCCGGTGGCCACCAGGTCGAGGAGCAGCCCCCGGGTGACGGCCAGGCCGAGCCGGACGAACGCCGGGTCGGCGGCTCCGCCGGTGGACGCGTCGGCGGCCGCGAGCCAGCCGTCGACGGCGCCCGGGAGCAGGCGGGCGAAGGGCTCCTCGCCCTGCGCGGCGCGGGCGTAGCACTCGAAGAAGAGGCGCTCGAACGGCCGCAGCTCGGGTCGTCGGAGGTCGGCCCACATGGCGGCCACCGCATCGGCCGGGTGGTCGGGGAGGTGGGGGAGCGTGGCGGCCTGGCGGCGCTCCACCTCGGTGACGATCGCCAGCAGCAGCTCGTCCCGTGAGCCGAAGTGGTGCAGCAGCCTCCGGTGGCTGGGGCCCACCGCGGCGGCCAGGTCGCGGAGCGAGCGGGTGCCCACCCCGCCGCTCGCCACCGCGTCGATGAGGGCGTCGAGCAGCTCCCGGCGTCGGTGCTCGTCAGGCGGGCGGGGCATCGGTGCGGGCGTGCGCCTCGCTGGCGGCCTTCAGGCCGGCGGCCTCCATCGCCAGGTACCGGCGGGTGGTGCCCCGGGTGAGGCGCCCGACGAGCGTGCCCAACGGGCCCCGCTGGTCGATGCGCTGGCGCACGAGCGCGCACGCCGCGCCGAGCGGCTCGATCTCGTGGGTGGCGAGGGTGGTGCCGCCCGGCGAGCGCTGCCGCCAGGTCCACGACACGCCGGGCTCGACCGCGGTGACCTCCCACACGAGGCGGGGGAAGCGGGGCTGGCGGATCTCGAAGCGGTTCCCCACGACGAGGTCGGGTCCGTCCAGCGCGGTGAGCGCGTCGACGGACTCGGTCCACTCGGGCCACCGCTCGACGTCGGCGAACACGTCCCACACGACGCCGGCCGGGGCCTCGATCTCGATGCTGGTCTCGGTGATCATGTACCAAACGGTACATGAACCCGACCGTCGTGTCACCCCTCGGCGTCGCGGTGGACGGTGTCGGGGGAGAAGGCGGGGAGGCAGATGGCGAGGTACTCGGCGCCGTCGGGGGTGCTGTAGCGGACCCGCTCGCCGGCGGCCACGGCGATGGCCTGGCCGCCGGCCACCACGTCGGTGCCGCCGTCGTGCTCGACGAGGAGCGACCCGGAGATCACCACGGTGTACTCGTCGAACTCCGGTGTCTGGGCCGGCTCGCGCCACCCGGCGGGGCTGCGCATCCAGGCGACGCTGACGGACTCGTCGCCGGTGCTGGCCCGTCCGACGTACTCGGCGATCGACTTGGGTGGCTCACCGACGGCGGTGACGGTGACAGGGGTGGGGATGAGCCTGGGCACGGGGCCTCCTGGTCGAGCGGCGGGTGTCTCTTCCTACCCGCTGCGGCGTCACCCCAGCGCGTGGACCTGGCCGGCCCGGGTGCCGACGTAGATCCGGCCCTCCCACACCGCCGGGGTGGCCTCGATGCAGCCGCCCACCACGGTCGACCACAGCGTCGGTGGGGCCACGGCGGTGTCGCTCAGGTCGAAGGCGTGGAGGGTGCCGCCGCAGTCGCCCTGGAGGAGCACGTCGTCGACGACCGCCGGCGACGACCACAGCGGGCCGAACAGCGACAGCTCCCAGCGCACCTCGCCGGTGGCCCGGTCGATGCCGAGCACCCGACCCGAGTCGGTGGGGGCGATCACGATGTCGCGGTGCACGGCGGGCGTGCCCCACACGCCGTCGCCCTCGTAGGCGGCCACCGGCACCGACCACACCAGCGGGTCGTCGCCGCGTGACGGGTCGAGCTTGAGGACCTGGCCGACCTGGCGCGAGCGCTCGTTGAGCCGCTCGAACTCCACGCCCACGTAGAGCATCCCCTCGTCGTCGGCCACCACCGAGGCGTCGATGTCGTCGCCGGCCCAGTAGCGGAACACGCGGGTGGGCTCGACCCCGAGGGCGAGGTGCCCGAGGTCCCAGCCCTGGACCAGACCGGCCGACGAGGCGTGGTAGAGCACGTCGCCCGACACGGTGACCGACGTCTCCACCGACGACACCGCGTCGCCCACCGCGGTGAGCAGCTCGGCGTCCCACGCCGGGGCGTTCCAGAGCAGGGTCGGGCGGACCCGCACCAGGCCGTCGTCGCCGATCGCCCGGTTGAGGCGGACGGCGAGGACCTGGCCGCTCTCGCTGGCGGTGAGCAGCACGTCGTCGATCACGAGCGGCGACGGGTCCCAGTCGTCGTTCCACACCCCCGGGGAGAGGTCGCGGGCCGACAGGCGCCACAGCTCGCGGGGTGCGTCGCCGTCGATGGCGATGGCCCGCAGGTGGTCGTCGCGCGATCCCACGTAGACGATGGGGAAGCCGTCGGGATCGACCGCGACCGAGCCCTTCACCAGGTCGCCCGTGGGGAACGGCGGGAGGATGCTCTCGCCGGTGTCGCCGTCGACGAAGTGCACCGCGCCGTCGTAGGCGCCGAACACCACCCAGGTGCGGTCGTCGCGCTCGACGACCGCGGGTTGGCCGGTCCACCCGAGGCCGCACCAGTCGCGGGTCGAGCCGAGGTCGGTCGACGACGAGCACAGGGCGCCCGAGGCCGGGTACGACCAGCGCTCGGCGGGCGCCTCGGCCGGCACCGGGCCGGTGCCGTGGAACGAGCGCGAGGCGTTGCCCCGGAAGGTGAGGAGGCCGTCGACCTCGGCGGCGAGGGGGGTGCCCGGCGCCACCGGATCGGCCCACCGCGGCCACCCGATCGGGTCGATGGCGGCGAGGGTGGCGATGACCCGCTCGCCCTCGAGGGTGAGCGGCGACGGTTCGTCGTCGCCGAGCAGGGCGCCCACGCCGAGCCAGGCTCCCATCCCGATGCCGCCGAGCACGGCCAGCGCGACGACGCCGACGAGCACCCGTCGCAGCAGGTAGGTGCGGCGCCGGCGGCGGCGCGGCGGCTGGCGGGCGGCCAGCAGCCGCAGGTCGGGTCCGGGTCGGGGGGCCGTCACCGGCTCACCGCTGGGGGACCCCTTCGGCGACGAGCCGGTCGAGGCGGAGCTCGGGGTGGTCGCCCTCGACGCGCTCGAGCCAGTAGCGCGACTCGAACAGCGCGAGGCGGGCGCCGTCGGAGCGTCGGAGCACGTCGACGCCGCGCATGGCGCGCAGCGCCGGCTCGCTCTCGGCGTCGGTGAGGCGGGCGACGGTGTAGGCCGTCGGCGACAGCTCGACGGGGGCGCCGAACTCGGTCTGGAGGCGGTGCACGGCCACCTCGAACTGCATGGGGCCGACCGCGGCCAGCACCGGCGCCTGGTCGCCGATGTCGGGGTCGCGCAGGATCTGCACCACGCCCTCCTCGTCGAGCTGGGCGATGCCGGACCGGAACTGCTTGAACCGGCTGGTGTCGCGCACCCGGGCCACCGAGAAGTGGGTGGGGGCGAAGGCGGGGATGCCCGGGAAGCTCACCGGCTCCTCGAACCACAGCGTGTCGCCGATGCGCACGTCGGTGGCGTTGACGAGGCCGACCACGTCGCCGGGGTAGGCGTCGTCGATGGTCTCGCGCTCCTGGCCGAACACCTGCTGGGCGTACTTGGTGGCGAACGGTCGGCCGGTGCGGTCGAGGGTGACGACCATGCCCCGCTCGAAGTGGCCCGAGCAGACCCGGAAGAAGGCCAACCGGTCGCGGTGCGAGCGGTCCATGTTGGCCTGCACCTTGAACACGAACCCCGAGAAGGGGGCGGCGAGCGGGCGGGGTGCGCCGGCCACGTCGATGCGGGGCTCGGGCGACGGGGCCAGGTCGACCACCCCGTCGAGCAGCAGGCGCACGCCGAAGTTGGTGAGCGCCGACCCGAAGAACACCGGTGTGGTGTCGCCGTGGCGGAACGCCTTGAGGTCGAGGTCGGCCCCGACCGCCCCGAGCAGCTCGAGCTCCTCGGTGGCGGCGACGTAGGACGCGCCCTCCTCGACGGCGGCCCGCTCGGCGTCGACGACCTCCTCGCCGGCCATCGTGGAGCCCCGGGCGGTGCGGGTGAACCGGATGAAGCCACCGTCGCGACGGTCGACGACGCCGCGGAAGTCGCCGGCGATGCCGACCGGCCAGGTGACCGGGGTGGGGACGATGTCGAGCAGCTCCTCGATCTGGTCGAGCAGCTCGAGGGGCTCGCGCCCGGGGCGGTCCCACTTGTTGATGAAGGTGAGCAGCGGCAGGTTGCGCTGACGGCAGACCTCGAACAGCTTCAGGGTCTGGGGCTCGATGCCCTTCGCCGCGTCGAGCACCATCACCGCGGCGTCGGCGGCGGCGAGCACCCGGTAGGTGTCCTCGGAGAAGTCGCGGTGACCGGGTGTGTCGAGCAGGTTGATCACCTGGCCGCGGTACGGGAACTGCAGCGCGGTGGAGGTGATGGAGATGCCGCGCTTCTGCTCGAGGTCCATCCAGTCCGACGTGGCCGAGCGCCGCCCGGACTTGGCCTTCACCGCGCCCGCCTCGCTCGTGAGCGCCCCGCCGTAGAGGAGGAACTTCTCGGTGAGCGTGGTCTTGCCCGCGTCGGGGTGGCTGATGATGGCGAAGGTGCGGCGGCGGGCGGCCTCGACGGCGGGGTCGGTCACTGGTTCAGGAAACCCGTCGCCTCGTCGTTCGGCAAGTCGTCCCAGAACGGGTCGCGTCGCCGACGGCGCCGTCGCGGTCGTCGCAGCTCGGCGGGGACCTCCTCGTCGACGGTGCCGTCGGGCCCCGGTGCAGGCGCGCCGCCGAGCACCAGGGCGGCCAGCGCGGTGGTGAGCGGGACCGCGGCGATCAGCCCGATGCTGCCCACCAGGGTGCGCACCACCTCGGTGGCCACGACCTCGCCGGTGATCACGTCGCCGACCGAGCGCTCGACCTGGGTGAACAGCAACAGCAGCGGCAGCGACGCGCCGGCGTAGGCCAGCACCAGCGTGTTGACCGTCGAGGCGATGTGGTCGCGCCCGACCCGCACCGCCCGCCGGTACAGCTCGAGGGGTCCGAACCCGGGGGCGGCCCGCTTGAGCTCCCAGGTGGTGGCCACCTGGGTGACGGTGACGTCGTCGAGCACGCCCATGGCGCCGATGATGATCCCGGCGAGCAGGAGGCCCTCGGCGTCGACGCTGCCACCTGCCAGGCGCAGCAGGGTGGCGTCCTCGTCGGCCAGCCCGGTGAGGCGGGTGGCGGTGATGAACACCGCGCCGAGCGCGCCGGTGATGCCCAGCGCGACCAGTGCCCCGAGCAGGGCGACGGCGGTGCGCACGTTCACCCCGTGGGCGAGGAACAGCGACACGAACGCGATGGCGGCCGCGCCCACCAGCGCGGTCAGCAGGGGATCGCGCCCGTCGAGCAGGGCGGGGAGGAGGAAGGCCCCGAGCACCGCCAGGCTGACGCCCACACCGATCAGGGCCCGCAGCCCCCGCCAGCGGCCGAGCGCCACCACCGACACCCCGAACAGGGCGGCGAGCACGAGCAGGGGGGTGGTGCGCTGGAAGTCGGCGAGCTGGTAGGCGAGCTCGGGCGGGGCGGTGGCGGTGTACGACACGACGATGCGGTCGCCGCGGGCCAGCTCGGGCGCGCCGCCCCCGACCACCAGCTCGAAGGTGGCCTCGGCGCCACGGTCGGGGCCCTCGGTGAGCTCGGCGCGCACCAGCTCGCAGCGCACGCTGCTGGTGTCGCCCACGCCGGTGCACGGCACCGGCTCGATGGCGGTGACGGTGGCGTCGAGCAGCTCGGCGTCGAACCCGGCGGCGCTCCCACCGTCGGGACCCCCACCGGTGGTGACCTCACCGGGCCAGAGCAGCACCAGCCCGACGAGGGTGGCGAGCGCCGCCACCGCCAGGGCGGCGATGACGGCCCGGCGCGCCCGCGGCCCCGCCAGCGAGGGCCCGCCGAGGTCGTGGGAGTGCGTGTGGGCCACCGCCCGAGTGTGGCCGCTGGCGGTGGGCCGCCGGTGGCACTCGGCCCCGGCGGGGACCTACGCCACGCAGGTGGCGCAGCGACCGACGAGGTCGACGCGGTGCGCCTCGACCTGGAAGCCGGTGGCCGCCGCGGCCCGGGTGACCGCCTGCTCGATGAGCTCCTCGATGCGGGGGTCGGCGGGGACGTCGGCGACCGCCCCGCAGCTGCTGCAGATGAGGTGGTGGTGGTGCTCGGTGAGGTCCTCGGCCAGCTCGAAGCGGGCGAACTCGTCGGTGGTGACGAGGCGGTCGACGACCCCGGCCCGCTCGAGCACCGCGAGGTTGCGGTAGGCCGAGCTCTGGGGGATGCCGCTGCGCCGGGCCAGCAGCTCGGGGATGGTGAGCGGGTGCTCGGCCTCGTCGAGGGCCTCGACGAGCGCCCGCCGGTTCGTGGTGTAGCGCTGGCCGTCGTCGCGCAAGCGCGCCGCCGCGGTGGCGTGGAGGTCGGGGGACATCGGGCAGGATCCTAGCCGAACTGAGAACGGATGAGAACCCGCCGGCGGGGACAGGGTCAGCCGGTGGGGCCCGGATCCCACGTGATGGCGGGACCGAACGACGCCACGGTGGCGTCGTCGAGGCCGACGGGCTCGGGGTCGACGCCCCACGCGGCCCGCACCTGGGCGGTGACCAGGTGACGGATCGCCGGCCAGGCCTCCTGGGCGGGGAGGAACTCCTCGGTGCAGCCGTCGGCGAGCAGCCCGAGCAGGCGCTCGTCGACCGGCAGGCCCAGCTGCTCGGTGATGCCGAGCAGGCCGCCCTGCTCCTGGCCGATGAGGCAGATGTCGTTGAAGGCGTTGTGGCCGGCCTCGTCGATCACCGCGATGCGGCGGTCGGTGAGCCCCGCCGTGCGCTCGAGGATGGCGTCGAGGGGGATGACCTCGTCGCGCCCGCCGGCGAGGACGAGCACCGGGACCGCCACCACCTCGGTGGACCCGCCCGCCATCATCACCACGGTGTCGACCCGGTCGTCGCGCCCGGCCGACTCGGTGGCCGCCCGCACGCCGGCCGAGTGGCCGACCGTGGCCAGGCGCTCGGCGTCGAGGAGCCCGGCCAGCACGCCGGCGCCGGCCTCGGAGGCCGCCACCGCGGCATCGACCGACCCGAGCAGGACGCCGGCGTCGTCGCCCTCGGTGACGTTGCCCGACGCGGCCGCCAGCAGGTCGCGCTCGGCGTGGTCGGGGGCGACGACGACCATGCCCCACGACGCCAGGTGGGTGCCGAGGAACTGGTACATGGTGGGCCAGGCCCCGAAGCCGTGGCTGAGCGCGACGACGGGGAACGGCCCGTCGGTGGCCGGCGGCGCCTCGGCGAACGCATCGGTGGGATAGCTGGGGTTGAGCTCGTCGGGCACCAGCGCGGCGAGCTCGGGGGGCACGACGTCGCGGATCTGGAACACCGCCGGCTCGAGTCCGGCCACCCCGTCGGGGTCGGCGGGGTACCACACCTCGACGAAGCGGCCGTCGAGGTCGATGGTGGTGACCCCCGCCGCGTAGGGCCCCGACTCGGCGTAGGCCGCGTTCGGCTCGGGCTCGGGCGCCGTGGTGGTGGTGACCGGCGCCGCGGTGGTCGGCGGCGCGGTGGTCTCGGGCGGCGCGGTGGTGGGCGCCGCGGTGGTGTCGGTGGCCACCGCGTCGTCGCCGTCGTCGTCGTCCCCACCGGTGGCGACGAGGAAGAGCGCGACCACCGCCACCAGGGCGATCAGCCCGCCGACGAGGACGACCACGTAGCGGGGACGGCCGCCGGTGGCGTCGGGTGCGTCGTCGGTCGGCGGGACGTCGGTGGCCATGGTGCTCCCCCTGGAGGCCGGTGCGGTCGCCGACAGCGTACGGCCGGGCCGGGCGCGCCACGCCCATAGGCTGCGGGGCCGTGACCACCACCGACGAGACCGTGACGTACCCGGGGGCCCGGCGTCCCGACCGCACCCGACGAGTGGTCGGCGCGGGTGTCGGCCTGGCCGTGCACGAGTGGGGTGACGAGGGGGCGCCACCGCTGCTGCTCGCCCACGGCGGGTTCGACTTCGCCGGCACCTTCGACACGTTCGCCCCGCTGCTCGCCGACGCCGGCTGGCGGGTGGTGTCGTGGGACCAGCGGGGCCACGGCGACTCCGACCACGCCGCCCTCTACAGCTGGGACGCCGACGTGCGCGACGCGGTGGCGGTCATCGAGTCGACCACCGACGCGCCGCTCCCGGTGATCGGCCACTCCAAGGGCGGCGGCCTCATGCTCCAGCTGGCCGAGGTGATGCCGTGGCGGCTCACCCACCTGGTGAACCTCGACGGGCTGCCGTCGGGGCGCCGGGCCCCCGACGTCGCCGAGCGCGAGCGCACCCGACTGCTCGCCGACGAGCTCACCGGCTGGCTCGACCATCGCCACCGGGCCCACGAGGCCACCCGGCGTCCGGGCACGCTCGACGAGCTGGCCGAGCGCCGCGGGCGGATGAACCCACGGCTCCCGGTCGAGTGGCTCCGCTACCTCGTCACGATCGGCGCTCGCCACGACGCCGACGGCTGGCGCTGGAAGATCGATCCGTCGCTGCGCTTCGGCGGCTTCGGGCCCTTCCGACCGGAGTGGTCGCTGCTGCGGCTCCCGGGGCTGCCGGTGCCGATGCTGGGCGTGCTCGGCACGGTCGACGAGCCCATGGGATGGGGCACCGGACCCGACGACGTCGAGCCCTACCTGCCCCCCGGCGCCCGGCTGGTCCCGATGGCCGACACCGGCCACTTCGTCCACGTCGAGCGCCCCGCCGAGATCGCCGAGATGGTCCTGGAGTTCGTGTCGTGAGCGACGTCGTCCGCCTCCGCCACAACCGCATCGAGCTCGCCCTGCACCCGCTGCGGCGGGCCGACGGGCCGACCCTGTTGCTCCTCCACGGTCTCGGCGAGTCCGCCCCGCCACAGGTGCCCGACCCGGTGGCGGCCTGGCCCGGGGCGGTGTGGGCCCTCGACTTCACCGGCCACGGCCGCTCCGACGTGCCCGCCGGCGGCGGCTACACCGCCGAGGTGCTCATGGGCGACGCCGACGCCGCGCTGGCCCACCTCGGCCGGGCCACGCTGCACGGGCGCGGCCTCGGCGCCTACGTGGCGCTGCTGCTCATCGGCGCCCGACCCACGACCGTGCGCGGCGCGGTCCTCGACGACGGCCCCGGGCTCGCCGGGGGCGGGTCCCAACCCGGCAGCGCCGCCCTCGTGCGGATCCCCGACGACGCGCCCCGACCGCCCGACCCGTTCGCGCTGGCCGAGCTGTCGCGCGACGTGCGACCGCCCGACTACGCCGCCGGCTTCGTCCGCCAGGTCACCCACCTGAGCGACCTCGACCCGGCCATCGCGGTGAGCGCCCGGATCCACCCCCCGTGGCTCGCGGCGGTGGCGGGCGAGGTGGGGGTGGTCAGCGAGCCGACGGCGGCGGCGCTGGCGCGCTTCGCTCGTTCGGGGTGGTGAGCTCGGCCAGCACGTCGCCGAGCCGCTCCGGGGGCTGGGGTCGGCCCAACAGGTAGCCCTGGGCGCGGTCGACGCCGAGGCGGCGGACCTCGGCGAGCTGCACCTCGGTCTCGACCCCCTCGGCCACCGAGCGCAGCCCGAGCGTCCGGGCGAGGGCCACGATGAGCGCGGCGATGGCGGTGTCGTCGGCGTCGGTGCCCAGGCCGTCGACGAAGCTGCGGTCGACCTTGAGCTGGTCGACCGGGAAGCGCCGCAGGTACGACAGCGACGAGTAGCCGGTGCCGAAGTCGTCGACCACCACCTGGACCCCGAGGTCCTTCAGGGCCCCGAGCGTGGCCGCCGAGCGGTCGACGTCGTCCATGAGCAGGCTCTCGGTGAGCTCGATGCCGAGGCGGGAGGGGGCCAGGCCGGTGACGGCGAGGACCCGCTCCACCTCGGCGACGAACGACACCTGCCCGAGCTGGCGGCCCGACACGTTGACGCTCACCTCGAGCTCCCCGAGGCCGGGCAGGGTGGCCTGCCCGCGCTGGACCTGCCGGCACGCCTGATCGAGGATCCAGCCCCCGATCGGCACGATGAGCCCGGTGTCCTCGGCCAGGCCGATCCACTCGCCCGGCGCCAGCAGCCCCCGCTCGGGGTGCTCCCACCGCGCCAGCGCCTCCACGGCGACGATGGCGCCGCTGGCCACGTCGACGATCGGTTGGTAGTGGACGCGGATCTCGTGACGGTCGAGGGCCCGTCGCAGCGACCCCTCGAGGTCGAGGCGGGCGACCGCCTCGTCGCGCATCGACCGGTCGAAGCGCGCGACCCGGGCCCGACCCGTCGCCTTGGCCCGGTACATGGCCGCGTCGGCGTCACCCAGGATCTCCTCGGCGATCGTGCTGCCGGGCCGCGACAGCGCCACGCCGCACGACACGGTGACGAACACCTCGGCCCCCGCGACGTGGATCGGCTCGGCGATGGCCGGCCCGATCCGGTCGGCGATGCTGGCCGCGAGACCTGGGTCGTCGAGGTCCTCGCACACCACGACCAGCTCGTCGCCACCGAAGCGGGCCACGGTGTCGCCCGGGCGGACCGAGGCGACCAGGCGCTCGGCGACGGCGCGCAGCACGACGTCGCCGGCGCCGTGGCCCAGGCTGTCGTTGATGACCTTGAAGTGGTCGAGGTCGCAGAAGATGACGGCGAGCTGCTGGTCGGATCGCGCGGCGCGGGCCAGGGCGTGCTCGAGCCGGTCGACGAGCAGCGCCCGGTTCGGGAGCCCGGTGAGCGGATCGTGGGTGGCCTCGTGGGCGAGGCGGGCCTCGAAGGCCTTGCGCTCGCTGATGTCGCGGGCCACCACCGCGTAGGCGCCGTCGGACTCGGTGTGGCGCTCGACGTGCACCGACATGGTGACGGCGCGCCCGCTGGCCGACACCGCGTCGAGCTCGCCCGTCCAGGTGCCGCGCTCGGACGCCACCGGGATGACCTCGCTGGCCGCGATGTCGAACGCCTGTGGCGTGAGCGCGCTCCCCCAGTGGACGGTGGCGAGATCGCCATCGGGTGGGATCCCCCAGAACGAGCGCGCCGCCGGGTTCGCCTCCACCGGCAGGCCGCTGTCGGGATCGATGACCAGCACCAGGTCGGTGGTGCGCTCGACGACCCGACCGAGGCGGTCGCTCACCCGTCGGGACCGGACCAGATCGGTGACGTCGTGGAAGTTGGCCACGATGCCGCGCACCGCGGGGTCGTCGAGGCGGTTCGTGATCGTGGCGTCGACCCAGGCCACCTGGCCGTCGCCCCGGATCATCCGGCCGAAGTAGCGGTCGCTGGCGCCGGGCCGGGCGGCGACGGCACGGAACCACGCGTTGGCCTCGTCGGCGTCGTCGGGGTGGGTGAAGCGGGCGCTGCTCGTGCCCACCAGCTCGCCCCGGGGCACGCCCCGGGCCTGCTCGGCGCCGGGACCGGCCCACAGGATCACGCCCTGGGCGTCGAGGACCTCGACGACCGATGGCGCGTGCTCGATGAGCGCCCGCAGTCGGGCCTCACCGGCGTCACCCGGCTGGCCGCTCACCAGCTCATGGGCGTCGCGGGCGATGACCACGATGCCCTCGGCGGGCGGCTCGAGCTCGCCGGCCTGGATGGCCGCCCACCGTGCCACCCCGTCGGCGCCGATGATGCGGCCCAGGAACTCGGCGTCGCCGCTGATGGGCTCACCGCCGAACATGAACGCCGCCAGCTCCGACGCGGCCAGCTCCCGGTCGTCGGGGTGCAGCACCGAGAGCGCCTCGCGACCGACGAGGTCGGCGAGGGGCCCGCGCCACAGGCGGTCGATCCGGGCGGCGGCGCCGGTGATGCGGGCGTCGGGACCCACCGTGATGTAGAGGTCGGACGTGGTGTCGATCAGCGCCCGCGCCGTGACCCCGGGGAGCGGCACCCCGGGGAGCGGGCCGGGCGGGGTCTCCGGGCTCACCACTCGCGGCTCCCGACGTAGACGGCGAGGTCGCGCAGCGCGGCGTCGGCGCCGCCGACGAGCTCGATGGCGTCGAGCGCGCCGAGGGCCGTCGCGGTGAGGTCGGCGATCTCGGTGGTGACCGCGTCGCGGGCCCCGGTGGCCACCAGCACGTCCTGCAGCTCGGCGATCTGATCGGCGTCGAGGTCGGCCCGGCCCACCTGGTCGAGGAGCCGGCGCTGGGCGGCGTCGGCGCGCCGGTGGGCGATGGCGAGCAGCGGTGTGGGCTTGCCCTCGCGCAGGTCGTCGCCCACCGGCTTGCCGGTGCGGTCGGCGTCGCCGAAGGCGCCGAGCAGGTCGTCGCGCAGCTGGAACGCCTCGCCGAGCGGGTGCCCGTAGCGCTCGAGGGCGGGGGCCAGGTCGGTGCGTCCCGCCAGCGCGGCCCCCATCTCGAGGGGTCGCTCGATGGTGTACTTGCCCGACTTGTAGCGGGCGATCCGTCGGGCCGTGGCCAGGTCGACCGACGCCCGCGCGGTGGCCTCGATGTCGAGGTACTGGCCGACGTTGACCTCGATGCGCAGCTCGTGCCACACCGCGAGGGCGTCGGGCACCGCACCGCTCATGAGGCGGTCGGCGTAGACGTGGGCGACGTCGCCGGCGAGGATCGCCACCCCGTCGCCGAACCGCCGGGCCTCGCCCCGCCACCCCGCGGCGCGGTGCCGGTCGGCGAACTCGGTGTGGATGGCGGGCACGCCCCGACGGGTGGCCGAGCCGTCCATGACGTCGTCGTGCACGAGGGCGAACGCCTGGAGCAGCTCGAGCGCGGCGCCGGTGTCGAGCACCCGCGGGTCGTCGGCCGGACCGCCGGCGCCGACGAACGCCCAGTGGCAGAAGGCCGGTCGCAGCCGCTTGCCGCCCCCGAGCACGAGCCGGCGCAGGGCCTCGAGCGGTGGTGCGAGGACCGGGTCGAGCGCCCGCCACCGGTGCAGCTCGTGGTCGAGGATCTCGGTGAGCCGCTCGTCGACCCGCTCGGCGACCGAGGTGAGCGCCGGGGGCGCGGTCGCGGCGCTCGGCGGGATCGTCGAGGGGTCCGGGCGCACCGGAACAGCCTACGGTTCGGGGGTCGGCGGAGCCGAGCGGCTGGTGTCGGCCGCGTCGTCGAGGCCGGCGACCACCTGGGCGACGTCGAAGCGCGCCGCGGCGATCCGGCTGCGGCAGGTGGTGATGAGCTCGGCGGCGCGCCGGACCCGCTCGGCGAGGTGGTCGACGTCGACGGCCTCGCCCTCGAGCTCGCGCACGATGCCCTCGAGCTCGGCCAGGGCCTCGGCGTAGCCGAGCTCGGCGGCGGGCACGGGGGTGGGGGCGTCGGTCATCGGGGGGCCTCCTCGGCGTCGAGGTCGTCGGGTGCGGGGTCGACGGTGCTGCGCACGGCGCCGTCGGCGAGGGTGGTGACCAGCCCCGTGCCGGCCGGGGCGTCGGCGACGGCGCGGACGAGGCGGCCGTCGGCGGTGCGGGTGATCGACCAGCCCCGGGCCACCACGCGCGCCGGGTCGAGCGCGGTGACCCGGTGCTCGAGCGACTCGATGGCCCGCTCGGCGCCGACCAGCGCCCGCGGCGGGGCGGTGGCGAGGACCGCGGCGGCGTCGGCGGCGCGGTCGTCGGCCCGGCGCAGGTGCGACCCGGCCGCGGCCCCCAGACGGGCGGCGAGGCCGACCAGGTGGCCGT
>DATHSN010000102.1:0-15486 GCA_035464115.1 Acidimicrobiales bacterium | reverse complement strand
CCCACGGGTTCAACGCCATGGCCGGGCTCCACCACCGCGAACCCGGCCTGATCGGGGCGGCGCTCACCGATCCCCGCCTCACCGTCTCGCTCATCGCCGACGGCGTGCACGTGCACCCGGCGGTGCTGCGGCTGGCCTTCGCCGCCGCACCCGGGCGGGTCGCGCTCATCACCGACGCGGTGGGGTGGCGCACCGAGCGCCTGGCCGGGCGCGGCGTCCGGGTGGTCGACGGCGCCCCCCGCCTCGCCGACGGCACCCTGGCCGGCAGCGCGCTCACCATGGACGCCGCGGTGCGCACGGTCGTCGCCGCCGGCGTCGACCTCGCGTCGGCCCTCCGGGCGGCGTCGACCACGCCCGCCCGGGTCCTCGGCCTGGCCGACCGGGGCCGCATCGAACCCGGCGCCCGGGCCGATCTCGTCGTGCTCGGCGTCGATCTGCGCCCCGAGCAGGTGTGGCTCGGTGGGGTCCCCGTCGAGGTCGGGGGGCTGCGCTGAGCGCTCGTCAGGCGTCCGCCAGCTCGGCGCTCAGCTCCGCGAGCTCGTCGACACCACCGCGGCGGTAGGCGGCCCACGCCGGGCCCTTCCCGGCGTCGGCGTCGAGCCCGGCGCGCCAGGCGATCGACGCGGCGCGCACCGCGTCCGCGGGCTCGGCGCCGCCCCGCACCGCCCGGTCGACCTCGGCCAGCGCCGCCATCCGTCCCTCGAGCTCCTTGACCCCGCCGGGCGCGCCCGCCCGGCTGACGTCGCACAGCGAGCGGTCGCCGACCGCCGCGGCCAGGCGACGCTCCGCCTCGGCCCGCCGCGCCGTCCACGGTCCGACCGGAGGGGTGGGCACCGGTGGTGTCGAGCCGACGGTGTCGGCCCGGATCGCGGCTGCGGTGTGCCGTCGTCGCCATCGCACCCGGCCAGCATACCCGGGAGGGTACCGGCCGGGTCGCGGTGGGTTCCCGCTAGGTTCGACGCCATGCAGATCATCGCGGCGCTGTTCATCGACGACATCGAGCTGCGGCAGGTCCCCGGGCCCTCCACCCGCATCGACCTGCGGGGCATCCAGTTCTCGGCTCCGGCCGAGACGGCGCCACCGCTGCGCATCGCGCCCCACCTCTGCGTGATCGTGCACTGTGGGGCCGACGAGTCCGGGACCGGGGCGCTCGAGGTGCGGTTCTTCGTGGGCGACGACCAGATCGCCCGCAACGTGCAACCGCTGCAGGTCGAGCCGGGCAAGTTCAACTACCGGCTCGTGCGCGCCGAGCTCGAGCTCGACGACCACGTCACCGTCCACGCCCACTGCCGCATCGATCTCGGTCCCGAGACGGTGGTGCCCTACACGGTGCTGCCCCCGGTCGGATGACCCGCGCCCGGGCCGCGGCCGGACTGTCGGAGCACCCGCTCACCACCCACGCCGTCGGCGAGGCCGTGGGGGCGGTGCTCGACGAGCTCGGCCCCGCGCCCGACCTGGCGGCGGTGTTCGTCACCGACGCCCACGCGGGTGCGCTCGACGACGTCACGGCCGCGGTGCGCGCCACCCTCGCTCCCGGCGTCCTCATCGGGGCGGCGTCGACCTCGGTCGTCGGCGGTCACCGCGAGATCGAGGGTCGACCGGCGGTGGTGGTCTGGGCCGCCCGGCTGGGTCCCGTGGAGCCGGTCCGGGTCCGAGCCGAGCGCCAGGCCGACGGTTGGGCGGTCACCGGGGTGCCCACGACCGCCATGGAGCCCGGCCGCACCCTCGTCCTGCTGGCCGACCCGTTCACCTTCCCGGCCGAGCCGTTCGTCGACCAGCTCGGCGATCGGGCGCCGGGTCTGGCCGTGGTCGGTGGCCTCACGTCGGGGGCCGAGGGCGCCGGCGGGATGCGCCTGGCGCTCGACGGCGCCATCCACGCCCACGGCGCGGTGGGGGCCCTGCTGCCCGCCGACGCCGACATCGCCACGGTCGTGTCGCAGGGCTGTCGACCCATCGGCGATCCCCTCGTCGTCACCCGCGCCGAGCGGAACCTGATCCTCGAGCTCGGTGGACGGCCCGCCCTCGACGTGCTGCGCGACGTGCTCGTGGCCATGTCCCCCGAGGAGCGCGAGGTGGCGTCGCGCGGTCTGCAGGTCGGATGGGTGATCGACGAGCACCGCGACCGGTTCGAGAGGGGCGACTTCCTCGTGCGCTCGGTGCTCGGCGTCGACTCGGGCACGGGGGGCATCGCCGTCGGCCACCGACCCGAGGTGGGGCGCACCGCCCAGCTGCACGTGCGCGACGCCGCCACCGCCGACGACGACCTCCGCCACCACCTCGCGGGACGACGAGCCAGCGGTGCGCTCGTCTTCACCTGCACCGGGCGCGGTGCGGGGCTGTTCGGCGTGCCCGACCACGACGCCGACCTCATCAGCTCCGCCCTCGGCACCCGAGCCACCGCCGGCATGTTCGCCGCCGGGGAGCTGGGCCCGGTCGGGGGCCGGTCGTTCGTGCACGGCTTCACGGCGTCGATGCTCCTGGTGGCCCCCCGGGCCGCGTCTGGCGGGGCGGCCGCTGGGTAGGGTGACCGCGTCGTCGCCCCGGGAGGACGTGTGACCGATCTCGATCTCGACCAGTGCGCCGTCGCGGTGCTCCGCGGCCTGGCCATGGACGCGCCCCACGCCGCCCGCTCGGGCCACCAGGGGACGGCGATGGCCCTGGCGCCCCTGGCCCACGTGCTGTGGAGCCGGATCCTGCGCTTCGACCCGAACGACACCGAGTGGGCCGACCGCGACCGCTTCGTGCTGTCGGCCGGCCACGCGTCGATCCTCTTGTACTCGATGATCCACCTCACCGGTCAGGGGCTCACGCTGGACGACCTCCGGGCGTTCCGCCAGTGGGAGAGCCGCACGCCGGGCCACCCCGAGGCGGGGGCCGACATCCCCGGCGTCGAGGTCACCACCGGGCCGCTCGGCCAGGGCGTCGCCAACGCGGTGGGCATGGCCGTCGCCGAGCGCGCCCTGCGGGCCCGCTTCGGCGCCGAGGTGTGCGACCACCACGTGTTCGCCATCTGCGGCGACGGCGACCTGTCCGAGGGGATCAGCCACGAGTCCGCGTCCCTCGCCGGCCACCTCGGGCTCGGGCGGCTGGTGATGGTCTACGACGACAACCGCATCACCATCGACGGGCCCACCGACCTGGCCCTGTCCGACGACGTCGTCGGCCGCTTCCGCGCCTACGGCTGGCACGTCGAGGAGCTGGGCGAGGTGGGCGACGACCTCGATGCGCTCGAGGCGGGCCTGCGCGCCGGCATGGCCGAGGCCGATCGGCCCACGCTGCTGGTGCTGCGCACCCACGTGGCCACGCCCTCGCCGCTCACCGACCACCACAGCGCGCACGGCTACGCGCTGTTCGACGACGAGATCGCCACCACCAAGGAGCTCCTGGGACTGCCGGTCGACGCCACGTTCCACGTGCCCGACGAGGCGCGCCGCGCCTACGACGACGCACGGGAGCGCGGCGCCGCGGCCCGCGCCGCCTGGGACCAGCGCCTCGCCGCCCTCGACCCCGAGCCGCGGGCCCGCTGGGACGTGGCGTGGGCCGGGTCGGCCACCCCCGGGTGGGAGGACGCGCTGCCGTCGTGGGCGCCGGGCTCGTCGCCGACCGCCACCCGCAAGGCCAGCGGGGCGTGCCTCGCCGCGCTGGCGCCCCACCTGCCCGGGCTGGTCGCCGGGTCGGCCGACCTCACCGGCAACACCGGGCTCGACCTCGGCGACGCCGACGCCCAGTCGGCGGCCCACCCGGGCGGCACCCAGCTCTACTACGGGGTCCGCGAGCACGCCATGGGGGCGATGATGACCGGCATGGCCCGCCACGGCGGCGTCCTGCCCGTGGGGGGCACCTTCTTCGTCTTCTCCGACTACATGCGCCCCGCGGTGCGCCTGGCCGCCATGTCGCAGGCCAAGGTCGTCTACTCGTGGACCCACGACTCGGTGGGCGTCGGCGAGGACGGGCCCACGCACCAGCCGGTGGAGCACCTGGCCTCGCTGCGGGCCATGCCCGAGCTGCGCCTCATCCGTCCCGCCGACGCCAACGAGACCGTCGCCGCCTGGCGGGTGGCGCTCACCTCGGCGGGACCCACCGCGCTCGTGCTCTCGCGCCAGGACGTCCCCGTCCTCGACGGCACCGATCCCGAGGGCGTCGCCCGCGGGGGCTACGTGCTCGCCGACCCCGATGGCGATCCCGATCTGGTGCTCATCGGCACGGGGTCGGAGGTGGCGGTGTGCGTGCAGGCCGCGGCCGACCTGTCCGCCGACGGCGTCGCCACCCGCGTCGTGTCGCTGCCGTCGTGGGACCTCTTCGCCGCCCAGGACCGCAGCTACCGCGACCGCGTCCTGCCGCCGGGCACGCCCCGCGTGTCGGTCGAGGCCGGCTCCACGTTCGGGTGGGAGCGCTGGGCCGACGCCGCGGTGGGGATCGACCGCTTCGGCGCCAGCGCGCCGGCGTCGGTGGCGCTCGACCGGCTCGGGATCAACCCTGGCCACGTCGCCGCCACGGCCCGCCAGCTGCTCGCCACCACCTCCCGGAGGACCTCATGACCCGGCTCCACGATCTCTACGAGGCCGAGGGTCAGAGCCCCTGGCTCGACAACCTGCGGCGCGACTGGCTCCGCGACGGCGAGCTGGCCCGCTGGGTCGAGCGCGGCGTGCGGGGCGTCACGTCCAACCCGACCATCTTCCAGAAGGCGATGTCCGACGGCACCGCCTACGACGACCAGCTCGGCGCGCTGATCCGCGGCGGGGCCAGCGTCGAGCAGGCCTACTGGTCCATGGTCATCGACGACATCCGCGACGCGCTCGAGGTGTTGCGCCCCGTCCACGAGGCGAGCGGCGGCGAGGACGGCTACGTGTCGGTCGAGGTGGCGCCGTCGCTCGCCCGCGACACCGCCGGCACCATCGCCGCGGCGCGCGAGCTGCACGAGGCCATCGCCGCGCCGAACCTCTACGTGAAGATCCCCGGCACCGCCGAGGGCCTCCCCGCGATCCGCCAGATGATCAGCGAGGGCCGCAGCATCAACGTCACGTTGATCTTCGGACTCGACCGCTACGGCGAGGTCATCGAGGCCTACCTGTCGGGCCTCGAGGCGTGCGAGGGCGACCTGTCGCGGGTGTCGAGCGTGGCGTCGTTCTTCGTGAGCCGCGTCGACAGCGAGGTCGACCGCCGGCTCGACGAGATCGGCACCGACGAGGCCCGGGCCCTGCGGGGCGCCACCGCCATCGCCCAGGCCCGCGGTGCCTACGCGCTGTTCCTCGAGCGCTTCTCGGGTGAGCGGTGGGACGCGCTCGCGGCGCGCGGCGCTCGGGTCCAGCGCCCCCTGTGGGCGTCGACGTCCACCAAGGACCCGTCGTACCCCGACACGCTCTACGTCGACTCGCTCATCGGGCCGAACACGGTCAACACCATCCCCGACGCCACCCTCGAGGCGTTCCTCGACCACGGCACGGTGGCGCGCACCCTCGACCTGGCCGCCGAGAGCCCGTTCACCCAGCTCGTCGACGACCTGCGCCGCGTCGGTGTCGACCTCGACGAGGTGGCCACCGTCCTCGAGACCCAGGGGGTCGATTCCTTCGCCGCGTCGTTCGACGCGCTGATGGACACGCTGGCCGACGCCGCCGACCGCGTCGCGTGAGCCGGTCGCTCCCGCCGGTCGGCCGCGGCCTGTCCGCGGTCGCCTAGGGTCGTCGGCCATGGAGGGCGAGATCGTCGTCGTCGACGACGTACCCGAGGAGTTCACCGACCGGGTCATCGAGGCGTTCCACGCGCGCCCCAACGAGGTCTTCTCCCTCGCCTTGTCGGGGGGAGACACGGCCCGGGCGTGCTACGAGCGGCTGGCCACCGACGGGGGCACCCAGCTCGACTGGTGGAAGGTCGACGTCTACTGGGGCGACGAGCGGTGCGTCCCGCTCGACCACCCCGACTCGAACTTCCGCCTGGCCCGTGAGGCGCTGCTCGAGCGGGTCGGGGCGGCCAACATGCTCTATCCCATGGACTGCACGGTGGGGCCCGACCCCTACCAGCTGCGCCTCGGCGACCTGGCCACCCTCGATCTGGTCCACCTCGGCCTCGGCGCCGACGGCCACACGGCGTCGCTGTTCGCCGGGTCACCGGCCCTCGACGCCGACCCCGGTCGCCTCGTCGTGATGAACGACGACCCGAGCGGGCGCAACCCGCTCCCGCGCATGACCCTCACCTTCAGCGGCATCGCCCGGGCTCGCCTCGTGATCGTCACCGTCACCGGGGCCGAGAAGCGCGATGCACTGGCGGCGGTGGTCCGCGGCGACGACGTGCCGGCGGCACGGATCACCGGGCCCCGCGTGGTCTGGCTGGTCGACCGCGAGGCCGCCGGCGACCTCGCCTCCACCGA
This sequence comes from Acidimicrobiales bacterium, assembly GCA_035464115.1. Taxonomy (GTDB): domain Bacteria; phylum Actinomycetota; class Acidimicrobiia; order Acidimicrobiales; family SKKL01; genus DATHSN01. The sequence continues at coordinate 9,122 of DATHSN010000102.1, read as the reverse complement.
CTGAGCTGGCGTCGCGCACCCGGTCGTCGCCCACCTGCGCTCCGGAGCGTCGCCCGACGACGTTCGCGAGCGCACCCTGAGGCCCGCCTGACCCATCGGTACAGTGCCGACCATGGAACACCGCGCGCTCCCCCGCTACCGCACGGGCGACGACGCGCTCGACCGGCGGGTGGCCGACCTCGTCGCCGCCGCTGGCATCGCCGACGACGCCGACCTGATCTTCGAGCTGGTGGCGTCGTCGCTGCGCATGGGCCGCGAGCACGTCGCCCGCCGCGAGCTCAAGATCGCGAACTACGCGCTCAAGGAGATGCGCTACGCGTTCCACGTGTTCGCGCCCTACCGCCACGCCCGCAAGGTGTCGGTGTTCGGGTCGGCGCGCATCCAGCCCGACGACGAGGCCTACCTGGCCGCGGCCCGCTTCTCGGAGGCGATGGCCGACCGCGACTGGATGGTGATGACGGGCGCGGGCCCGGGGATCATGGCTGCGGGCATCGAGGGCGCCGGGCGCGACCGCTCGTTCGGCATCAACATCCAGCTGCCGTTCGAGCAGATCGCCAACTCGGTGATCGCCGGCGACCCCAAGCTCATCAACTTCCGCTACTTCTTCACCCGCAAGCTCACCTTCGTCAAGGAGTCCGACGGCTTCTGCCTGCTCCCGGGGGGCTTCGGCACCATGGACGAGACCTTCGAGCTGCTCACCCTCATCCAGACGGGGAAGACCTCACCGGCGCCGGTCGTGCTGCTCGATCCCCCGGGCTCGAGCTACTGGGATCGCTGGCGGTCGTTCGTCAGCGAGGAGCTGCTCGACGGGGGCCTCATCAACGAGCGCGACCTCGGGCTGGTGTTCTGCACCGACGACGTCGAGGCCGCGGTCGACGAGATCGTCGGCTTCTACCGCAACTACCACTCGATCCGCTACGTCGGCCGACGGCTGGTGGTCCGCCACCGCGCGCCGCTCAGCGACGCCGAGCTGAGCGAGCTCGGCGCGGAGTTCGCCGACATCGCCACCTCGGGCGGCTTCGAGCGGCTCGAACCCGCCCCCGCGGAGCTGGCCGACCACGACGTCGTCGACCTGCACCGCTTCGGGTTCCGCTTCGACCAGGCGAGCCACGCCCGCCTGCGCCAGCTCATCGACCGGTTGAACGCCCTCGCCCCCGCCGACCTGGCGACGTCGGGCGAGGTCGTCACCGACGACGACGCCGAGCGCACCGTGGCGGTCGACCGGGCCGGGCTGAGCGACAACGACCACCCCTGAGCGACCGCGCTCCGGCGGCCGGTGATCAGAGCACCGGGCGGAACTCGGGTTGGGCCCGGACCCACCGGGCCACCGCGGCCACGTCGACGGGGCCCTCGGTGTCGACCGGGAGGAGCGGTCCTCCGAGGCCGAGCGGGGTGCAGCCGTCCTGGACCAGCTCGGCCAGCTTGTTGCGGGGCTGGCGCTCGTCGAGGTGGCCGGGATGGCGGTCGCCGGCGGCGCGCTCGTCGAAGCGGGCGAGGGCCACGTCGGGCTCGCAGCTGCAGTGGATCTCGATGAGGGGCTTGCCGAGCTCCTTGAGATCGCTCAACGCCGCGTCGCGCTGGAACACCGCCTCGAGCACCGCGGCGGGGGCGTGGGCGGCCAGGCGGTAGAGCGTGGTGATGCTCGCCCGCCCGAGCCGACGGGCCCACAACCGGTCGCCGGTGCCGAGCTCGTCGAAGAGGGCCTCCTTGATGAGGTCCTTGCTGAACAGCGGCAGACCCAGCTCGGCGGCCAGCGGCCGGGCCAGCTCGGTCTTGCCGCTCCCCGGCGCGCCGGTGACCACCACGTAGAACCCCGTCACGACCTTCTCCTGATCCGTCTCGTCACCGGTCGCCATCGTCGGGCTCCCGGAGGATGTCGATGGCCTTCTCGATCGCCCGCCGGGCGCGGGTGAGGCGTCGCTCGTCGATCGGCAGCTCGCTCCCACCCGCGTCGATCGACTGGCGGAGCCGGTCGATGGCGAGATCGGCGAGCTCCTCGGAGATCGACTCGAGGCGCCGTCGGACGTCGTCGAGCTCACCGGCCACCGCGCACCCCCAGCTGCTCGGCCAGCACCTCGACGGGGTGGCGCACGTCGACGCCCGCGGCGGCCAGGTGCAGCGTGCACCCCGGGTTGGCGCTGACCACCGTGGTGGCGCCCGACCGGGCGATGGCGGCGAGCTTGCGGGCCCGGATGTCGGCCGCCATGGCGGGGTGCTCGACCGACCAGGCCCCCCCGGCCCCGCAGCACAGGCCGTCGTCGTCGAGCTCGACGAGGTCGGCGACGGGCGCCAGCGCGGCGCGCACCGACAGGTGGGCCCGCTGGACGTGGCGCAGGTGGCAGGGATCGTGCACGGCGAGGTGCGGGCGGTGCCCGCCGGTCGGGGTCGGCAGCTCGGCGACGTGGTCGGCGATCCACTCGTGCACGTCGAGCACACGGGCTGCGACGGCCTCGGCCTCGGGGGTGCCGAGCAGGCGCCCGACGTCGCGCAGCGCGGCGCCGCACCCGGCGGAGTCGACCAGGATCGGCGCGTCGCCGTCGAGCGCGGCCACGACCTGGCGGGCCCGTCGGCGGGCCTCGTCGACCAGACCGGCGTGGTGGGCCAGCGCACCGCAGCACGCGGCCGCCGCACCGGAGAACCGCACGCCCCGGCCGGTGGACTCGACGATGGCGGCCGCGGCCAGGTGGACGTCGCGCTGCCAGGCGTCCATGACGCACCCGGTGAAGATCACGACGTCGTCGCCCGACGACCGCAGCGCCGGGCGGCGCACCGGGAGCCGGGCGGGGAGGCCCAGCCGGGCGCTGGGGACCACGCCGAGCCGTTGGGCCAGCGCCAGCACCGTGCTGGCCGCGAGGAGGACCCGGTGGTGTCCGAGGATCCGGTAGCCGGGGCGCCGCCAGCGGGGCGTGATCCGGCCGTCGGCAGCCAGGACCTCGCGGGTGGCCTCGACCAGGTGGCCGTAGGGCACCCCCGACGGGCACGCGGGCTCGCAGCCCCGGCACTGCACGCAGGTGTCGATGGCCGCGACGAAGGCGTCGTCGATCGGGGCCCCGTCGCGCTCGACGGCCCGCATGGCCGCGATGCGCCCCCGGGGTGAGCGCAGCTCGTCGCCGGTGACCCGGAACGTCGGGCAGTGCGGCAGGCAGAGCCCGCACTGCACGCACGCCGACAGCTCGTCGTCGTCGAGCCCGAGCGGACCGGCGGGGCGCGCCAGCGAGACGACGACGCCAGGGGGAACGGTGCCGGGGGAGCCGGTCATCGGGCCAACGGGTCGCGGCCGGGGTTGAGCCGGCCGAGGGGGTCGAACGACTGCCGCATGCGGAGGTTGAGCGTACGCACACCGGCGGCGATCGCGCTCACCGGAGGGGGATCGGTGTGGTGGACGGTGCCGACCCCCACCTCGGCCACGAAGGTGCCGGTGAGCGCACCGAGGGTGGCGGGGTCGACCGACCACCGGTGCGGCGGCAAGCGGGGCGGGCCATCGGCGGGCTCGAGGCCGTGGGCGGCCAGGCTCCGGGTGTCGGCGGCGACGTCGCCGGGATCGCCCTCGAGGCGCACCCACACGGTCCGGCCGTCCCACAGGATGGCGGCGGGACGGTGCACGGTGGCCCGCACCAGGGCAGGGTCGGCCGGTCCCGAGAGCCAGGCCGCGGCCGCCGGGAGGGGGCGGGTGCGGAGCACCGCCTCGCCGATGCAGGCGAGGGTGCCGAGCGAGCCGACGAGGAGCCGGCACAGGTCGTAGCCGGTGACGTTCTTCACCGTGGGACCCCCGGCGCGCACCAACCGCCCGTCGGCGCCGACCACCGACGCCTCGAGGAGGGCGTCGCGGATCGGGCCCCGGCCCAGGCGCCGCAGGTCGCTCCATCCGACGGCGAGGGCGCCGCCGACCGTGCCGCCCGGTCGGGCCGGCAGCGCGACCTCCTGGCCGACCTCGGCGAGCGCCGCGGCCAGGTCCTCGACCGGCGTGCCGGCCCGGACCCGCACGGTCATCTCGGCGGGCTCGATGGCCACCACCCCCGCCGGGGCCCGCACCTCGCGCGCGTCGGCCGCCACCGGACCGCCGACCTCCCACGCCGAGCGTCCCCCGACCACCGTGACCGGACCCTCGGGGCCCACCGCCTCGGCGAAGGCGTGCAGCACCTCGTCGAAGGGGCGGGGGCCCACGTCGCTCAGAGCCATGCGCCCTCGGGGACCTCGCGCAGCGCGGCGACGTCGGCGCACGACGCACCCCGCGGGAGGACCTTGTCGGGGTTGCAGACCCCGTCGGGGTCGAACGCGCACCGCAAGCGGGCCTGGGCGGCGAGATCGTCGGGGCTGAACTGCAGGGGCATCAGGTCGCGCTTCTCGAGCCCGATGCCGTGCTCGCCCGACAGCACGCCCCCCGCACGGATCGACGCCTCCACGATCTCGTGGCCGGCGGCGTGGACCCGCTCGGCCACCCCGGGCTCCCGTGCGTCGTAGACGAGCAGCGGGTGCAGGTTGCCGTCGCCGGCGTGGAACACGTTCATCACCAGCACGTCGTGGCGCTCGGCGATCTCGTAGACCTGGCGCAGCACCTCGAGCAACCGGGTGCGGGGCACGACGGTGTCGTGGAGGTAGTAGTTGGGCTTGACCCGCGCCACCGCCCCGAACGCGGTCTTGCGGCCCTTCCAGAGCAGGGCCCGTTCGGCGGGGTCGACGGCGTCGCGCACGTGGCGCACCCCGTGGGCCCGGCCCACCTCGGCCACCCGCGCCGCGTCGGCGGCCACCCCGGCGGGGGCGCCGTCGACCTCGACCAGCAGCACCGCGGCGGCGTCGAGCGGGTAGCCGGCCCCGGTGAACTCCTCGGCGGCGCGGGTGATGCGGGCGTCCATCATCTCGACCGCGGCCGGCACGATGCCGGCGGCGATGATGCCCGACACGGTGGCGGCGGCCGCGTCGACGGTGGTGAAGTCGAGCAGGAGCGTCCGCACCGCCGGCGGGTCGGGGGTGAGGCGCACGGCGATGTTGGTGGCGATGCCGAGGGTGCCCTCGCCGCCGACGAACGCGCCCCGCAGGTCGAGACCCGGGGGGTCGGCGTCGAGCCCGCCGAGCACGACCACCTCGCCGTCGGGGAGCACGGCCTCGACGGCCAGGACGTGCGCGCTCGTGACCCCGAGGGCCAGGCAGTGCGGTCCGCCCGAGTTGTTGGCCACGTTGCCACCGATGGTGCACGACTGCTGGCTCGACGGATCGGGCGCGAAGTGCAGGCCCGTGCCCCGCAGGGCGTGGGTGAGGTCGAGGTTCACGACCCCCGGCTGCACCCACGCCACCCGCTCGGCCACGTCGACCGACACGATCTGGTCCATCCGGGTGGTGGACACGACCACCGCACCGTCGAACGGCACCGCCCCACCCGCGAGACCGGTGCCCGCCCCCCGCGGGACGATGGCCCGCCCGTGGGCGCGTGCGGTGCGCACGCAGGCGGCCACCTCGGCGGTGTCGAGCGGGAAGCAGATCGGGCCGGCGCGCCCGCCCTCGATCACCGAGGCGTCGTGCGCGTAGAGCGACCGGTCGAGGGCGCTGTCGTGCACCCGGTCGTCGTCGAGCGCGCCCCGCAGGTCGGCGACGAGCGCGGCATCGGGCCCCCGCACCGCCGCGTCGCCACCCCGGGACCCGTGTCCGGATCGGCGGGGGAGGGTCGGCCGGCGCATCGCCGACAGTCTGCCCGACCGGTGCGTCACCGTCGCCGTGACGGCGACCACTACCCTCGCCGCCGTGACCACGAGCGCGGGCTCCCCCACCGACGCCGCCCACGAGTGGGTGTCGTTCGTCGACGACGACGGCGACACCTGGATGTTCGACCTCACGTTCCTCACCAGCTCGTGGAGCTGCATCTTCGGCCGCGGCTGCCCGGGCGTGCTCACCGGGCCGAGCCCCGAGCTCGAGCAGGGCTGCTGCTCCTACGGCGCCCACCTCACCGACGACGACGACCGCCGCCGCGTCGACGCCCACGCGGCGCGCCTCACCGACGCCCAGTGGCAGCACCGGGGGGTTGCCCGCCAGCGGGGCGGCTGGTCGAAGCGCAGCGGGAGCGCCACCGTGTCGCGCCTGGTCGACGGCGCGTGCATCTTCTTGAACCGGCCCGGCTTCCCGGGCGGCGCCGGGTGCGCACTGCACCGGGCCGCGCTCGAGGCCGGCGAGCGGCCGCTCGACTGGAAGCCCGACGTGTGCTGGCAGCTCCCGTTGCGGTTGGTCGGGCTCACCGACGAGCACGGCCACACCACCACCGTGCTGCGCGAGTGGACCCGGCGCGACTGGGGCGACGGCGGCGACGAGTTCCACTGGTGGTGCACCGAATCGCCCCACGCCTTCGTCGGCGACCGGCCCGTGTACCGCGCCCTGCGCGACGAGATCGTCGAGCTGGTCGGTGACGATCTCTACGAGGCGGTCGTCGACCACCTCGAGCGCGACCGTCGGGCCGAGCCGCTCCCCCACCCCGCCGAGGCCCGCCTCGCACCCCCCGTCCGCCGAGCCCGGGAGGGCCGCTGAATGTCCGGATTCCATCGCGACGAGCTCGACCGGGCCATCGCCGAGCGCGGCCTCCTGCTGCCGCCCTACGTGCTCGACCAGCTCGTGGCCGCCATCGACGCCGGCAAGCACGTGATCCTCACCGGGCCGCCGGGAACCGGCAAGACCACGCTCGCCTACCTGGCGGCCGAGGTCGCCCAGCAGGCGATGATGTGCACCGGCTACCTGCCCACCACCGCCACGAGCGAGTGGACCACCTTCGAGACCATCGGCGGCCTGCAGCCCACCGCCGAGGGCCTGATCTTCCGACCCGGCCTGTTCGTCGAGGCGATCATGAGCGGTCGCTGGCTGGTGATCGACGAGCTGAACCGCTCGAACTTCGATCGGGCGTTCGGCCAGCTCTTCACGGTGCTGTCCGGCTCCCCGGTGGTGCTGCCGTTCAAGCGGGCCGGCCAGTCCAAGCCGCTGTCACTGGTGCCCACCGGCGTCGAGCCACCCGACGACACCGACGTCATCAAGCTGCCGTCGTCGTGGCGGATCATCGCCACCATGAACGTGTTCGACAAGAACCTGCTGTTCGAGATGTCGTACGCGCTGATGCGGCGCTTCGCGTTCATCGAGGTCGGCACCCCCGACGACGCCGCCTACGAGAAGCTGCTCGACGGCCCCGGCCAGGTGGTGACCCAGCTGCTCGGGCTCCGGGCCTTCAGCGACCTCGGTCCCGCGGTGTACCTCGACGCCGCCCGCTACGCGGCGCGTCGGGCCCAGGACGGACCCTCGGAGTCGCGCCTGCTCTACGAGGTGTTCTACGCCTACTTCCTGCCCCAGTTCGAGGGCATGGACGACCTCAAGGCCACCGCGCTGTACCGCTCCGTGGAGCCGCTGTTCGACGACGCCGAGCGCCGCGAGGCCCAGCGCACCATCGGCGAGGTGCTCGGCATCGAGCTCGCGATCTGAGGTCGCGGTGATCGACGACAGCGCCGCCACCGAGCAGCTGTGGGTGCGCCTGCACCGGCCGTTCGACGCGGTCGAGGCGTTCGACGCGCTGCTCGGGCTCACCCACGACGTGGTCGCCCAGCTGGCCGGCACCCGCGTGGCCACCGGGCCGGCGGTCGACCGCCTCCTCGGGCGGATGCCCGTCATCGCGCGCGCGCTCAGCACCACGGTGCGCTCACGCCCCGAGCGCTGCTACGGCGAGATCCGCGGCCCCATCTTGTGGAGCGAGACGACGGCGGCCCGCGGCGCGAGCGCCGGGGCCCCCGACCTGTTCGTGTGCTCGGTGCCGCGCCGCGACCACGACACCGACGAGAACCGGGTGCTGGTGGCGGCGCTCGGCACCATCCGCACCGCGGCGCGCGACGTCGACCTGTTGCCGTCCGACGCCTACGACGACGACCTGCTGCGCCAGGCCCGGGCCAACGGCCAGCGGGCGGCGCGGTGGATGATGAGCGGTCCCCTCGCCAAGGTGCCCCGGGTGCGTCCCACCGGGCGTGAGATGCGCCGCACGCGCTCGGGTACCCGCAAGGCCACCTACCACCCCGCGGTCGACGTCCTCGAGCGGGCCCAGACCGCGCTCACCGCGGCCGACGCCGTGGCCTTCTGCGACCGGCGGACCCGGGCCCAGCACCACGTGCTGCTCGGGGTGCTCGAGCGGATCGAGGCCACCACCGGGCGCCGCCGCCCGCTGCTCGCTCGCGACGGGTCGCTGCGGTCGGGGCTCGTCGAGTTCCACCATCCCCGCCAGCGCGGCGACCGGTCGCGGTTGCACGGGATCCTCGTCGGCGACGTGCTCGTCGACGTGCCCGACCGCCTCGCCGACCACCGGCGCGAGCTGGTGGAGGCGTCGCTCACCGACCGCGCCGACGGACGCCGGGTGGTGGCGGTGCTCGAGGAGGTCGACATCGACCGAGCCGTCGAGCTCGCGCTCAGCGGCCGGTAGGTTCGGCGCCGGCTCGAACTCACCCGGCATGTGTCAGCGGGCATCGAACCGGCCTGGGTGTGGAGACTCCGATCGCTGGTCGAGCGCTCAGGATCGCCCGAACCGCTGGTAGGCGGCTTGGCGAGTGGTGTCCAGTGCGGCGCCGATCACGGTCCAGGAGTCGCCCGCGTCGCGAGCCGCCTGCACAGCGGCTCGAAGCTCGTGCTCGGCTTCGTCGATGCGCTGGCGGGCGGCGATGATGCGACGGAAGTGGGTCGCGTCGCGTGCTCGATGAGTCGCAGGATCGACGTGATCAAGTCCGCTGGCGGAGTCGGTGTGGTGCTTGGTCGTCATGGGGTGCCTCTTGTCATCGGAGGAAGTCGTGGAACTTCGGGCGGAGTTGATCGGCATGCACGATTCGGGTGGGCTCGTCTGCGGGGACTGCGACGAGTTCGAGGAGGTGGCCTGCGGGATCGGGCCCGATCACGAGGAGCCTCTCCTCGCCGTCGTACTCGTACTCGACGTACCTCATCGCGTTCTCCCAGGCGTGGGTGATCGAGGCATCGTCGAGACCGTGCTTCCGAGCCGATGAGACGATCTCCACACGCGTAAACCCTAACTTTACGCTTCCGGGTCGTCAAGGCGGTGTTTACACCACCCGGCCCTCAGGTGGGGCGCTGCCGATGGTCTTGACCCCCGGATCGGGGGCCGGGTC